>CAZHMM010000060.1:0-20381 GCA_964533585.1 uncultured Elioraea sp.
CACCGAGACGCCGTTGAGGATCTGCTCCGGGCGCGACCAGGCCTGGCTGCCGGACGGATCCGCGCCGACCGCGAGATCGGTGATCAGACCGATCGCCATGCCGGCCGCCCGCAGGCGTCGTTGCGTCTCGGCAAGGCTCGCATCGGCGAGGAACTGCGCGAATTCGTGGAACGCCACCTCGCCGGCGCGCGCGCGCGCGAAGGCGGCGACCTCGGCGCTGCGCGCATCGCGGAGCGGCGCCGGCCAGCGCCGCCAGTCATACGCCCCGTGCCGCGCGACCTGCTCGGCGTGCAGCGCCTCGAAGCGCGCGTGATCCTGGAGAGCCTCGCCCTCGCGCTCGCGGAAGGCGGCGAAGCGGTGATCGCCGGCATGGCGGGCGAACAGCGCGCGGAAGTGGGCGAGCGTGCGTGCCGAGACCGCCGGCCAGTCGACCAGATCGCCGTCATCGGCGGAGGCTGCCGCCGACGTCTCGGCGAACACCAGCGAGGGGTCGGCGTGCAGCGGATTGAGAAACAGCCGCGAGGAGGGCGAGTACGGGCCGAAGCGATGCGGGTCGGCGGCGAACAGCGCGTGCTGGGGGCTCATCGCCAGGCACGCCGCGCCCTGCCGCGCCGCCGCCTCGCCGAGCGCGGCGAGCGCGCCGTGATCGCCCACCCCGCGATCCCCGGCGCGGCGCAACGCATAGACCTGCACGGCCAGTCCCCAGGCGCGCGCATGCTCGGGCAGGGCGACGCAGCGCGGCGGCGCGGCAGCGAGCGCGACGCGGCGGCCGCCGAGGTCGAGCGTGTGCCAGCCCGGCGTGTCGAGGCCGGGCAGGCGCGCCTCACCCCCCCAGCCGGCGACCAGCGCGCCCTCGCGCGTCGAGCCGTCCTCGAGTGCGACCTGCCAGCGATCGCCGACGGCAGCACCCGGCACGGCGACACCGTCCGGCCCGACCGTCAACGTCAGCACCGGCGGCAGCGTGGCGGCGCGGCGGGCAAGGGCGGCGCGCGACGCGGCGATCGCGTCGGCGGTGTCGGCCGGAAACCCCATGGCGCCGAGCACCGCGCGCAGGGTCTCCGGCCCAACCGTGTTCATGCGCCCGGCGTTGTCGCGCCATGTGGCCGCCAGACCCGCCTCCTCGGCGAGTGCGGCGAGTGCCGCGTCGCTCATTGCGGCGCGCCCCCGAGGGTGCAGGCGAGCAGCACGGCGGCGTGCGGCGCGACTTCGATCGTGCCGCCGGGCAGCAGCACCTCGGGCGCCTCAGGCGCGGCGCTGTCGAGCACGCGCACCCAGTCGAGTGGCGGATCGGGCAGGGTGAACACCTGCGCCGCCGCATCGGCGTTCAGCAGCAGCAGCGTCGCCGCCGTGGTGCCCGCCTCCGTCCAGACGCGACGCAGCGCCAGCGTCAGCCCGGGCTGCGACCAGGTCTCCGGTGTCTTCGCCCGGCCGCCGGCGTCGAACCAGGCGGTATCGGCGAGCCGGGGCCAGGGCTCGGCCGCGCCGTGCAGGAATTGCGCGGGACGGAGCGGCGCGAGGCGCGCGCGCGCGGCGATGCAGCGCGCGGCGAAGGCGCAGAGCCGTTTCGGCTCCGGCTCCGCCGCGCGAACCCAGTCGATCCAGCTCAGCGCGTTGTCCTGGCAGTAGGCGTTGTTGTTGCCTCTCTGCGTCCGCCCGAGCTCGTCGCCGGCGAGCAGCATCGGCGTGCCGGCAGAGGCGAACAGCGTCATGAGCATCGCGCGCCGCACGGCCGCGCGCGTCGCGTTGATCGCCGGATCGTCGGTCTCGCCCTCCACGCCCCAGTTGCGGCTGTGATTGTGGTTGTGGCCGTCGCGGTTCCCCTCGCCGTTCGCCTCGTTGTGCTTGCGCTCGTAGGCGGCGAGGTCGTGCAGGGTGAAGCCGTCATGCGCGGCGAGAAAGTTCACGCTCGCCCAGGGCCTGCGCCGTCGCTGGTCGAACAGCTCGGCCGAACCGGTGAGCCGCCCGGCGAGCTCCGGCCGGGCGAGCGCGTCGCCGCCCCAGAAGCGGCGCACCGTGTCGCGGTAGCGGTCGTTCCACTCGGCGAAGCCGGGCGGGAAACGCCCGAGGTGATAGCCGTCCGCGCCGAGATGCCATGGCTCGGCGATCAGCTTGATCCGGCCCAGCACCGGGTCCTGGCGGATCGCGTCGAAGAACCCCGCACCGGGATCGAAGCCGTGCTCCTCGCGCCCCAGGATCGATCCGAGATCGAAGCGGAAGCCGTCGACATGATACGAGGTCACCCAGTGGCGCAGGGAATCCATCACCATCTGCAGCACGCGCGGATGCGTGAGCTCGAGCGTGTTGCCCGTGCCGCTGTCATTGACGTAGCGGCGGCGATCGTCGGGCATGAGGCGGTAGTAGGCGGCATTGTCGAGCCCGCGCCAGCAGAGCGTCGGTCCGGTCTCGTCGCTCTCGCCGGTGTGGTTGTAGACGACGTCGAGGATCACCTCGATGCCGGCCTGGTGCAGGCGGCGGATGGCGGTGCGGATCTCGTCGCGCGCCTCCGGCGTGGTCAGGTAGCGCGGCTCGGGCGCGAAGAAGCCGAGCGTCTGATAGCCCCAGTGGTTGACCAGGCCGCGCTCGAACAGCGCGCGGTCGTGCAGGATCGCCTGCACCGGCAGCAGTTCGACTGCGGTGACGCCAAGGCGGAGGAGATGCTCGATCACCGCCGGATGGCCGAGGCCCGCGAAGGTGCCGCGCTGTGCCGCAGGCACGGCTGGGTGGCGCATGGTCAGGCCGCGCAGATGCGCCTCGTAGATCACCGTCCGCTCCCAGGGCACGCCGGGCGGGCGATCGTCGCCCCAGGGATAGTCATCATGCGTGACAACGCATTTCGGGACGAATGGCGCGCTGTCGCGCCGGTCGGGCGTGCGCTCGCTCTTCGGCTGCGCGCCGCTGAGCGCGTCCGACCAGCGCAGCTCGCCACGCAGCTGGCGCGCATAGGGGTCGAGCAGAAGCTTATGCGGGTTGAAGCGGTGCCCGGCCGCCAGGTCGAACGGTCCGTGCGCGCGCAGGCCGTACACCATGCCGGGCCCGGCACCCGGCAGATAGCCGTGCCAGACCTCGTCGGTGCACTCGGTGAGGGCGAAGCGGGCGATCTCGTGCCGGCCTTCGGCATCGAACAGGCAGAGCTCGATCCGCTCGGCGTGAGCGGAGAACACGGCGAGGTTCACGCCGAGCCCGTCCCAGTGCGCGCCGAGCCGATCGGGCGAGCCGCGCTCGAGCCGGTCGGGCAGCATAGCCGGGCGCGCCGGCGCGGCGGAGCGCGTCGACGCCGGGGCGAGCAGGGGGGAGGGAAACGATTCGGCGCTCACGCGGCCCGACTATAGGGGCGGGCGCGCGGTCGCGTCATGCGCGATGGCGCTTGCCGAGCCGGCTCCACGGCATGAGGCTCTGCCGGCACGCTCGCGCAGACCGGCGTGGTGTGGCAGGCCCTCAGGCGGAACCGCTCGCGCCGCGGCGGGGCAGCGTGAGCGTGGCGCAGAGCCCGCCCTCCGGGCTGCGCGTGAGCGTGAGCGAACCGCCGTACAGAGCCGCGAGGTCCGCGACGATGGCGAGCCCCAGCCCCGAGCCGGGCGTCCGCTCATCCAGCCGCTCGCCGCGCGTCAGCGCGGCGGGATGGTCCTGCGCCGGCAGGCCGGCGCCGTCGTCGGACACCGACGCAGTCACCGACGCGCCATCCGCGACGACGCGCACGACCACGCGCGTCCGCGTCCAGGTGCACGCGTCCTCCATCAGGTTGCCGAGCATCTCGGTCAGGTCCTGCGCGTCCACCGCAACGCCGGCGTCACGGTCGCCGGCCACGTCGATAACGATGCCGCGATCGCCGAACAGACGCCGCAGCGCCGTCGCGACCTCCTCGGCCACGACGAGCGGCGAGGCGGTCGGCGCGGCGATGGCGAGGCGTGCCGCGGCCCGGGCGCGCGCCAGATGATGCTGCACCAGCCGCTCAAGCGCCGCGGCCTCGGCGCGCGCTGCCGCCAGATCGGGCTGTGGCGCCTCCAGCGCGTTGCGCAGCACGGCGAGCGGCGTCTTCAGCGCATGCGCCAGGTTGCCGACATGGGTGCGCGCCCGCTCCACGGTCGCGCGATTGGCGGTCAGGAGGGCGTCCAGCTCGGCGACCACCGGCGCGAGCTCGGACGGTCCCGTGACGTCCAGCCGCTGCCGCGTCCCACCCCGCATCTCCGCGAGCGCCCGGCGCAGCCGGCGCAGCGGCGCCAGCGCCGCGACGACGGTGGCGACCAGCCCCCCGACAAGCCCGACGCCCAGCACCGCGACGGCAGCGAGCAGCATCGCGCGCAGCCGCCGCGCCTCGGCCTCGGTCGCGGCGCGCGACAGCCCGACCGCGACATGCACCGGCGCGGCGGCGCCCGGCAGCAGAATGTCGCGCTCGGCGACGCGCAGCGGCTCGCCGCGCGGTCCCAGCGCATCGCGGATCAATACGCCGTCATGATCCGTTACGGCGGCGGGCAGCGACTGGTCCCAGAGCGAGCGCGAGGTCGCCAGCGCACCCGCCGGCCCCGTCACCTGCCAGTAGGCGCCGCCAAACGGCCGGTCGAAATCGGCCCCCGCCGGCGCCCGCGCCACTACCACACGGCCCGTCTCATCGGCCGCGGCCGCCGCCACCGCGCCATCCAGCAGGCCCATCAGCCGGGCGTCGAAGGCCGCTTCGACGTGGCGCACGGCGACCCCCGTCAGGAACCACGCCGCCGCGCCAAGGCCGGCCGTCACCCACAGCCCCGCGGCGAGCGCAACGCGAAGCGTCAGCGAACGCAGCAGCCTCATCCGGCCATGAGCCGGTAGCCCTGGCCGCGCAAGGTCTCGATCAGCCCCTCGCCGAGTTTGCGGCGCAGCCGGCCGACCACGACCTCCAGCGTGTTGCTGTCGCGGTCGAAGTCCTGCGCGTAGAGATGCTCGGTCAGCTCGCTCTTGGACACCACCTGCCCGGCATGCAGGGCAAGGTAGGCGAGCAGGCGGTATTCCAGCCCGGTCAGCTTCACGGCCGCACCGTCCAGCAGCACGCGCTGCGCGGCGGTGTCGACGACCAGCTTGCCGAGTGTGATCTCCGGACGACTCCGCCCATGCGCCCGACGCACGAGCGCCTGCACGCGCGCGACCAGCTCGGCCATCACGAAGGGCTTGGTCAGGTAGTCGTCGGCCCCCGCGTTGAGGCCCGCGACCTTCTCGCTCCAGCCGTCGCGCGCGGTCAGGATCAGCACCGGCATGTCCCGCCCCGCCGCACGCCAGCGCTTCAGCACGGTCAGTCCGTCCAGCACCGGCAGGCCGAGATCGAGCACCGCGGCGTCATAGGATTCGGTCTCGCCGAGGAAATGGCCCTCCTCGCCATCCGCCGCGCGGTCGGCGACGAAGCCGGCCTCGCTCAGTGCGTCGATGACTTGGCGCGCCAGCGCCGGGTGATCCTCGACCACGAGAACGCGCATCAGCGCCGCTCTTGCACTGGTCCGCGGCTGCGCAACAGGGCGCCGGTCGCGGCGTCGAGCTCGATCGTGAAGACCCGGCCCGAGGGCGGCAGCAGCTTGATCTCGTAGACCCAGCGTCCGTCCTCGCGATCGAGTTCGGCCTCGATCACCCGCCCGGCGTAGCGGCCCTCCACCTCGGCGAGCAGCTCGGCGAGCGGACGGATCTCGCCCGCGGCGAGTGCCGCGCGCGCCCGTTCGTGGTCGCGCCGATCGTCCGCCTCGGCAGGCCGGGGGACCAGAAGCATGAGCGGCAGCAGCAGAAGGGCTCGGCGCATGGAGGCACGGTCGGCTGGCGCGGCTGAACGGTTGCTGAACAGCGGGCTCAGCCTCGGTTCAGGCGCGGGCGGCCAGGATGCAGCCCGTTGCGGAGAGGCCGCAATCCAGAACGCAGGAGACCGATCATGGCCCGCTTTCGTCCCTTGGCCGCGCTGACCCTGGCGCTCGCCACAGCCACCGCCCCGTTCCAGGCTGCGCTCGCCTCCCCCGATGGCACCCGCGCCGAGCGACGCCCGGCCGAGGCGGTGACGCCGTCTGGCGCCCGTTTCGACGCTCCGGCCGCCATCGCCGCCGTCTACGGCGCCGGCTACGCCGCGGTCACCGAGCTGGAGTGGGAGCGTGGCGGCTGGGAGGTGAAGGCGGCCCACGCGCAGGGGCGCCGCGTCACGCTGCGCGTCGATGCCGCCACCGGCGCGGTCACGCGCCACAGCCGCTGAGCGGGGGTGGACGCGATGGCGATCACTGCCCAAGCGCAGCCGTTCGGGACGGCGACCCGCATCATCCACTGGGCGACCGCGCTCGCAGTGCTGTCGGCCTGGGTGGTCGGCAGCACGATGGAGGAGGTCCCGCGCGGCGCCGGCCGGGACCTCGCGATGCAGCTGCACGCCAGCCTGGGCGTGCTGGTGCTCGGTCTGGCGGCGCTCCGGGTGGCGTGGCGGGTGATCTCGCCACCGCCGAGCGTCCCGGCGGCGGCCTGGGCGCGCTTCGCCGCCACCGCGATGCACCTGGCGCTGCTGGGCCTGACGGTCGCAGTACCGCTGACCGGGCTGCTCGACCGCTGGGCGCGCGGCCGAAGCGTCACCGTGCTGGGTGGGCTGCCGCTTCCGCCGCCCATGCCCATCCCGGGCGGGCGCCTGTGGGGCGAGGCGCATGAGGTGCTGGCCAATGTGCTGCTGGCAGCGATCGCGGCGCATGTGCTGGCCGCGCTGTGGCACCAGATCGTGCTGCGCGACGGGACGCTCAGCCGCATGCTTGGGGGCGCCCGCACGACCCCGCGTTCTCCGTGACCGCGGCGGCGAGGGGGCCGTATCCGGCTGTGGCGGACGAGCGCGCGGACGGTCGTCCGCCGGAGCTCAGGCGCCGGGCGCCGACGTGCAGTGCGCCTGGTGCGGGCGGTCGGGGTCGAACCGACACTCCCCTCGCGGGGAACCGGATTTTGAGCCCGGCGCGTCTGCCAATTCCGCCACGCCCGCATCCGCCGGCTGCATAGCGCAGCCGGCCGCCCGCGCCTACTCCCGCGCGAGCCCGAGTGCTGCGATCGTGCCTTTGTTCGCCTCGCTCTCGGCGACGAACCGCTCGCGGAACTGCGCGCCGGGCATGTAGCGCGCGACGGCGGCGAGCCGGGTCGCCGCGCTGCGGAAGGTCTCGGACTTGACGCCGGCCTCGCACGCCGTCTCGAGCTTCGCCGCGATCGCGTCCGGCAGGCCGTCCGGCGCGACCAGCCCGCCATGCGAAGCGCCGGCGATCGGCACGCCGACCTCGGCGAGCGTCGGCGCGTCGGGGAAAGCCGAGAGCCGCTCGCGCGAGAACACCGCCAGCACCGCCAGATTGGTGTTGGTGGGGATGGTCGGGCTCTCGATGAAGACCATGATCTGGCCGCCCAGCGCCGCCTGCGCCATCGGCCCCGCGCCCTGATACGGCACGTGCAGCGCCTTCACGCCCAGCGCATTCAGCAACTGCGCCATCAGCAGATGCTGCGTGCTGCCCTGGCCCGGCGAGCCATAGATCAGCGCCTCCTCGGCCGACTTGGCGTGCGCCACCATCCCCGCATAGTCGCGGAACGGCGCGTTGCGCCCCAGCACCAGCACCTGCGGGTTGTCGTAGACGAGGCAGATGTAGCGCAGCGTCCCGGCGGAATACTGCAACCGGTTCAGATGCGGCTGCGCGGTGACCGGATTGTTAGGCACCATGGCGAGCGTGTAGCCGTCGGGCCGCGCTCGCGCGAGCTCGGTCGTGCCGATCGAGCCGGCCGCCCCACCACGGTTGACGATCACGACGGGCTGGCCGAGCGCCTTCGACAGTTCGGGTTGCAGCGCGCGCGCCATCAGGTCGGTGTTGCCGCCCGGCGGATAGGGCACGATCAGCGTGACCGCGCGCGTCGGGTAGTCCTGCGCGAACGCGGCGCCGGCGCACAGCACGACGGCGGCAACGCACGCGACGGCCCGGCTCAACATGATCGTTCCTCCCCGGGTGCGCGCGCCTCGTTCGGACGCACCGTCACTCTGCCATCGGCGTCAGACGGGGTCGACCCGGGCGGGCGTCATGCCGGGATCGGATCGATCACGCGGGCCAGGCGGACCGCGGTATGGCCGCGGCAGGTCCGCAAGGAGGGCATCACCAGCAGGCAGTCGTCATGCGGGGTGCGGATCTCGGTCTCGCCGTCGAGCGCGATCAGCGTGTTGCGCCCGGGCACGATGTCGCCGCCGCGAAAGGGCCGGACGAAGGCGAACTCGTTGGTCTGCGCGGTGACCGTGCGTGTCACCTGGGCGAAGCGCGCCGGGCCCGAATAGAGCGGCGCCTCGGTGATGCGCGCCGCGCCGTCGGCATCGAGCTGGCCCGTCGCCAGCAGGAGCCGCGCGACCGTCGCCGCCATGGTCTCGACGGTCTCGGGCACCCAATGCTGCCCGGCCTCGACCAGGATGGCGACGCGCGGCGAGCCCGGATCGGCGAAGGGACGATAGTCGATCAGCCGTCGTCCGCCGGAATGCCCCTCGTCGCCCACCACCAGCGGCGGCACGCCGATCGCGAGCGCCAGCCGGCGCGCCTTCTCGGGCTGGCCGGCGATCAGCAGCGGCTCGCTCTCCCACAGCATCGAATGCAGGTCGAGCAGCACATCGACGGTGTCGATCAGCGGCCGCATCGCGCGTGCGCGCGTGAGCTCCGAGGTCTCCGTCCCATCGTCCAGCACGGCGCGGCACCAGAGCCGGTTCAGATCCTCGTCGATATAGCGGCTCGCCGTCGGATTGGCCGGATCGAAGCGCGCGAAGGCATCGAGATTGGCGAAGCCCAGGCTGAGCTTGCCGCGCAACGGCGCGATGCCGCGCTCAAGCAGGCGCGCGAGCACCTGCGCGCCGGCGATCTCGTTGCCGTGCACGAGCGCGGTGATCGCCGTGTGCGGTCCGGGCTGCGGCCCGGCGAAGCTCCAGAATCCGCGCAGCCCGGTATTGCCGGCGAGCCAGGGCCCGAGATCCGGCACCGGGATCTCGACCCGCCTGCGGGGGGCGATCTGGGTCGGCGCGCTCATCGGGGGCTCCAGCGCGTCAGGCGGCGAGGCGATCGGCCAGCCGCGCGAGGAACGCCTCGCAGGCGGCCAGTTCGCTTTCGGCGATCCACTCGTCGGGTGTGTGCGCCTGGGCGATGTCGCCGGGGCCGCAGACGATCGCCGCCATGCCGTGCTCCTGGAAGATCCCGCCCTCGGTGCCGTAGGCGACGCGGCCGGCCTCGTTCGCGCCGGTGAGCGCGCGGACCAGGTCGGCGAGCGGATGGTCCTCGGCGAGATCCATGCCGGCGAGACGCGGCCGCTCGTCGAACGTGATGGCCGCGCCTGGATGCACCGCGCGCATCGGCGGCAGCAGCACCGTCTCGGCATAGCGGCGCAGGTCGTCGAGCAGCATCCGGGCATCGTGGGCCGGGATGTGGCGGTACTCGAACACGATCTCGGCCTCATGCGGAACGATGTTCAGCGCCGAGCCCGAGCGGAACACGCCGGCGTGGCAGGACGTCCAGGGCGGATCGAACCGCGCATCGTGCGGCCCCTCGGCGATGATGCGCGCCTGCTGGCGGTTGAGGAACGATACGATCTCGGCACCGACCTGGAGCGCGTTCACCGCCCGGTCCGGGCGCGAGGAGTGTCCGGCGAGACCGATCACGCGGCAGGTGGCCGAGACCTTGCCCTTGTGGCCGAGGATCGGCTTCATCGACGAGGGCTCGCCGACGATCACCATCTCGGGCCGCACTGGCAGCGTGGCGAGATCGGCCGCCAGCACGCGCGCGCCGTGGCAGCCGACCTCCTCGTCATAGGTGAAGCAGAGATGGATCGGCCGCTTCAGCGCGCGTGCCTGGAACGCCGGCACCATGGCGAGGCAGGCGGCGACGAAGCCCTTCATGTCCGAGGTGCCGCGGCCATGGAGCCGCCCGTGTGCGCGGCGCAGCCGGAACGGGTCGGAAGACCAATCCTGCCCGTCCACCGGCACGACATCGACGTGGCCCGACAGTGCCACGCCCGGCACGTCCTCAGGCCCGATGGTGGCGTAGAGATTCGCCTTGGTGCCGGTGGAATCGTGGGTCAGCCGCGACTCGACGCCGTGCGTCGCCAGGTAGTCCTTGATGAAGGCGATGCAGGCGAGATTGCTGTTGCGGCTGGTGGTGTCGAAGGAGACCAGCCGGTCGAGCAACGCGACCGTGTCGCGCGCATGCGGCGCGGCGGGGGCTGGATCGGCGATGGCAACGGACGTCATGCAAATCCTCCGCCACCATCATCCGTGTTGGGATGGGGAGGTCAACCCACGGGGTCTGCCGATCGACATGACGGTGGCGCGAGTCCATCGCGCCGCCGTCATTCACGCCAATCCGTGACGCAGATGAACCGGAGCGGGGCGGCCGTCTACCCGCCCGCGGCGAAGGCGGCGATGCCCGTCTGCGCGCGGCCGAGGATCAGGGCGTGGACGTCGTGCGTTCCCTCATAGGTGTTCACCGTCTCGAGGTTCATCACGTGGCGGATCACGTGGTACTCGTCGACGATGCCGTTGCCGCCGTGCATGTCGCGGCTGACGCGGGCGATCTCCAGCGCCTTGCCGCAGTTGTTGCGCTTGAGCAGGCTGATCATTTCGGGCGCCACCTTGCCCTCGTCCCACAGCCGCCCGAGCCGCAGCACCGCGTGCAGCCCGAGCGTGATCTCGGTCTGCATGTCGGCGAGCTTCTTCTGGATGAGCTGCGTGGCCGCGAGCGGACGGCCGAACATCTTGCGTTCCAGCGTATAGCTGCGCGCGGCGTGCCAGCAGAACTCAGCCGCGCCGAGCACGCCCCAGGCGATGCCGAAGCGGGCGTTGTTGAGGCAGGAGAACGGTCCCTTCAGCCCCTTCACCCCGGGCAGGATCGCGTCCTCGCCCACCTCGACGTCCTGCATCATGATCATGCCGGTGATCGAGGCGCGGAGGCTGAACTTGCCTTCGATCTTGGGCGCGGTCAGTCCCTTCATGCCCTTGTCGAGGATGAAGCCGCGGATCTCGCCGGCGTCGTCCTTCGCCCAGACGATGAACACGTCGGCGATCGGCGAGTTCGAGATCCAGGTCTTGGAGCCGTTCAGCACCCAGCCGTTGGCGGTCTTCTTCGCGCGCGTGCGCATTCCGCCCGGATCGGAGCCGGCGTCGGGCTCGGTCAGGCCGAAACAGCCGACCCACTCGCCGGTGCGCAGCTTGGGCAGGTACTTGTCCTTCTGCGCGTCCGAGCCGAACGCCCAGATCGGATACATCACCAGCGAGGACTGCACCGACCAGGCGGAGCGGTAGCCGGAATCGACACGTTCGATCTCGCGCGCGATCAGGCCGTAGGCGACGTAGGAGATGCCCGCGCAGCCGTGGCTGTCGAGGGTGGCGCCGAGGAAGCCCATCTCGCCGTATTCGTTCATGATCTCGCGGTCGAAGCGCTCGTGTCGGTTCGCTTCCAGCACGCGCGGCATCAGCTTCCCCTGCGCGTAGTCGCGCGCGGAGTCGCGGATCATCCGCTCGTCCTCGCTGAGCTGGTCCTCGAACAGCAGCGGGTCCTCCCAGATGAACTTGGCGAGGCTGCGCTTCTTGGCGACGGGCGTGATGACGTTCATGGCGGGACCTCCGCGTGGCTTTGGTGTGAGTATAGCCAAGGAATACCGGGGGACCACGCTGGTCCCCCGGACCCCCTGCATGAGGGCGTCCGCGGCCCGACCAACGGGAGGGGCGCCCTCCAGGGGGGCGTGGGCGGCCAATGGCCCCCACCCTCGTTCCTTCAGAACGGCAGCTTCAGCCCCGGCGGCAACTGCAACCCGCCCGTGACCTTGGCCATCTCCTCGGCGACCAGCCCCTCGGCCTTCGCCTTGGCATCCGCGATCGCCGCGACCACCAGATCCTCCAGCACCTCGACCTCCTCGGGATCGACCAGCGCCTTGTCGATCTTCACGCGCTTGACCTCGGCCTTGCCCGACATCGTCACGCTCACCATGCCGCCGCCGGCGCTGCCCTGCACCTCGAGGTCGGCCAGCCGCGCCTGCATCTCCTCCATGCGCTGCTGCATCGCCTGGGCCTGCTTCATCATCTGGCCGAGATTCTTCATGCGTCGTCCTCGCGATCGGTGATGTCGTCGTAGATCACGTCGGCCTCTGGCGCGGAAGCCTCCGCCGCGTCCCAGCGCCGAATCTCGCCGATCACCGCGCCGGGAAACGCCTCCAGCACCGCGCGCACCAGCGGATGCGCCTCCACCTCGCGCCGGACCCGCGCCACCTCGTCGCGATCGGCCGCCGCGAGCGTCGGCGCGCCGGGCTCGGCCGACAGCGCCACCGTCCAGCGCCGCCCCGTGGCCTCGCTCAGCAGGGCGCCCACGCGCGCGGCGAGATCGCGCGGCGCATCCGGCTCGGGCCGGAACTCGAGCACACCCTCCTCCAGCCGCACCAGATGCATGTATTCGGCGATCTCGGCCGCGAGCCGCACCTCGCGCTTCGCCCCGGCGAGGGCGACCACGTCGCGCAGCCCCGCGATTGCAGCCTGCGCGCGCGGTGCTGCGACCGGCACGGCCTCTGCCCGCGCCGCACCCCCGGCGATCGCGCGCAGGCCGCCGCCACCGCCCGACGGCACGCCCGGCCCGGCGCCGCCCTCTTCGCCGCGCGCGAGCCGGCGCACGAGCTCGCCCGGCGTCGGCAGCTCGGCGACATGGGCGAGCCGGATCAGCACCATCTCGGCCGCGGCGAGGCGGTCACCCGCGTCGTTCACCTCGCCGAGCCCCTTGAGCAGCATCTGCCAGGCGCGGCCCAATTGCGGCACCGAGAGCCGCACGGCGAGCGCCGGGCCGCGCACGCGCTCGAGCTCCGCCATCGCCGGCCCGTCCGCCGCCCCGGGCACCAGCTTCGCGCGCGTCACCGCATGGGTGACGCCGAGCAGGTCCTGCACCACCACGGCCGGATCGGCGCCGGCCGCGTGCGCGCCGCCGAGCAGGCCGAGCGCCTCGGCGATGCGCCCGGCCATCACCGCCTCGAACAGGTCCCAGACCTGCGCGCGGTCGGCGAGCCCCAGCATCCCCCGCACCGCCTCGGCCGTGACCGAGCCTTCGCCGGCAAGCGCGATCGCCTGGTCGAGCAGCGAGAGCCCGTCGCGCACCGAGCCGTCGGCCGCGCGCGCGATCAGCCGCAGCGCCTCCTCCTCGACGGGGACACTCTCCTGCGCGGCGACGCTGCCGAAATGCTCGGTCAGCCGCTCGGCCGGGATGCGCCGGAGGTCGAAGCGCTGGCAGCGCGACAGCACGGTCACCGGCACCTTGCGGATCTCGGTGGTGGCGAACACGAACTTCACGTGCGGCGGCGGCTCCTCGAGCGTCTTGAGCAGCGCGTTGAACGCCGCCGTCGAGAGCATGTGCACCTCGTCGACGATGTAGACCTTGTGGCGCGCGCTGATCGGCGCGTAGCGCGCGCCCTCGATCACCACGTCGCGCACGTTCTGCACGCCGGTGTTCGAGGCGGCGTCGATCTCCATCACGTCGGGGTGGCGGTCCTCGGCGATCGCGCGGCAGGAATCGCACACCCCGCAGGGCGTGATCGTGGGCGCGGCGACCGAGCCGTCGGCGCCCGTGCAGTTCAGCGCGCGGGCGATGATGCGCGCGGTGGTGGTCTTGCCGACCCCGCGCACGCCGGTGAGCATGAAGGCATGCGCGATGCGCCCCGTGGCGAAGGCGTTGGTGAGCGTCCTCACCATCGCCTCCTGGCCGATCAGCGCCTCGAAGCCCTGCGGGCGGTACTTGCGCGCGAGCACCCGGTAGGGGGCAGGGCCCTGGCGCGGCGGCGGCTCAGGCGGCGGCTCGGCCTCGCCGAACAGGCCCGGGCCCTCGGGCGGTGGCGGTGGTTCCTCGGCAGCACTGCCGAACAGGTCGGACATCGCGCCTGCCGCGCTCCCCTTCGTGGACCCCAGGCTCTCGCGGAACGGTGGGAGACTGGCAAAGCGACCCGGGCAAGAACCCGTTACGGCTGCTTCCTTCCGGACCTGGCCGGGTTGGCGAGGAGCCCGTCCGCCGCCAGCCTCCCGGGAGGGTCATATCATGTCCCCGGGCCGGCGCGCCAACCCCGGGCGTCGGGGCAGGGGCGCGCGGCGCGACGGGCCGTCAGTTGCAGCCGCCGGGCAGGCGCTCGAACTCGGCGAGGGTGCCGGCGACGGCGAACTCGATGAAGTCCATCTTCAGCTCGTCCGCCACCCCGTTCTCGAAGTAGCGGATGCCGACCTCATATTCCGGCTGGCCAGTGCCGCCCGGGGCGAAGAAGGCGATCCGCACCCGCCACGACGCGACATCGCGCAGTGCCGCGAAGCCGACCGCGGGGTCGGCCGGCAGCCGGCCGGCGATCACCGTGTTGGTGTCCTGCGCGCCGTCCTCGGAGGTGCCGTCGAACACCGGCGCGGCCAGCACGCGATCGCCGCGCCGTGCCGCCTCGAGCAGGCGGGCCGTGTGGATCATCGGGAACAGCGTGCCGCGCGGCAGGGCGATCTCGCGCTCCTCGGGCGCGGTCAGCCGGGCGCTGCCGGTGCCGCCCGGGGCGTCGAGCGTCGCCTCGCCGGCGATCGTCTTGGTGACCGTGCCGTCGGTCGCCTGGCGCAGCCGGAAGCGCAGCCGGGTGCCGTCCCGGTCCTCCCAGGTCGCGTAGTCGGACGACATCTCGTAGGCCTGCCCGCTGCGCGCCACAACCTGAAGCGTGAAGCGCTGCTGCACCGTCCAGGCGCCGCAACGATCGACCACCTCGTAGAGCATCGCCCCGTTGGCGCTCTCGACATCCTGGTTCGGCCGGGCCGGGTCGAGCACAAGCCGATAGGCGGCACGGTGCGAGGTCAGCTCCGCCGCCCGCAGGTCCGGCATGACGGCAAGGAGGCAGGCGGCGACGAGGGCAGCCGGTCGGAAACGCACACGCATCGGCGAAGTCCCATGGGGGGTGGCGCCCAGACACTACGGGAGGCGGAGGGGCAAGTCCAAGTCTGCCGGGTCCGACAAGCGCGCGTGCGGCAGTCCCTGCCGAGCCCGTCGCGCGGAACCGGCGCTGCGCGCGGCGACTCCGCGTCATCGAGACTGGCACGAGGCTTGCTGAGCCACGGTCACGAAACCTTCACCCTCACGGTCCATTTGACCGCCCCGGCACTACTACCTATGGTCGCATGACGGGCTTCGTAACGCGTCCAAGGGTGGAAGCCAGGCGGGTCTCCGAAAGGTGCGCCATGCCGCTCGACACCCTCGCTCCGCCCATCGACCGCGTTGCCGCCCATGGTCCGCGACCGTGGCCTGACCCCGGCGTGCCCGAGACATGGTGGAGCGAGCCGGTGGGCAAGCCGACCAGCGAGGAGACCGACGCGCTGACCGGGCTCTACAACCGGCAGGGCCTGATGCGTCGGCTGGCCGAGCGGCTGGAGGCGGCGCGGCGCAACGGCGAGATCGGCGCGGTGATCTTCTGCGACCTCGACGCGCATGGCGCGATCGGCGAGCGCTTCGGTGCCGCTGCCGGCGAGGCGGCGCTGCGGGTCGCCGGCGAGGCGATCGCCCAGGCGGTGCGCGGCATCGACGCGGTCGGGCGGATCGAGGGCGGCAGCTTCGCCGTGCTGCTCGGGCGGGTCGCGGCCGACCAGGCGCTGGCGATCGCCGCGCGCATCAGCACCGAGGTGCGCGGCCGTCGGCTCACCTGGGACGATTTCGTCCTGCCGGTCGCCGTCTCGGTCGGCATCACCACCTTCACCGGCGCCGAGGAGGCGGACGCGCTGCTCGCGCGTGCCGGGCGCGCCCCCCGCGCCTCCGACGCCGCCTGATCAGCCCTTCTTCACCGGCGGCAGGTCGAGCCGGATGTAGAGCTCCTTCAGCCGCTCGGGCGGCACCGGCGCCGGCGCCCCCATCATCAGATCCTCGGCCTGCTGGTTCATCGGGAACAGGATCACCTCGCGGATGTTCGGCTCGTCGGCGAGCAGCATGACGATCCGGTCGATCCCCGGCGCCGAACCGCCATGCGGCGGCGCGCCGTAGCGGAACGCGTTGAGCATGCCGCCGAACCGCGCCTCCACCTCCTGCTCCGGATACCCCGCGATCTCGAAGGCGCGGATCATGATGTCGGGGCGGTGGTTGCGGATCGCGCCGGAGGAGAGCTCCACGCCGTTGCAGACGATGTCGTACTGGAACGCCTTGATGGCGAGCGGGTCCATCGTGTTCAGCGCCTCGAGCCCGCCCTGCGGCATCGAGAACGGGTTGTGGCTGAACTCGATCGCGCCGGTGTCCTCGTTGCGCTCGTACATCGGGAAGTCGGTGATCCAGCAGAAGCGGAACGCGTCCTTCTCGATCAGGTCGAGCTCGGTGGCGATGCGCGTGCGCACCTTGCCGGCGAAGGCGGCGGCGGCGGCCGGCTTGTCGCAGGCGAAGAACACCGCATCGCCGTCGGTGAGGTCGAACGCGGCCTTGATCGCGCCCGCGCGCGCGGGTTCGAGGTTGCGCGCGATCGGCCCCTTGGCCTCGCCGCCCTCGAAGGTGATGTAGCCGAGCCCGCCCGCGCCTTCGCTGCGCGCCCACTCGTTCAGACGGTCGAAGAAGCTGCGCGGCCTGCCGCCAGCACCCGGGGCCGGGATCGCGCGCACCACCGAGCCCGCCTCGATCGCGCGCGCGAACAGGCCGAACCCGCCACCCCGATACGCCTCCGTCACGTCTTTGATACGCAACGGATTGCGCAGGTCGGGCTTGTCCGAGCCGAACTCCGCCATCGCCTGGTCGTAGGGGATGCGCGGGAAGGGCGGCGGTGTCACCGTGCGCCCGGCGGCGAACTCCTCGAACACGCCGGCGAGCACGGGCTCGATCGTCGCGAACACGTCCTCCTGGGTGACGTAGCTCATCTCGAAATCGAGCTGATAGAACTCGCCCGGGGAACGATCGGCGCGCGAGGCCTCGTCGCGGAAGCAGGGCGCGATCTGGAAGTAGCGGTCGAACCCGGCGACCATGCAGAGCTGCTTGAACTGCTGCGGCGCCTGCGGCAGCGCGTAGAACTTGCCCGGATGCAGCCGGGCGGGGACGAGGAAGTCGCGCGCGCCCTCGGGCGAGGAGGCGGTCAGGATCGGCGTCTGGAACTCGATGAAGCCCTGCTCGATCATTCGCCGGCGGATCGAGGCGATCACCGCGCTCCTCAGCACGATGTTGCGGTGCACGCGGTCGCGGCGGAGATCGATGAAGCGGTAGCGCAGCCTGAGCTCCTCGGGGAACTCGGCATCGCCCGCGACCTGGATCGGCAGCACCTCGGCCGCCGACTGCACGCTGAGCTCGGCGGCGCGCAGCTCGATCTCGCCGGTCGGCAGCTTCTGGTTCACGGTGTCGGGCGTGCGGCGCACCACCGTGCCGGTGACCGTGATCACGCTCTCGGCCCGCACCCGCTCGGCGTCCTCCAGCAGCGGCGAGCCCGCATCGATCACCACCTGGGTCAGGCCGTAATGGTCGCGCAGGTCGATGAACAGCAGGCCGCCATGGTCGCGCTTGCGGTGAACCCAGCCGGAGAGGCGCGCGGTCTGGCCGGCATGCTCGGCGCGCAGCGCGCCGCAGGTATGGGTGCGGTAGGGGTGCATGGGGCGGTCCGGCGCGGGGTGCAGGGGCCGCGAAGGAACCGGCCGTGGCCCCGGAAGTCAAGCCGGGCCGTCCCCTCCGGCCGTGCCGCGCCGGCCGGGCCTGGCCAGCGGATGGTGCGCCGCGACCACGCGCTCGAGCCGGCCGGGCGCGACATGGGTGTAGATCTCGGTAGTGGCGATGTCGGCATGGCCGAGCATGGCCTGGAGGCTGCGCAGGTCGGCGCCGTGCGCGAGCAGGTGGGTGGCGAAGGCGTGGCGCAGCACATGCGGGCTGACCCGCCCGGGATCGATCCCGGCGGCGAGCGCGATCTCCTTCAGGATCTGCGCGAGGCGCTGGCGCGTCAGGTGCCCGGCCGCCGCGCGCGAGGGGAACAGCCAGCGCGGCGCCGGCCTGGCCTTGCGCGCGGCCGCCTCGGCGGCGAGCCAGGCCTCGACCGCCGCGCGCGCCGGCGCGCCGACCGGCACCAGCCGCTCCTTGCCGCCCTTGCCGCGCACCACGATCGCCTCCGCCCCGGGGCGGAAGGCGGCGCGCGGCAGCGTGATCAGCTCGGAGACGCGCAGGCCGGTGGCGTAGAGCAGTTCGACCAGCGCGGTCGCGCGCAGCCCCTCGTGGCCGGGCAGGGCGCGCGCGGCGGCGAGCAGGCGCACCACCTCCTCTTCCGCGAGCACCTTCGGCAGGCGCCGTCCGGGCCGCCCGGCCTCGAGCGTGGCGGTCGGGTCGTCGGTGCGCACGCCCTCCTGGAGCAGGAAGCGATGGAACTGCCGGAGTGCGGAGAGGCGCCGCGCGGCCGTGCGCGACGCCAGCCCCTGCGCGTGCAGCCGGCCGAGATAGGCGCGCAGCGTCGCGGTCTCGGCCCGGTCCGGCGCGACCCCGGCCTCGGCGCAGAACGCGGCGAAGTCCTGCAGATCGGACGCATAGGCGAGCAGGGTGTTGCGCGCGGCACCCCGCTCGGCGGCCATCATCTCCAGGAACGCCTCGATCCGGCCGTGCACGGCGCTCAACGCGGGGCGAAGCGCTCGACCGGCAGCACGCGCTCGACCGCCTGCTGGCGCGGCTCGGGCGGAAACAGGCCGATCCACACCGCGCCGCCGGCGGCGATCGCGAGCAGGGCGAGAATGAGCATCGTCGCGAAACGCAAGACCACGTCTCCGTCGGATCGGGGGGCCGGCGCGGACGCTGGCGCGACCGGAGCAGCATGCTAGCGTGACGCCGATCCCATGACTCAAGCTCAGGTCTCACCCGAGTCGCTGGCGCCCCAGTCTAGCGACCCCGCCCTTCCGGGCGAAGCCCGGCCCCACCCCTGGGGCGGCCGGCCGATCGTGCTCGTCGGGCTGATGGGCGCGGGCAAGACCTCGATCGGGCGGCGGCTCGCCGCCCGGCTCGGCCTGCCCTTCGTCGACGCCGATCACGAGATCGAGGCGGCGGCCGGGATGTCGATCTCCGAGATCTTCGCCCGCTTCGGCGAGACCGCCTTCCGCGCCGGCGAGCGCAAGGTGATCGCGCGGCTGCTCGCCGGGCCGCCGGTGGTGCTGGCGACAGGAGGCGGGGCCTTCGTCGATCCCGAGACCCGCGCGGCGATCCGCGAGAAGGCGCTCTCGGTCTGGATGAAGGTCGATCTGCCGGTGCTGGTGCGCCGGGTGTCGCACCGCTCGGACCGTCCGCTGCTCGCCAAGGGCGACCCGGCGGCGATCCTGGCGGACCTCTCCGCCCGGCGGGATCCGTTCTACGCCGAGGCGGACGTGATCGTCGCCTGCCACGACGAGCCGCCCGAGCAGACCACCTCGCGGGTGCTGAACGCGATGCTGAGCCACCGCCCGCCGCTCGGCGTCAGCGTGCGGCTCGGCGCGCGCGGCTACCGGATCGCGATCGGGCCGGGGCTGCTGGAGCGGGCCGGCGCGCTCGCGGTGCCGGTGATGCCGCGCCGGCGCGCGGTGGTGATCGCCGATCAGGCCGTGCATGCCCTGCACGGGGCGCGCTTCGAGGCCGCCCTCGCGGCGACCGGGATCGAAGGACGGACGATCCTGGTGCCCCCGGGCGAGGGCTCGAAGGGCTTCCCGATGCTGACCGAGGTGATCGGCCGCATGCTCGGCGGCGGCATCGATCGCAAGACCACCGTCTTCGCGCTCGGCGGCGGGGTGATCGGCGACCTCGCCGGCTTCGCCGCGGCGATCGCGCTGCGCGGCCTGCCGTTCATCCAGGTGCCGACCTCCCTGCTCGCCCAGGTCGACTCCTCGGTCGGCGGCAAGACCGGCATCAACACCGAGCAGGGCAAGAACCTGGTCGGCGCGTTCCACCAGCCGCGCCTGGTGCTGTGCGACACCGCCACGCTCGCCACCCTGCCGCCGCGCGAGCTGCGCGCCGGCTACGCCGAGGTGATGAAATACGGGCTGATCGACGATCCCGAGTTCTTCGCCTGGTGCGAGGCGAACGGGGCCGCCCTGCTTGCCGGCGATGCCGAGCTCCAGGCCGAGGCGGTGCGCCGCGCATGCCTCGCCAAGGCGCGGGTGGTCGAGGGCGACGAGCGCGAGGAGAAGGCCGAGGGCGGCCGGGCGCTCTTGAACCTGGGCCACACCTTTGCCCACGCGCTGGAGGCCGAGGCCGGCTATGACGGCCGCACCCTGCTGCACGGCGAGGCGGTCGGCATCGGCCTCGCACTGGCGTTCCGCTTCTCCGCCCGGCTCGGGCTCTGCGAGCCGGAGGATGCCGAGCGGGTGGCGGCGCATCTCGCCGCCTCGGGCATGGCCGCCTCGCTCCGCGAGACCAACCGGCGCTGGCCGGCCGAGCGGCTGATCGGCCACATGCGCAAGGACAAGAAGGCCGAGACCG
>CAZHMM010000061.1:0-20345 GCA_964533585.1 uncultured Elioraea sp.
TGCGCTTCGAGCTCGCCTACTATGCGCTGAAGCCCGACGTGACGGTGATCGCGCCTTGGCGCGAGTGGGAGCTCACCTCGCGCACCGCGCTGCTCGACTTCGCCGAGAAGCACCAGATCCCGATCGCCAAGGACAAGCGCGGCGAGGCGCCGTTCAGCGTGGATGCGAACCTGCTGCACTCGTCCTCCGAGGGCAAGATCCTCGAGGAGCCGGGGGTGGAGGCGGACGAGATCGTCTATCAGCGCACCATCAGCCCGATGACCGCGCCCGACCGCGTCACCGAGATCGCCATCGACTTCGAGCGCGGCGACGCCGTGGCGCTGAACGGCGAGGCGCTCTCGCCGGCGACGCTGCTGACGCGGCTGAACGCGCTGGGAAAGGAGAACGGCATCGGCCGGCTCGATCTGGTGGAGAACCGTTTCGTCGGCATGAAGTCGCGCGGCGTCTACGAGACGCCGGGCGGCACGATCCTGCTCGCCGCCCACCGCGCGATCGAGAGCATCACGCTCGACCGCGAGGTGGCGCATCTGAAGGACCAGTTCATGCCGCGCTACGCCGAGCTGATCTATTACGGGTTCTGGTTCGCGCCCGAACGGCGGATGCTCCAGGCCGCGATCGATGCGAGCCAGGAGCACGTCACCGGACGGGTGAAGCTGAAGCTCTACAAGGGCAACGTGATGGTCTCGGGCCGCGAGAGCCCGCACAGCCTCTACTCGATGAAGTACGTCACCTTCGAGGACGACCAGGGCGCCTATGACCAGGTGGACGCCAAGGGCTTCATCAGGCTGAACGCGCTGCGGCTGCGGCTCGGGGCGATGGCGGGGCGCAAGGGCGGGGCGCTTTAGCGTAGGCGTGCCCTAGGAATCCAAGACCCCCGCGCGAGGCGGGGGTCAGGGGGCGCTTCGTCCGCGGGATGCCCAGCCCGCACCTGTGTGGACGATAGGTTTTGCCTGCGGCAAGCGGCCACACCAGGCATCGCTACACGCGTGATAGATTACCCTTTTGGCAGGTGTCATCCAAGGGGGAAATCGTCATGCAGACGATCTGGGGCTTCGATCTCGGCGTCACCTCGGTCGGGTTCGCGGTGATCCGCTGGGACGAGCGCGCCGAGACGGGGAAGATCCAGCATCTTGGCGTCCGGGTCTTCCCCGAAAGCCGAGAACGGAAGGCGAAAGGCGAGGTCGGCGACCCGCTGAACGCGACCCGGCGCCAGAAGCGGCTGGCGCGCAGGACATTGCGGCGCAAGCGCTGGCGCCGGGTTCATCTGCGGCGGGCCTTGGTGGAGGCAGGGCTGCTGCCGGCGGATGCGGAACCGGGACCGGGCCGCGTGCCCACCGCACCGCCGCCCAAGTTCGATCCGTACGAGGCGCGTCGACGCGGCCTCACCGAACCGCTTCAGGCCCATGACTTGGGCTGGGCACTGTTCCACCTCCTGAAGCGGCGCGGCTTCCAGGGCAGCCGGAAATACGGCTCCGCCGACGACGAGGGAAGCACGACGGTGGAGCCTCAACAGGTAAAGGGGCGACGCTCCCGGAAGACCGAGCGGCCAGCGACCACGGCAAGCAGCGACGAAGCGGCCAAGGAGGAGAAGGACCGCGCCAAGCGCGAGCAGTTGCGGCGCGAGATCGCCGCGATCGCCGAGCGAGACGGCAAAGACCGTGCGACCCTGGCCGCCGCGCTCGTGGAGCGGCGCGACGCGCGGCGCCGTGAGCAGGAACAGAAGTCCGAGGTCTTCCCCGAACCCGTCGCGCTGCGCGATGTGCAGCATGGCCGCGACATGGTCTCCGACGAGTTCGACAGGCTTTGGCGGGTGCAGGCGGCGCATCACCCGACGGTGCTGACGGACGAGTTGCGGTCGCGGATCACGCATATCGGTTTCAGTCAGCGCCCGACCTTCTTTCGTACCCGCACCATCGGCCGGTGCATCCATGCGCCGGAGGAGAACCGCGCGCTGAAGGGCGACTGGCTGACGCAGCATTTCGAAACCCTGGTCTTCGTCAACAACCTCCGGCTTGCGCGCGGCAACAACCCGCCTCTCAGCCCGGAGCAGCGGGCCGCTGCGGTCGCCTATCTCGAAGGCGGATATCTTGATGACGCGGCGCCGGGACAGAAGGGCGAGGCCAAGCCCAGTTGGACGGGCCTGCGCGCCGCACTCGGAGATGAGCGGCTTCGGTTCACGCACGAACGCGGCAAGAAGGACACCATCCGCGGCAACGCGACCGAGGCGGCGCTGCGGCGCGCCCTCGGGCCGACGTGGCAGGCGCTCGACCCGGCCACCCGGGATGCCATCCGGGCCGCGATCGGGGATGCTGTTCGCCAAGCGGAATACCGACCGGCCCGGGATGGCGCGATCCTGGAGATCCGCGACCGGCACGACTGGGCGGCGGAACGGCGCCGTCTCGCGGAGCGGGCGCAGCGGGACTGGGGCCTGACGGAGGAGGCCGCGACGGCGCTCGCTGGCGTCTCGCTGCCCGACGGCTACGGTCGCCACGCCCGGAGCACGATGCAGCGCCTGCTGCCGCATCTCGAACGCGGTTCGTCATACTCGGAAGCGGTGAAGGTCGCGTTCACGACCAAACCGGGGTCGCCCGTGACCGCGCTTCCGGCGCCGAACCCGTCGGTGCTTCTGAAGATCGAGGATGGGTGGCTGCGCCGGGAGATGGCGGCGCTGCTGGCGGGCATTCGCAATCCAACCGTTCTGCGCACGCTCGGCGAGCTGCGCAAGGTTGCCAACACGCTGCTGCGCGCCTATGGCCGCCCGGACCTGATCCGCCTGGAGCTGTTCCGCGGCCTCAAGCAGAGCCGCGAGGACCGGGCCGCGACGGACAAGGCGCAGCACGAGCGCGAGATCAAGCGGCGGCAGGCGGCCAAACGGATCGCCGAACTCGGCAGCAAGCAGGCAACGCGCGACGCGATCCTGCGCTGGCTTCTGTTGGAGGAGCAGGGGAAACGCAGCCCGTATTCCGGGAAGACGATCAGTTGTGCCCAGGCGCTCGATCCGGCAGCGACCGAGATCGATCACATCTTCCCGGTAAGCCGCAGCTTCGACAACGGCTTCGCCAACAAGGTGCTGTGCCTTGCCGACGAGAACCGGGACAAGCGCGACCGCCTGCCGCGCGAGTGGCTGGAGGCGGCGAAGCCCGACACCTGGGCGGTGCTGCAGACCACGACCTGGCCGGCGATGCAGAAATCGGGCTGGCCGGGATGGGACGCGAAGCACGGCCGACCGGCCGGCAAGTGGGCACGTTGCCTCAAGGAGACGATCGAGGAGGCGGCCAGCGAGGCGTTCCTCAACCGGCACGCGACCGACTCGGCCTTCATCGCCACCGCGGCGCGGGACTATCTCGGGCTGCTGTTCGGGGGCGGCGACGAGGGGATCAGGCGGGTCCAGACGGTGCCGGGACGCGCGACGGCGCTGCTGCGCGATGCCTGGTCGATCGGCCTGTCACGCCTGCTGCACGGCGAGGTCGAGGCCGAGGGGGCTCCGAAGGCGCGGGACGATCCGAAGGCGCGGGACGATCTGCGCCATCATGCGGTGGACGGGCTCGTCGTGGCGTTGTGCACGCCCGCGAAAGTGCAGGCACTGTCGCGTTGGTGGCAGGTGCGGGAGATACAACGCGAGAAGCCGGAGTTCCGCGCCCCCTGGCCCGACTTCCATGCCCAGGTGAAGCAGAAGCTGAAAACGCTGCTGGTCAGCCACCGCGTGCAGGCGAAGCTGTCGGGGCCGCTGCACGAGGAGACGCGGCTCGGCGACACAGGTCAGCGCGAGGCCGCCGGCTCGGCGATCTACGTCAAGCGCAAGGCGGTGGCGGATCTCAGTGCTTCGGAGATCCTGAGCACGCCCGAGGACGGCCGAGACGCCTGGATCGCCGACGCGGGAGTGCGGCAGGCGATCCTCGATCATCTGGCAGCGAACGGACTCGGCCTGGAACGCAGGCAAAGCGGGGCGGCTCCTGACGCGGCCTCGGCACGCCGACTGAAGCTGCTACTCGCGCAGGAAATCCGACTGAAACTGACGGACGAGACCCGCAGGAGATGGGCAGAGCGAGGCATCGCTGCGGAGCACGGCCCGGTCATCCGACGGGTGCGGCTGCACATGCGGCGGAAGGACGGCGTGATGCGCGCGCACGCCACGAAGAACATCCATGCCGAGCTAGGCCCCGGAACGAACGACCACATCTCGATCTATCGCGATGGCGACACGATTCGATACTCGGTCGTGACGAAGCGCGAGGCGCTGGTGCGCGTACAGCGAGGTGAGCCCGCCGTGCGACCCGAGCATCCCGAGGGCGGGAGATTGGAGATGGCGCTGCGGCCCGGAGACGTTCTGAGGCGCGAGACGGAGAACGGCGAGGAGTTCGTCCTGATTCGTTTCGCCTACGGCGCAGGGCCGATCTTCTTCAAGCTACTCCATCTGGCTGGCATCCCTCGACCGCAAGTGTCGAAGATGCCAGCGACTTGGGTTCGCGACGGCTGGCACAAGGTCTCCGTCGATCCGATCGGCCGCTGGAGACCGGCGCGATGACACGCACTGTCGAAGTCTCCTCCGCTGCCCGCCTCACGCTCCGCCACCGCCAGCTGGTGGTGGCGCGCGAGGACGGCAGCGCGCCCACCGTGCCGGTGGAGGACCTCGCGCTGCTGGTGGTGGACAACCCGCAGGTCACCTACACCCACGCGCTGCTCGCGGCGCTCGCCGAGGCGAAGGTCGCGACCATCCTGTGCGGCCCCGATCACATGCCGGCGGGCGTCGTGCTGCCCTATGCCGCCAACGCGCTCGCCGGCGAGCGACAGCGCGCGCAGCTCGCCTGCCCGCGCCCGCTCGCCAAGCGGCTGTGGCAGGCGATCGTCGCCTGCAAGCTGCGCCGGCAGGCCGACCTGCTGCGCCGCGCGACCGGGCAGGATGCCGGGCTCGATGCGATGGCCGCGCGCGTGCGCTCGGGCGACCCCGAGAACCTGGAGGCGCAGGGCGCGCAGCGCTACTGGCCGCGGCTGCTCGGCCCGGCGTTCCGGCGCGACCGCGCCGGCGCGGCGCCGAACCCGCTGCTGAACTACGGCTACGCGGTGCTGCGCGCGGCGACCGCGCGCGCCGTCGTCGGCGCCGGGCTGCTCGCCGGCGTGGGGCTGTTCCACGCCAACCGGGGCGATGCCTTCGCGCTTGCCTCCGACCTGATGGAGCCGTTCCGTCCGTTCGTCGATGGCGTGGTGTGGGAGATGGTGCGGGCCGGGCTGGCGGAGGGCGAGCTTGACCGGACGCGCAAGGCGCATCTGCTCGGCGCGCTGAACATCGCGGTGGGGATGGACGGGCAGGCGATGCCGCTCGGGCTTGCGCTGCACCGCTCGGCCGCGTCGCTGGCGGCAAGCTTCGGGGGAAGGCGGATGCTGCTGCGGCTGCCCGAGGATCCGACCGGCCTGCCCGAGCCAGCGGAGGAGCCGGATGAGGGCGCCGCGCCCGCCCCTTCTTGACCCGATCGCCTGGCGCACCGTGTGGGTGTTCGCGATGTTCGACCTGCCGGTGGAGACGAAGGCGCACAAGCGCGCCTATGCTCGCTTCCGCAAGGATCTGCTGGCGGACGGATTCGCGATGATGCAGTTCAGCGTGTATTTCCGGCACTGCGCGAGCCTGGACAGCGCGACGGCGCATATCCGGCGGATGGGCTTGCGGGTTCCGGCGGAGGGGGAGGTGCGGTTCCTGACGGTGACGGACGCGCAGTTCGCGCGGATCCAGGTGTTCGCGGGAAAACGGCGGAAGCCGCCGGAGACTCCGCCGGCGCAGCTTGAGTTTTTCTAGCGTGCGCCGGCGGATTCGTGTGCCGTTTCAGGCAGTTGCCGGAAGGGCAAGTGTAGCGATGCCCGGTGCGGCCGCAAACCGCAGCGGCGATGACGATGTCGAAGACGATGCCTTGAGTGTAGCGATGCCCGGTGCGGCCGCAAACCGCAGCGCGGCGATGAGGTCGGCAACGACCTGGCCGAGTGTAGCGATGCCCGGTGCGGCCGCAAACCGCAGCGTTCGGCCTGCCGGACCACGCCAGAGCGCGGCCCGCCACGCCGAACGGGCGCGTCCGCGCCATGCTGCCAAGCAGCCCGCCAGGCCAGGACACGACCGTCATGCGTCAGGGATTGGCGGATCGGTGCGCTATCCTGCGCTCTCCGGCCACGACGCGCCGACGCTTCCCACCGCCACACGGCAGAATAAAGGGATAAAGTCCTAAAGTGATAAAGTGGAGCCGCGGCCGAAGATCGGTCGACAGGCTCAACGATCACCCGACAGTCGCCGCTCGATCGCGCCGAGCCGCTCCGCCAGCCGCCGCTGGCCGATGCCGATCGCGGCGAGCGCGAACAGCGTCAGCGCGGTGACCATGCCGCTGCCGGCATAGAGCAGCCGCCCGGCGTTCCACTCCTCGCCGCGCAGGGGCGTGGCCTTCAGCGCCAGGTCGAGGCAGGCGATGAGCGCGACCGCGGCGATCACCTGAAGCGCGCGCCAGCCGATCACCTCGGTCCTCGCCGCGCCCTGGCCGCGATCAGCGTGTTCTCGAGCAGGCTCGCGATCGTCATCGGGCCCACCCCGCCGGGCACGGGGGTGATCCAGGCGGCGCGCTCGGCCGCCTCGGCGAAGGCGACATCGCCGACCAGCCGCCCATCGGCGCGGCGATTGATGCCGACATCGATCACGGTCGCGCCCTCGGCGATCCAGTCGGCGCGCACGAGTTCCGCCCGACCGACCGCCGCCACCAGCAGCTCGGCGCGGCGGCACTCGGCGGCGAGGTCACGCGTGCGGCTGTGCGCGAGCGTGACGGTCGCGTCCGCCGCCGTCAGCAGCGCCGCGACCGGGCGGCCGACCAGCACGCTCCGCCCGAGCACCACCGCGCGCGCGCCGGCAAGCGCGATCCCGGTCTCACCAAGCAGCGTCATCACCCCTTTCGGCGTGCAGGGCACGAGCCTGGGATGGCCGGCGGCGAGATGGCCGGCATTCAGCGGATGCAGCCCGTCCACGTCCTTGGCGGGGTCGAGCGCGGCGATCACGGCCTCGGCGCGGATGTGCTTCGGCAGCGGCAGCTGCACCAGGATGCCGTCCACGGCTTCATCCGCATTCAGCCGGCCGATCACGTCGAGCAGGGCTCGCTCGGTGGTCTCGGCCGGCAGGGCGATGGTCGTCTCGCGGAACCCGGCGGTGGCGGCGGCCTTGGTCTTGTTGCGGACATAGACATGGCTCGCCGGGTCGTCGCCGACGATCACCACGGTCAGCCCCGGCACGATCCCCGCCGCGCGCGCCTCGGCCGCCACGCGGGCGCGCAGGCGTGCGGCGGAGGCGCGGCCGTCGATGATCACAGCGCTCATCGGCCGAGCGCGGCGAGGCGGGTGGCGAGGGCGGTCGGATCGCCCTCGACCCGGATCAGCTTCTCGCGCGCGGCCGCGCCGCGCAGCAGGGTGCAGGCGGAGGGCGCGACGCCGAGCCGCTCGGCAAGCAGCCGCAGCACGGCCGCGTTGGCCCGCCCGTCCTCGGGCGCCTCGGTGACGGCGAGGCGCAGCAGCGGCGCCCCATCCTTGCCAGGTGCCACGCCGAGGACGCCGGCGTGGCGCGCCTTCGGCGTGACCTTGACCGCGACGGTCAGGCTCACAGCAAGGCCGGGGCGACGGTGGTGGAGAGGAAGATCCGCGCCGCCTGCAAGATCAGGATCAGGATCAGCGGGCTGATGTCGATGCCGCCGAGATTGGGCAGGAAGCCGCGGATCGGCCGCAGGGCCGGCTCGGTCACGCGGTAGAGGAAATCGCCGACCGTCCAGACCAGACGGTTGCGCGTGTCGAGGATGTTGAACGCGGTCAGGATCGAGAAGACCGCGGCGATGATCAGCACCCAGACATAGATGCTGAGCGCGGTGTCGATCAGCCAGAGCAGAGCATACATCAGGAGGTCCGGCAGGGTTCTCGGGGGCGGGCGGACCCTAGCGGCCGGGCGCGGGCGGACGCAAGCCGCCGTCCTTGACTTCCTCGGGGGGGCAGACAATAACGCCGGCCTCGCGGGATGGGGCTGTAGCTCAGATGGGAGAGCGCCTCGTTCGCAATGAGGAGGTCAGGGGTTCGATTCCCCTCAGCTCCACCACCCGCGCCCCGCCCGCCGTCAGCTACCCCGTCGCCGCCGTGCCGGCTCAGACCGGCATCTGGCGCGCCTGGTGCGCGCGGCCGATGCGCGCCGTCTCCTCCTGACCGCCGGCGATCACGCGCACGCCTTCGTCGAGCCGTGCGACGATGGTGTCCGGTCCGCAGGCCTCCAGGAACGCGACGCCGTTGGCACGGCAGGCGGCGAAGATGCGCGCGCGCGCCTCGGCAAGCGCCGCCGGATAGGGTGCGCGCGGCACCGTCGTCAGGCCGAGCAGCGACAGGCCGAGATCGCCCGGCCCCATCTCGGCGAAGCCGAGACCCGGCACGGCGAGGATCTCCTCGCAGCGGGCCACGCCCTCCGGGCTCTCGATCTTCACGCCGAGCAGCAGTTCGCCCTCAGGGTTGAGCGGCCAGGGATCAGAGCGGCGGAAATACGCGTCCTCCGACAGGCCCCAGACCGGTGCGGCCGAGGGCTCCGAGCCGCGCCCGCGCGTGCCGGGGCCGAGCAGGCCGGGCGCCGGACGGCCGACGACAGCGCCGCGCGCACGCGCGATCGGCGAGGGCAGGGCCGGATCGACCCCGTGCGCCTGGTGCGGATAGCGGCACGCCTCGACGAAGGCGCGCACGGCCTCGGCCGATTCCGCCTGGCAGAGCAGCACGCCATGCACGCCGCGGCCGAGGATCTGGCGGAACTGCCAGGCATTGTGCCGGACATTCGCCGCGTCCGTGCCGTTCACCGGCGCCTCGACGATCACCGCCGGCGTGCGATGCCCCGAGCGGGTGGGGCCACCCTCGACCAGCCCCTGCATGTAGGCCGCAAGGCCGGTCATGTCGAAGGCGCCATGTTCCATGCCGACATTGATGTAGTCCGCCCAGGTGCCGGCATCGGCGCGGCCCTGCTCGACGGTCAGCACATGGCCGGTGTGGTGGCCAGCGTAGTAGATCGCCTGATCCTGGGCGAGCAGTTCGATCGCCCGATTGATGCGCTTGGCCATCGCCGCCTAGCCCCAGGGCGCTTCGTCAGGCCGCCTGGTCCCAGACGGGAGACCAGGCAGGGTTCACGAAGCGCCGGTTCTTCGGCAGGGCGGCGATCGCGGCGCGATCCTCGTTGGTCAGCCGGAGATCGAGGGCTGCGAGATTGGCGCGCATGTTCGCCGCGCGCCCGGACTTCGGAATCGCCGCGACACCGTCCTGTTCGAGCAGCCAGGCGAGCGCGACCTGTGCGCCGGTCGCGCCATGGCGGCGGCCGATCTCGGCGAGCGCGGGATCATCGGCGAGGCCGCCCTTGCCGAGCGGCGAGTAGGCGGTCACGGCGATGTCGTTCGCGCGCGCGACGCGCAGCACCGGCTCCTGGCTCAGCATCACGTGGTACTCGATCTGGTTGCAGGCGACCGGCGCGCCGGTCGCCACCGCCTCCTGGAGCAGGGCAGCGGGGAAGTTCGCGACGCCGATCGCGCGCGCGAGCCCGCGCTCCTTCAGCGCCTGCATCGCCGCGAGTGTCGGCGCGAGCGGAATCGCCGGGTTCGGCCAGTGGACCAGGAACAGATCGACGTAATCGAGCCGCATCCGCTTCAGGCTGGCAGCCAGCGCGGAGGCGGGATCGGCGAGGTTGGTCCACCACACCTTGGTGGTGACGAACAGGTTCTCGCGCGGGGTGCCGCCGTCGCGGATGCCCTGCCCCACTGGCTCCTCGTTGTCGTACATCTCGGCGGTGTCGATGTGGCGGTAGCCGAGTCCGATCGCCTCCGCCACTGCGCGCGCGCAGTCGGCCCCCTTCAGCGCCCAGGTGCCGAAGCCGAGCTTGGGCATCGCGAGATGCGCGGTCTCGATCAGGTGCATGGGCGTCTCTCCTATCGCGGGGCGAAATCGACCAGGGCGGCGAAGCCCGTTTCGGTGCCGAACGCAAGCCAGCGCCCATCGGCGCTCCAGGCGAGCGCGCTGACCGCGCCGTTGCCCGGCGCCGCGACCGGCAGCACCTTGCGGGAGGCGAGCTCGGTCAGCAGCACGAGCCCGTCGGCGAAACCGGCGGCGATCACCTCGTGCTCGGGGTGGCAGGCGACACACGTGACCAGCACGGAATCGCCGCCGGCGAGTTCCTCGGGCGCCTTGCCCATCGGCCCATCGCCCGTGAAGGGCCAGCAGACGATGCTTTCGGCGCCGCTGGTGGCGAGCCAGCGTCCCTTGGCGGTGAAGCCGAGTGACTTCGTCTTCGCCGGGTAGCCGCTCATGCGCATATGCGCGCCGTCGGCGACGCGCCATCCGTGCAGCGCGTTCTCCTGCATCGCGGTGACGACGTAGCGGGCATCGGGGCTCATCGCGATGGCGGTGTGGCTGCCTTTCCAGGCGAGCGCGGTCGGACGGTCCTCCTTCGCGGCGACGAACCAGAGCGAGGCGCCGTTGTAATGGCTGACGGCGAGGCGGCGGCCCTTGGCGTCGGTCGCGAGCCCGGTGGCGGTGCTCGGGTGCGTCAGCGTCTTGAGCGTGTTGCCGGCCGCGTCGAGCAGATGCACGGACTTGCCGACGGCAGCCGCGCGCCAGGCGCCCTTGCCGGGATGGGCGAGCACGTGCTCGATCCACTTCCCCGGCCAGGCGGCGAGCGTGCGGGCGCCCTCGGGATCGATGCGGCGCAGTTCGCCGTCATCGCCGCCGGAAAGGAAGCCGCCCGGCGCCGCGTCGGCACAGAGTGCGAGGCAGGCGCCGTCATGGGCTTCGATCGTGGTTGTGCTCTTGGGGTCAGCGAGCGCGGCGATGCGCACGGTACCGTCGCCGAGCGCGAAGGCGGCCTGTCGGCTGTCGGCATCGAACGCAGCTGCCACGACGAACGCATCGAGCGTGTGCGTGATGCCGCGCGTGTCGAGCAGGAAACTGGCTGCGGGGGGGGCTGGGGGGGCCGGGCCCCCATCGCGGCTTGCCGCGATGGGACCCGGTAGCGTTGCCCCCCCGGTGTTTTTTCCCTGGCTCACGCCTTGCAGGCCTCGAAGCCCTTGCGCAGCACGGGCCGGCTGAGGTTGCGGCCGATGAAGACGATCTTCGAGACGCGCTCCTCGCCCTCCCGCCACGGGCCGATGAAATCGCCGTCGGCGATCATGTGCACGGCCTGAAAGGCGAAGCGGCGGTCCTCGCCGGGATGGGCGAGGATGCCCTTGGTGCGCAGCAGATCCTGCCCCTTCTGCGCCAGCAGCTCGGTGATCCAGGCGTTGAACTTCTCCGGGTCGACCTCGCCGCGGATCGCGACGCTGATCGAGGCGACGTGGTCATCGTGTTCGTGCTCGGTGTCGGTGAGGAAGTCGGGCAGGTTGGCGAGGATCCGGTTCAGGTCGAAGGCGTTGCGGTCGAGCACGGCGTCGAGCGGCACGGCGGCGCGCTCGGTGCGGTGGATCGTCGCGTAAGGGTTGATCGCGCGGATCGCGTTCTCGACGGCGGCAAGCTCCTCCGGGGTGACGAGATCGGTCTTGTTCAGCACGATGACGTCGGCGAAGGCGATCTGCTCCTCGGCCTCGGCGGAATCGGCCAGGCGTGCCGGCAGGTGCTTCGCGTCCACCACGGTGACGATCGCATCGAGCTTCGTCTTCGCGCGCACGTCCTCGTCGACGAAGAAGGTCTGCGCCACCGGCGCGGGGTCGGCGAGGCCCGTGGTCTCGATGATGATGGAATCGAACCGGTCCCGCCGCTTCATCAGCCCGCCGAGGATGCGGATCAGGTCGCCGCGCACGGTGCAGCAGATGCAGCCGTTGTTCATCTCGAACACTTCCTCGTCGGCGTCGATGACGAGGTCGTTGTCCACGCCGAGTTCGCCGAACTCGTTGATCACCACGGCGATCCGCTTGCCGTGCTGCTCCGACAGGATGCGGTTCAGCAGCGTGGTCTTGCCGGCGCCGAGATAGCCGGTCAGCACGGTGACGGGGACGGGCGCGGCGTGGTCGCTGCCGGCGTTGGTCGGCATGGGGTGGCGGTCTCCCTCGGGGCTGTCCGGCCAGATATAGGGTGAGCCGGGCAGCCCGGCCAAGCCGGGCGGGAACCTGCCCTGCGGTCAGCGCACGGGCGCCTCGGCACGGCGCCGGCGGAGCTGGGCCGCGGTCTCGGCGATCGCCCGGCGCAGGGCCGCGAGATCGGCGCGGCGTTCGACCACCGCAGCGGCAGTGGCTGCGACCCGGTTCGCGCCGAGCCCCTCATAGGCGCCGGCAAGGTCGCGCAGCGCCTCGTCGAAGCCAGCCGTATCGCCCTGTGCCGCGGCTGCCTCCGCCCGGGCCATCGCCGCGGCGCCGGCGCCGATCTGGCGCTCGACCAGGCGGCCGAAATCGGCCGGCGCGAGGGTGGATCGCACCAGCGCCAGCGTCTGCTGATCGATCACCGGCACCTTGTCGTCCTCGGGTACGGGAACCGGCCCGGCCCGGCCTGGAAGGGCGTGCGCCAGGGCGGCGAGCAGCTCGTTGGTCGCAACCGGCTTCTCGATCACCGCCGCCATGCCCGCCGCGAGGAATGCCGCGCGCTGCTCGGGCAGAACATGCGCCGTCACGGCGATCACCGGCACCTGTCCGACAGGCGGCGGCAGGGCACGGATCATGCGTGTGGCCTCGAGGCCGTCGATCGCCGGCATCTGAACGTCCATCAGCACCGCGTCGTAGCGCGCGGCACGGATCATGCGCAGCGCCTCGCGCGCGTCGGCGGCGACATCGCAGCTGTGGCCGTGCCGCTCGAGCATGGCCGCAATCAGGCGACGGTTGGTCGGCACGTCATCGACCGCGAGCACGTGCAGCGGCTGCGACACGAGCGCGCTCCGCGCGGCGCGCTCCAATTCGTCCGCGGCCGCGGGCAGGAAGGGCAGGATGCAGCGGATCGTCTCGCTCCGCCCGCCGCCGGCGCGCAGACGCAGCATCCGCCCGCCCAGCGCCCCCGCATACGCCGCGGCCGCCGCCACGCCGTCGGCCAGATCCTCGCCCGGCCAGGCCTCGTGCAGATCGACCGGCTCGAACGCCTCCGCCGGCATCGTCGCGGCGGCCGGATCGCCGACCTCGATGCCGAGCCCGCCCGCCTCCTGGGTGAGCCGGAGCACCAGCGCGCCGCCGGGCCGGAGCGGCAGGCAGCGCAACACCAGCATGCGCACAAGCGTGCCAAGGCGTGGCCCGTCGCCCATCCAGGTGGCCGGCACGGAGGGATCGCGCGAGACCATGACCCGCCCGCCCATCTCGGCAATGCGGCCCTCAAGCCCGCGGATCGCGCGCGCGAGCGCCTCCTCGGCCGCGAACGGCGCCTCGGCGGCGACGGCACGGCCGTCGGCCAGCGAGGCGGCATCCAGCAGGACATCGGCGGTTGCGAGCATGTCGTCGGCGGCATCGCGGGCGGCCCGCACGGCGCGCGCATGCGAGGGATCGAGCCCCGGCTGCTCAAGGATCACGCCGAACGTGCCGGCGATCCGATGCAGCGGCGCGGCGACATCGCGCGCCGTCGCCGCCAGCAGGGCCGGACCGATACGCTCGGGCGAAGCTGACGCAGCGCGCTCCGGCTGCGGGGCGGCGACATCGAGCCGCACCTGCTGACGGCGTGCCGCCATCGCCGCGGCGAGCAGCATGACGAGCGCGAGCGCCAGAGCGGCGGCGACGAGCTGCAGCCGATCGGCGATCCGGACGATCCGCGTCAGCCGCACGATCTCCAGGCGCTGCGCCGCCGCAGCCGAGGCCGCGAGTTCGGACAGCGGCTCGCGCAGCTGCGGCAGCAGGTGCAGCATCTCCTCGACGGCCGCCGGCGGCATGTCGGTGGCGATCGCCGCCGGCATGTCGAGCGACGCGCCGAGCCGGTCGTCGATGCGGGCCTGGAACGCGACGAGGCGGTCGAGTGTGGCGCCGAAGCGCGGCAGGTCGCTGAGCAGGGCGCGCCCCTCGCCGCTCAGCAGCGACTGGATGCTGGCGACGAAGGCCTCGTAGCGCTGGCGCAGCACGGCGGGCGGGCCGCCCGCGCGCGTCTCGAGGGCGGTGGCGTGCAGCTGCGCCTGCGCGAGCCAGAGGTGCGTCGCCAGGCGCGGCGCGACGTCCATCGCCCGCAGGATCAGCGGCTGGACCGCGCGGTCACGGTAGACATTCAGGCCGAAGGCGGCGAACGCCGCCAGCAGCGTCAGCGCGATCAGACCGCCGCGCCAGCGCCACAGGGCCTCCGTGAAGGAGCGGATGAGGGCGGTCATGCGGCGCGCCGGCGGAGGGCGCTCAGGCCGGCTCCGCGCGGATCGCCCGGTCGAGCGTCTCGGCGATCCGATCGACATGCGCCCGCTCGACGGTCAGCGGCGGCGAGAGGGCGACGATGTCGCCGGTGACGCGCACCAGCAGCCCGTCATCGAAGCAGCGATGGAACACGGCCATCGCCCGCTCGGTCGGGCGTCCCTCGCGTGGCTGAAGCTCGATGCCGCCGATCAGGCCGATGTCGCGCACGTCGCGCACGCCGGCGGAGGCGCTGAGCCCATGCATCGCGTCCTGCCAGTAGGGCTGCAGGTCGCGCACGCGGCCGGCGAGGTCGTCCTCGCGGTGGATGCGGATCGCCGCGATCGCGGCCGCGCAGGCGAGCGGATGGCCCGAATAGGTGTAGCCGTGGAAGAACTCGATGCCGCCCGGCACGCCGTTCACGACCGTGTCGTACACGGCGCCGCTGGCGGCGACCGCGCCCATCGGCACGGCGGCGTTGGTCAGCCCCTTGGCCATGGTCAGGATGTCCGGCACGACATCGAAATAGTCCGCGGCGAAGCCGGTACCCAGGCGCGAGAACCCGGTGATCACCTCGTCGAAGATCAGCAGGATGCCGTGCTTGGTGCAGAGCTCGCGCAGGCGCCTCAGATACCCCTTCGGCGGCACCAGCACGCCGGTGGAGCCGGCGACCGGCTCGACGATCACGGCGGCGATGGTGTCGCCATGCAGCTTGACGAGGTCCTCGAGCGCATCGGCGAGATGCGCACCCCATTCGGGCTCGCCGCGGCTGAACGCCTGGTGCTGCGGCGCGTAGGTGTGCGGCAGGTGATCGACGAACGGCAACTGCGCGCCGAACTGGCGGCGGTTGGCGACGATGCCGCCCACGCTCATGCCGCCGAAGCCGCAGCCGTGATAGCCGCGCTCGCGGCCGATCAGGCGCACGCGCTGGCCCTCGCCGCGTGCACGGTGATAGGCGAGCGCCATCTTCAGCGCGGTATCGGCCGCCTCGCTGCCGGAGTTGGTCCAGAACACGCGCTCGATCCCGTCCGGCAGGAACTCGGCGAGCATGGCGGCGGCCTCGAAGGCGATCGGGTGGCCCATCTGGAAGGTGGGCGCGAAATCCATCTCGTCGGCCTGGCGCTTGATCGCCTCGGCGATCTCGCGCCGCCCATGCCCGGCATTGACGCACCAGAGCCCGGCCGTGCCGTCCAGCACCTCGCGGCCCTCGGGCGTGTAGTAGTGCACGCCCTCGGCCCGCGCGAGCAGGCGCGGCGTCGTCTTGTAGGCGCGGTTCGCCGTGTAGGGCATCCAGAAGGCGTCGAGATTGTTCGGGCGGAGCGTGACGTTCATCGGGGCCCTCCTTGGCCGAGGCGGGGGAAGGTGGCACCGGCCCTGCGGCCGGGCAAGCGCCTCAGCCGAACGCCAGCGCGGCGCGGAGCAGCAGGGCGTCGTTGCCCGGCGCGGCGATCAGCGACAGGCCGACGGGCAGGCCGTCGACCTCGGCGAGCGGCAGGCTGAGCTGCGGCGCCTGCGCCGAACCCGCAATGCAGGTGAGCGTGCCGGCGCGCGTGCGCAGCGGCCACATCAGGCGGCGCGGAAGGTCGCGCGGCGGCGCCGGGAACGGCGTGGTCGGCAGCGCGATCACACCATCCGCGCCGCACAGCGCAGCGAGCCGGGCGGCATGCCGGCGGCGGATCGCCATGGCCTGAGCGCGGCGCTCGCGTGGGATGGTCGAGCCGCCGGCGAACGCCGCCGCCACCTCCCAGGCCAGCCGTGGGTTCGCCTCATCCAACCATGGCGCGAAGGTGTCGTAAGCCTCGCGCGCCTGCAGCGTGCCGTGATTGGCGAACCGCGCCGCGAGCCCCTCGGGGGCGACGTCGATCCGCTCGACGCGGCCGATCGCGGCGGCGATGCGCGCGAGCGGCCGGCGGAGCGCGGTCGCCACCGCGCCATCGGCGAAGGCGAAGGCATCCTCGGCAATCAGCAGCCGGGCGGGCGGCTGCCCCGCGGGCGCGCGGCGCAGCAGCACCTCGCCCGCGCGCACGAACGTCGCGGCATCGCGCGCGAACCATCCGACCGTGTCGAACAGCGGCGATTGCGGGATCACCCCGTCCAGCGGGATCGCGCCCACGCTCGGCCGCATGCCGTAGAGGCCGCAGAACGAGGCCGGCACCCGCACCGAGCCGCCGGTGTCGGTACCGAGCGCGATGTCGGCGAGCCCGCCCGCCACGGCCGCTGCCGATCCGGAGGACGAGCCGCCCGGCACGCGGCCGGGCGCACGCGGGTTGAGCGGCACGCCGTAGTGCCGGTTCTCGCCCATCAGGCCGCGGCTCACCTCGTCGGTGATGGTCTTGCCGACCACCGCCGCGCCGGCCGCGCGCAGCGCCGCGACCGCCCAGGCGTCGCGCGTGGCCGGTTCGCCGGCCCCCGGCCAATCGGGTGTCGAGCCCGCGGTCGGCGCGCCCGCGACATCGAACAGGTCCTTGACGGCCAGCGTCAGCCCGGCGAGCGGACCGTCCGCGGTCGGCGCGCGGCGGCAATCGAGGCCGGGGACGAAGGCGCCGAGGCGATCCTCGATGAGCGGGATGGCGGACATGGCGCGAGCGTGGCACCGTCCGCCGCGTCGCTCAATGTGGGGACGGGTGGATGGCGGACGGAACGCTCTGGATCGGCACGAAGATGACATCGTCGTGGTCGCTGCGCGGCTGGCTGGCGGTGCGTCTGGCCGGGCTCGAGGTCGAGGAGGTGGTGATCGGCCTCGACCAGCCCGACACGGCCGAGCGCATCCGCGCGGTCTCGCCCGGCGGCACGGTGCCCTGCCTCGCCCACAAGGGCGCGCTGGTGTGGGAGAGCATCGCCATCGCCGAATACTGTGCCGAGCTCGCGCCCGGGCTCTGGCCGACCGAGATGCGCGCGCGGGCGCATGCGCGCGCGATCGCCGCCGAGATGCATGCCGGCTTCCGGGGCCTGCGCAGCGCGATGTGGATGAACATCGATCCGGCGTTTGCGGCGCGGGCCGCCGGCAGGCAACGCACGCCGGAGGCGCTCGCCGACATCGCCCGGATCGAGGCGCTCTGGCGCGACACCCGTGCGCGCTTCGCCGACGGCGGCCCCTATCTGTTCGGCGCCGAGTTCACGCTGGCGGATGTGATGTACGCGCCGGTGACCACGCGCTTCACCACCTGGCGGCCGGACCTCACCGCCGACTCATGGGCCTATGTCGAGGCGGTGCAGGCGCATCCGCTGATGCGGCGCTGGTTCGCCGAGGCCGCCGCCGAACCGGACGCCTGGAAGACCCCGAAATACGCCACGGTGCCGGCATGAGCGCCTCCGCCCTCGACCATGTCGGCATCGCCGGCCCCGATCTCGACGCGCTCGGCATCGCCTATGAGCGGCTCGGATTCCGCCTGACACCGCGGGCCCAGCACCATGCGCCCGGCCCCGATCTCGTCATCCGCCCGATCGGCACCGGCAATCGCTGCGCGATGCTGCGCCAGGGCTATCTCGAACTGATCGCGGTGATCGATCCCACCCTGCCGTCGAACACGCTCGACCGCTTCCTCGCGCGCTATCACGGCCTGCACATCATCGCCTTCGAGATCGAGGACCCGGAGGCGGAACTCGCCCGACTGCGCGAAACGGGCCTGACGATTCCCGGCATCGCGTGGCTGGAACGGCCGATCGATGCGCCTGGCGGCCCAGCCACCGCGCGCTTCGCCCGCCTGCCGATGCCGGACGCGCCGGAGGGCCGCATCCAGCTGATCCGCCACCTCACGCCCGAGCTGCTCTGGCAGCCGGACCTGCTCGATCATCCGAATCACGCCGTCGCGCTCGAGGAAGTGGCGCTGGTTGTGGCCGACCCGGCCGCCTCGGCGGACCGCTTCGCCCGGCTGGTCGGCGTCGCCGCGACACCGGCTGCCGACGGCGTCGTGCTCGCCCTGCCGCGCGGGCGGGTGCGCTTCACCACGGGCGAGGCCTATCCGGACGTCGCCGCGCCGAGCCTGCCCTTCATCGCCGGTGTGACGCTCCGCACCGATGACGGCGGGGCGGCGATCCGGCGCATCGCCGGCACGGCCGGGCGGGAGACGGCGGACGGGTTCCTGGTGCCGCCCGCGCATGCCGGCGGGGCGGCCCTGCTGTTCCGGTGACGACGCCGGCGGCGATCGCGCGCTCGGTCGCGATCTACTGGGGGGATGCGCGCCGGCGCGCGGCACTCGACCGCTGGTACCGCCGCTTCCTCCGGCCGGGCGGGCTCGCCATGGACGTCGGCGCGCATGTCGGCGACCGCACCGCCTGCTTCCGCCGCCTCGGCGCGCGCGTGGTGGCGGTCGAGCCACAGCCCGCGCTCGCACGGTTCCTGCGCCGCAGGTTCGGCGCCGATCCGACGGTCGCGCTGGTGGCGCAGGCGGTCGGCGCCCGGCCGGGCCGGGTGGTGCTGCATGTGAACGATGCCAACCCGACGGTGAGCACCGCCTCCGCCGCGTTCCTGCGCGCGGCCGCGGATGCGCCGGGCTGGGAGGACCAGCGCTGGACGCGACGCCTCGCGGTCCCCGCGACGACGCTCGCCGCCCTGATCGAGCGCCACGGCGTGCCGGACTTCATCAAGATCGATGTCGAGGGGCTGGAGGCGGAGGTGCTGGCCGGGCTGCGCCGGCCCGTCGCGGCGCTGAGCTTCGAGTTCACCACCATCCAGCGCGACGTCGCAGAGGCCGCGCTCGCCCGTCTCGCCGCGCTCGGCTATCGCGCGTTCAACGCCTCGCTCGGCGAGAGCCTGCGTTTCGCGCTGCCCGGCGCGGTGAGCGCGGCGGCGATGCGCACCTGGATCGCGGCACTGCCGATCGCCGCCAATAGCGGCGACGTGTACGCGAGCCTCACGCCGCGCGCGCTGGCGCGCTGAGCAGCTTCGGGAAGGGTGAGGCCGGGTCGCGCTCCTCCGGGATGGCGGCGACCCCCGCGCGCACGAGCCACCGCCCCAGCGCGGGGTCGGCGGTGAGCACGCAGTAGGGCACCGCGAGGGCCGCGCCGGCGAGCAGCGGCAGCGCCCAGAGGAACGCCGTCCCTCCGCCGGTGGCGAAGCCGGCGAGCAGCGCCACGCCGGCGAGCGTGTGCGCCCAGAGCGCGCGTGCGGCGACCGCGAGCGGCACGCGGCGGTCCTCGCGCGCCTGCGGCGCCCAGCCGACGCGCCGGCCGAGCGCCATCGCCGCCATCTCGATGGTCTGGTTGAGCGCCGAGATCGGTACGAGCAGCAGATAGAACAGGAATTCGACCGCGACCCCGGTGGCGAAGCGCCGCGCACCGCCCCAGGCCGCGCGTGCTGCCGGCTTGAGCGCCACTTCGAGCGCGCCGAGCAGCTTCGGCGCGAAGAACAGCAGGACGAACAGGACGGTCGCCGCGATCCCCGAGCCCGTATCGACCGCGGCGCGCGGATCGGGATCGAGCGCATTGACGAGCGCGGCAATCGCCAGCGCGGTCACGATCGGCGACCAGAGGAACAGCAGGATCGCGAGCATGAGCTGAATGCGGCCCATCCACGAGAACAGCGGCAGGCGCAGCAGCGCGAAGTACTGGAGATTGCCCGCCATCCAGCGCACATCGCGGCGCATGAACTCGAGCAGTGAGGGCGGGTTCGCCTCGTAACTGCCCTGCTCCAGCGGATCGAGCCGGACCTCCCAGCCCGCGCCGCGCAGCAGCGCCGCCTCGACCTGGTCGTGGCTCAGGATGCGCGCGCCGTTCGCCAGCACGGGGAGCTCGGCATGGTCGCGGAACGGGGCGATGCGGATGATCGCGTTGTGGCCCCAGTACGGGCCGTCGGGTCCCTGCCACCAGGCGATGCCGGCGGCGTAGCAGCGCATGCCGTGGCGCATGCCGAACTGGAACAGGCGCGGGAACGGCGCGGCGGTCGGCTGCGCGACGATCAGCGTCTGGATCAGCGCCACGGTCGGGTTCTGCTGCATCAGCTGCGCGAGACGCAGCACGCAGTCGGCCGTCATCACGCTGTCGGCGTCGAGCGTGATCATCGCCTCGAAGCCCGCGCTGCGGTGCCGCACGAATTCCATCACGTTGCCGGCCTTGAAGCCC
>CAZHMM010000062.1:0-5779 GCA_964533585.1 uncultured Elioraea sp.
CGCTCGCCGCGCTGCGCGCCGCGCTCGATCGCTTCGATGGCTGCGCGCTGCGCGAGACCGCCACCACCCTTGTCTTTGCGGATGGAGATCCTTCCGCGCCCGTGATGCTGATCGGCGAGGGACCGGGCGCGGAGGAGGACCGCGAGGGCCTGCCCTTCGTCGGCCCGTCGGGGCGGTTGCTCGACCGCATGCTTGCCAGCATCGGCCTCGCGCGGACGGCGGGCGATGTCTACATCACCAACGTGCTGCCATGGCGGCCGCCGGGCAACCGCAACCCGACCGATGCGGAGGTCGCGGTGTGTCTTCCGTTCCTGAAGCGACACATTGCGCTGGCGCGACCAAAGCTGCTCGTCCTGCTCGGCGGCGTGCCGGCGCGCGGGTTGCTTGGCGCGCGCGACGGCATCACGCGATTGCGTGGCAAGTGGCGCGACCTCGATCTTCCGGGCCTCGAGGCGCCGATCCCGACCCTGCCGACGCTGCATCCGGCCTATCTGCTGCGCAACCCTGGAGCGAAACGAGACGCCTGGAACGACCTCCTGGCGTTGCGTCGGCGGCTTGAATCCGCCGTGCCACAGATACGGCAGAACTAAGGCACACGAGGAACGTGCCCGAGCCTGTTGATCCTGCGTAGGGCATCTCGCAGTACGGGATTCGTCCCGCATATCGGCGTGGACGAGATGGTTGACGCTCGGTTAACGCAGTCCTCGCCATGCAAGGAACCGAGGGAGCATGGGGCCGCGGGCGCACTGCGGGCCTGATCTGGGGGGCGGCATTCCTGGCACTGGTCGGCCTGTCGGGCACTGCCCGCGGGAACGACCAGATGGCCTTCGCGGTGCCACGGCCGAACTTTGGCGGCCTGCCCGGCCTGCCGAGCGTGCTCGGCCCGGCCGATGCGGCCCTCTACCGCCGCATCTTCGCCGCCCAGGAGAACGGCCGGCTCGCGGCCGCCGATGCCGACATCGCCCGCCTCTCCGACCGCCTGCTGATGGGCCACGTGATCGCCGACCGGCTGCTCGGACCGCACACGAGGGCGCGGCCGGAGGAGCTCTCCGCCTGGCTTGAGGCCTATGCCGACCATCCGGACGCGCCGCGGATCCACCGCCTGCTGAGCCTGCGCGCCCCGCGCGGCACGACGCTGCCGACGCTGGCGGAGTCGAGCGAGCTGCCGGTCGCCGAGACCCCGCCTGAGGAGATCGAGGCCGGCACACGCGCCTTCGCGCGCAACGCCTCACTCGACCGCAGCGTGCGCCAGCACCTGCGCGCCGAGGAGTTCGCCCGCGCGACCGGCGCGATCCGCGCGGCCGGCCGCATCGATCCGGCCTATGCCGCAAGCCTGCGCGCCGAGGTCGCCCGCGCGCTGTTCCTGCGCAGCCAGGACGAACAGGCGCTGCGCGAGGCGCTCGAGGCGATCCGGAGTTCGCCGAAGGTGGCGGAGGCGCAGTGGTTTGCCGGGCTCGCGTCCTGGCGGCTCGGCCGGATCGAGGCGGCGCGCCGGCACTTCGAGGCGGCAGCGCGGGCCGAGATCGGCTCCTCGGCCCGACGCGCGGCCGGTGCATTCTGGGCCGCGCGCGCGGCACTCCGTCAGCGCGACCACCGCAACTACGTACCCTGGCTGCTCGAGGCGGGGCAGTCCTCGCGCAGCTTCTACGGCCTGCTCGCGCGCCGCGCGCTCGGCATTCCCGGCGGCTTCGCCTGGGAGCGCGACACGCTCGGCGAGAACGAGGCCGCCCTGCTGGCCGAGACCGCGCAGGGGCTGCGCGCGCTGGCGCTGTTGCAGATCGGCCAGACCGAGCGGGCGGAGGCCGAGCTGCGCCGCCTCGCTCCCGCTGCTCCCGACAACCCTTCGCTCGCACGCGCGCTGCTCGTGGTGACCAGCCAGTCCGGCATGGCTGAGATGGCGATGCGGATCGCGCCCTTGGTCGAGAGCCGCGACGGGCGGCCGCGCGACTATGCCCGTTTCCCGCTGCCGCATTGGCGCCCTGACGAGTCGGTCGCCGATCCCGCACTGGTGATCGGCATGGCGAGGGTGGAGAGCAATTTCGACGCCTCGGCGATCAGCCGCGCCGGCGCGCGCGGCGTCATGCAGATCATGCCGCTGACCGCGAGCTACGTTGCCGGCCGGCCCGAGCTCGCCGGCCGGCAGCGCCACCGGCTGCACGACACCGAACTCAATCTCGAGATCGGCAGCCGCTACATCGCCTATCTGGCGCGCCATCCGGAGGTGAACGGCGATCTCTTGCGCCTGATCGCCGCCTACAACGCCGGGCCCGGCAATGTCGCGCGCTGGAACGGAGCGATGTCGTACGGGAACGATCCATTGCTGTTCCTGGAGACGATTCCGATCCACGAGACACGCGCCTATGTGCAGCGCGTGCTCGCCTTCAGCTGGATCTATGCCTCCCGGCTCGGCCGGCCCGCGCCGTCGCTGGACGCTCTCGCCGCCGGGCGCTGGCCGCGCTACCATGGGCCCGAGGAGATCACCGCCCGGGATCCCGGCCGCAGCGCGCGCCTCAACTGAGCCGCGCCGCTCCGGTCCCGGCCCCGGGGAACGGGTTCAGGAACGGGTTCATGGCACGGATCGACGAAAGTCGCCCCTTCATCGCCGTCAACATTGCCGTGCTGACCGTGTCGGACACGCGCACGCCGGCGACCGACACCTCGGGCGACACGCTGGCCGAGCGGATCCAGGGCGCGGGCCATCGCGTGGTCGCGCGCAGCATCGTGCGCGACGAGGTCGAGGCGATCGAAGCGCATCTGCGCGACTGGATCGCCGATGCCGGGATCGACGTGATCATCACCACCGGCGGCACCGGCATCACCGGCCGCGACGTCACGCCGGAGGCGTTCGAGCGCGTGATCGAGAAGCGGATCGAGGGCTTCGGCGAGCTGTTCCGGATGCTCAGCTATCAGAAGGTCGGCTCATCGACGATGCAGTCGCGCGCGCTGGGCGGCGTGGCGCACGGCACCTATCTGTTCGCCCTGCCCGGCTCGCCCTCCGCCTGCCGCGACGCCTGGGACGACATCCTGCGCCTCCAGCTCGACAGCCGCCACCGCCCCTGCAACCTGGTCGAGCTGATGCCGCGGTTGCAGGAGCACATGAAGGCGGCCGAGTAGGAACCGCTGCGTCGGCGGGTCATTCCGCCAGCGCGCGCATCTCCGCGTAGAGGTCCGACTTCCCCTCAAAGCCGATCCCCGGCAGGTCGGGCATGGTGACGTGGCCGTTCTCCACCCGCACGCCGTCGGGGAAGCCGCCATAGGGCTGAAAGAGGTCGGGGTAGCTCTCGTTGCCGCCGAGCCCGAGCCCCGCCGCGATCATCAGCGACATCTGATGGCCCCCGTGCGGGATGCAGCGCCGCCACGACCAGCCGCACTCCGTCAGCACCGCGAGCGTGCGCTGGTACTCGCAGAGCCCGTAGGAGAGCGCGCAGTCGAACTGGAGCCAGTCGCGATCGGGCCGCATGCCGCCGTAGCGCAGCAGGTTGCGCGCATCCTGGTGGCTGAACAGGTTCTCGCCGGTCGCCATCGGGCCGGGGTGGAACGGGGCGAGTGCCGCCTGGAGCTGGAAGTCGAGCGGATCGCCCGCCTCCTCGTACCAGAACAGCGGATAGTCATTCAGAGCCTTGGCGTAGGCGATCGCGGTCTCGAGGTCGAAACGGCCGTTCGCGTCCACCGCGAGCTGGGCGCGGCCGTCGAGCTCGGCGAGCACCGCCTCGATCCGCGCGCGATCCTCGGCGAGCGATGCGCCGCCGATCTTCATCTTCACCACCGTGTAGCCGCGGTCGAGGTAGCTCCGCATCTCGGCCCTGAGCGCCGAGTTGTCCTTGCCCGGGTAGTAGTACCCGCCGGCGGCATAGACGAACACGCGCGGGTCCGGCTCGATCCCGTGACGGTCCGCGAGCAGCCTGAACAGCGGCTTGCCCGCGATCTTCGCCACCGCGTCCCAGATCGCCATGTCGAGCGTGCCGACCGCGACCGAGCGCTCGCCGTGTCCGCCCGGCTTCTCGTTGGTCATCATCGCCGCCCAGCAGCGGTCGGGATCAAGATTCTCCCCGCTTGCATCGAGCAGCGCGGCAGGGTCGGCGTTCAGCAGGCGCGCGGCGAAGCGCTCGCGGATCAGCCCGCCCTGGCCGTAGCGGCCGTTCGAGTTGAAGCCGTAGCCGACCACGCGCTTGCCGTCGCGCTTGACGTCGGTCACGACCGCGACCAGCGACGTGGTCATCTGCGAGAAGTCGATATAGGCGTTGCGGATCGCCGAGCCGATCGGCCGTGTGCGTTCCTCGACCGCGACGATGCGGGGGGCCATGCTGTCTCTCCTCCAGTCAGTCCATCGGCTCTGCGCGTCAGGTCCCGTCGCGCTCGGCCTCGGCGAAGCCGGCTTGCAGGCGCGCACGCATCCAGGCGATTCCGCCCGAGGTCAAGCCTCCATCGACCGCGATCTCGGCGCCGGTGACGAAGGAGCACGCGGGCGAGGCGAGGAAGGCGATGACCTCGGCGACCTCCTCGGGCGCTGCTTCCCGGCCGAGCGGGATCGCGGCGCGGTTCGCGCTCAGGTGGCCAGGCGGGCCGGCCTCGGTCATCGGTGTGGCGATGGTCGCGGGATGGACCGCGTTGATGCGGATGTTCGAGCCGACCAATTCCAGCGCGGCCGCACGCAAGAGCCCGCGCAGGCCCCATTTCGAGGCGGTTTAGGCAGCATCGCCATGCGCCGTCAGCCCGGCGGTGGAACCGACGAGCACGATCGCGCCGCCGGCTCCCCGCATCAGCGGTGCGGCGGCGCGGATGCCGAGGAACGCGCCGGTGAGGTTCACGTCGAGCACACGGCGCCAATCCTCCGGCGTCGCGTCCACCACGCCCTTGCGCGCGATCACCGCGGCAGTGCTGACCAGCATGTCGAGGCGGCCAAAGCGGTCCGCGATCGCCTCGCACGCCGCCAGCCAGGACGCCGCGTCGGTGACGTCGAGCGGCAATGCCAGTGCGGTGTGGCCGGAGTCGCACAGCCGCGTCGCGAGCGCCTCACCCGCGCGCGCGCGAATGTCGCCCAGCGCGACCGCGGCCCTGCGTCGCGCGAGCAGCGTCGCGATCGCCGCCCCGAGCCCGCCGGCCGCGCCTGTCACCAGCGCGACCCTGCCGCCCAGCGAGGGTTCGCTCACAGCGAGGCTCCGCCACAGACCACGATCTGCTGGCCGGTGATCGCGCCCGCCTCGGCCGAAAGCAGGAACGCGGTCAGCGCCGCGATCTCCTCGGGCTGGATGAAGCGGCCGATCGGCGGGAGTTTCGGCGCAACGCCCGAGCGCGCGGGATCGGCGAGCATCGGCGTCTCGGTCGCGGCGGGCGCGATCACGTTCACGGTGATGCCGCGCGGCGCGAGCTCGGCCGCCCAGGAGCGCGCGAGCCCGACCAGCGCGGCCTTGCTCGCGGCGTACTGGCTGCGCCCCGCCGCGCCTGCTGCGGTGCGGCTGCCGATCAGCACGATCCGCCCGCCTTCAGGCAGGCGCGGCGCGAGCGCATCGGCGAGCGCTTCCGCGACGGCGACATGCAGCCGCCACATCGCCGCGCCGGACTCCGCGTCGAGCGCGCCGAGCGGCGCCACGCGCAGCACGCCCGCCGCGTGCACCAGCGCCGCCACGTCATCGAGACGGCCGAGCAGATCCCTGAGCCGCGCCGCCTCGGTCAGGTCGAGCTGGTGATGCGCGTAGCCCGGCGCATCGTGCGGCGCCGGGGCAAGATCGAGGCCGGTGACGCGCCACCCATCTTCCAGCAGCCGCGTGACGATCGCCGC
>CAZHMM010000062.1:5879-20278 GCA_964533585.1 uncultured Elioraea sp.
GCCGAGGCGATGCCGAGCGCCTTGGCGCGGTCCGCACGCGCGGCCGGCAGCAGCGCGAAGGCCGGATCGATCAGCAGCTGCACATTGCCGGCCATGATGTCGGTCAGCGCGGGCTGCGTGCCTCGATACGGCGCCATCTCGATATTGGCGCCGCTGCGGCGGTTGAACTCGATGGTGGCGAGATGCCCGGCCGAGCCGACCGAGGTGATCGCGAAGGTCCACTCGGCGGGCTTGGCCTTTGCGGCGGCGATCACCTCGGCGATCGTGGTCTGCGGCCGGGACGGCGTCATCACCATCACCAGCGGCGCGATGCCGGTGCGCGCGACCACGTCGAGATCCGACATCGGATCGAACGGCAGGTTCGGCGTGACCAGGTGCAGCACGACGGTGTTGAAGGCCGAGGCGAGCAGCGTGTAGCCGTCCGCAGCCGACTGCACGACATGGCTCGTGCCGACCACGCCGTTGCCGCCGACGCGGTTCTCCACCACCGCGGTCGCGCCGAGCTTGTCCTGGAGCCGCTGCGCCAGCATCCGGCCGAGCAGGTCGTTCACCGCGCCGGGCGGGAAGGGCACGATCACCCGGATCGTGCGGCCATGCGGCCAGCCCTGCTGGGCACGGATCGCGGGCGCGGCAAGCGTGGCCGCGCCGGCGGCGAGCAGTGTGCGTCGAAGCATGAGGTCGTTTCTCCCTGGTTGTGGTCTCTACTCGGCGGCTGCGCGCGCGAGCGCGCCGGCGGCATCCAGCGCGGCGCGAATCGTCTCGATCTCGGCCGCATTCGGGGCGTGGGTGGGCGGGCGCACCGTGTCGTTGCGCAGGATTCCGGCGAACTTCATCGCCGTCTTCATCCGCGCATGCGCCTCGCCGGTCGGCTCGCCGCCGCCATAGACGGCGTCCTTCACCGGATCGATCAGCGCCTGCACCGCCATCGCGCGCTTGAGGTCGCCCGCCTTCACCGCCGCGAGCAGGTCGTGGATCAGCCCCGGGATCAGCGAGGCGAAGCCGACCAGCGCGCCGTCGATGCCCTGCACCATCGAGGCGAGCAGATACTCGTCGTGGCAGGTCAGCAGCGCGCAGGACGGGTCGGCCGCGCGGATCGCCTTCAGGTCGGCGGCATACTTGTTCATCTCGCGCGTGCCGATCTTGAACGCGTGCACGAAGGGCAGGCGCGCGAGCGCGGCGAGCAGCGCGGAGGGGAACGAGGCCTTGGTCCAGGCGGGATAGACGTGCACGATCAGGCCGAGCCCGGTCGCCTCGCCGATCGCGGTGAAGTAGTCGATCACCTGGTCGGGGCGGAAGCCGAAGCGCAGCCAGTGATGCGGCGGCATGATGTCGAGCGCCTGCGCGCCCGCCTCCTTCGCCGCGACCGCCTGCTCGACCGCGTCGTGGATCCCTTCGCAGACGATCGAGGAGATCACCGGGCAGATGCCGCGCGTCGCCTCGGCGGCGATGCGCGTCACCTCGATGCGCTCGCGCGGGGTGAGCGAGAACACCTCGCCGGTGTGGCCATTGGTCATCAGCGCGACGATGCCGGGCTGGCGGCCGAGCCAGCGGGCGAAGCGGCCCAGTTCATCCGCGTCGATCGCGTGATCGTCGCGGAACGGGCAGGCGATCGCGGGAATGATGCCGTGATAGTCGAGGCGCGTCGTCATGGGCGGTGTCTCCTGGTCGGCGTCGGTCGGGCAAGCGGGGGGTGCCGCGGCGCAGCCGTTCCGCCGGCCGCCTCGAGCCCGCGCGAGAGCGCGCGCGCGGCGGCGATCAGGGGCGGGCCGGCCTGGCGCAGGTAGTCCTCGGCGGTCATGCGCAGCGCCGGGGCGGCGACGCTGATGCCGCCCAAGGGCACGCCGTCGGCATCGATCAGCGGACAGGCCAGCACACGCAGCCCCGGCACGGTCTCCTGGTCGGAGAAGGCGATGCCGTCGTCGCGCACGCGGCTGAGGATCGCGAGCAGTGCATCGCGATCCGTCACTGTCGCTTCGGTCAGCCGCTCACGCGGGCGCGCATCGAGCACCGCGATCTGGGTCTCGCGCGGCAGGTAGGCGAGCATCGCGCGGCCGATCGCCGAGGAGTAGACGGGCACGCGGCTGCCGATGCGTACATCGACGCCGAGCCGCGCGATGCCGGCCTGGATGCGCTCGATGTAGACGACATCCGCGCCGTCGAGCACGCCGATCGAGGCGGCCTCGTTCACCTCGCCGACGAGGTCGCGCAGGATCGGCCGCGCCTGCATGCGCAGATCGGCGCGCGCGATCGCGTTGAAGCCGAGATCGAGGCAGCGCAGCGTCAGGCGGAAGCGCCGCGTGCCGGGAACGCGCGCGACATAGCCGAGCATCACCAGCGTGTTGAGGAAGCGGAAGGCGGTGGCGTTGTCGACGCCGGCTTCGCGCGCGACTTCGGCGAGCGTCAGTTCGTCGCGCTCGGCGGTGAAGGCGTGCAGCACCGCAAAGCCCTTGGCGAGCGAGCGGACGAGGTTCTTCTCGGCTGGGTCAGCCGGGGCGTCGTCGCTCCGTGAGTTCGGAATACGAACTTTTGTTTGTGACATGCTGGCGAGTACCCCCACCCGCGCGCAGCGTCAAGCGGATTCATTTTGGGCCTGCGATTCAGTACAGCCGCGCGAGCAGGCGCGGCGGCACGCCGACAAACCAGAGCGACAGGATCGCGAGATTGCGCGCCGAGCGGCGCAGATAGCCGTCGCGGCGGTAGCGCGCGGCGGAGGTGAGCGCATCGGCGTCGAGCGGGGCGAGCCGGGCGCGGCCGAGGCGGCGCACCAGATCGACATCCTCCATCAGCGGCAGCGTCCGGACCCCGCCCACCGCGTCGAGCAGCGCCCGCGCGATCAGCAGGCCCTGATCGCCATAGGGCAGGGCGAGCACCCGGCAGCGCCAGCCGACCAGGCGTTCCAGCCGTCGCGCGGCCGGCGCGTCGTCGTCAATGCGCAGGCGGAAGTAGCCGGCGCGGCCGGGGTCGCTCGCCATGTGCGCGGCCGCCGCCTCCGGCCAGCCGGCACCGAGCCGCGTGTCGGCGTGCAGCAGCAGCAGCCACGGCGCGTCCGCAGCCGCGACCCCGGCGGCGATCTGGCTCCCCCGGCCGCGCGGTGCCGTGATCACCCGGCAGCCTCGGGCCGTGGCGAGTTCCACCGTGTCGTCGTCCGAGCCGCCATCCACGACGAGCACCTCGCGCGGCTGCCGGCCGAGCGCATCCAGCGTCGCCGGCAGCGTGGCGGCCGCGTTCAGCGTCGGGATCACGACGGAGAGGTCCATGCCGGGACAGCCTGCCCGATCGGTCGGCACGCGGCCATGATGTGCGGAAGGTAGTGTTCTTGTTTTGTTCTTGACGAGCCGCCCTGCCGCGACGCACCATCGGCGCCACGGAGGGACCGCGATGGACGACCTGGCGCTGGCCGACTGGCCCGACCCGCATCCGGCAGACGACGCCCCTGTGCTCACCCCCCAGCCGCGCAAGGGCCGCGGCGCGATCGGCAACCCCGCCTGCCGCTTCGACAGCACGCGCGCCGAGCCGGTCGATGACGGCTGGGGCAGCGTGGAGGAGGACCTCGCCGAGCCGCCGCCGCTCGCGACCACGCTGACGCGCGATGCCACGCGCAGCATCATCGCCTGGAACGACAGCCCCGACATCGGCTTCGACCGCGCGGTGAACCCGTATCGCGGCTGCGAGCACGGCTGCGTCTACTGCTATGCGCGGCCGAGCCATGCCTATCTCGGCCTCTCGCCCGGTCTCGATTTCGAGACCAAGCTGCTGTTCAAGCCCGAGGCGGCGACGCTGCTGGCGAAGGAGATCGGCAAGCCCGGCTACGTGGCGCGGCCGATCGCGCTCGGCTCGAATACCGATCCGTATCAGCCGGTCGAGCGCCAGCTCCGCATCACCCGCGCGATCCTGGAGGTGCTGGCCGAGGCGGCGCATCCGTGCACGATCGTGACCAAGTCGGCGCTGGTGCTGCGCGATCTCGATCTGCTCACCGAAATGGCCTCGCGGCGGCTGGTGCGGGTCTGCGTCTCGGTCACCACGCTGGATCGGCGGCTCGCGCGGGTGATGGAGCCGCGCGCGGCCACGCCGGCGCGGCGGCTGCAGGCGATCGAGGCGCTCGCGCGCGCGGGCGTGCCGACGGGCGTGCTCGCCGCGCCGATGATCCCTGGCCTGAACGATGCGGAGATGGAAGCGATCCTGGCGGCCGCCTCACGCGCCGGCGCGACCGCCGGCGGCTATGTGCTGCTCCGCCTGCCGCACGAGCTGCGCGCTCTGTTCACCGAATGGCTCCAGGCGCACTACCCGGAGCGGGCTTCGCATGTGCTCTCGCTGATCCGTCAGACGCGCGCCGGCGCCTTGAACGACTCGCGCTTCGGCAGCCGCTTCAGCGGTGTCGGCGTCTATGCCGACATGCTGACGAAACGGTTCGCGATCGCGGCACGGCGGTTCGGGCTGGATGAGCCGATGGCGGGGCTCGACTGCTCGCGCTTCGCCCCGCCGCGGCCGCGGGCGGAGCAGCGCCAGCTCGCGCTGCTCTGAACCGCGGCGTCAGCGCGCCGAGAGCGGCGCCACCCCGGCCTCCGCCGCCAGCCGATCGAGCTGCGCGAGCAACGGTGCGGCGAGCGGCACGCCATGCGCCGTCCGGTCGCGGCGCCGCTCGGCACGCGCATCGCCCGGCAGGCGGATCCGCTCCACGCCGGGCAGGCGCGCCGAGCTGCGCAGATCCTCGAGGTGCCGGGCGACCTCCGCCTGGAACGTCGCCGGATCGAGGAACCGGCCGACGTCCAGCGCGATCATCACGTGGCCGGTTTCCGTCACGGTCCGGTCATCGGCGTTGAAGTCCACCACGTCGCGGCCGAACGCCGCGCGGTTCAGCGGCCCCGCCAGCAGCCCCAGCATCAGGGCGAGCCCGCTGCCCTTGTAGCCACCGATCGGCAGCAGCACGCCGTCGGCGCTGCGGGCGGGATCGGTCAGCGGCGCGCCGGTCGTGCGGTCGATCATCCAGCCCTCGGGCATCGTCTCGCCGACCAGCGCATGGGCCTTCACCGTGCCGTAGGAGACCACCGTCGTGGCGATATCGAGCACCACCGGATCGGCCGCGCCCATCGGGATCGCGATCGCGAGCGGATTGGTGCCGAGCAGCGACTCGGTGCCGCCCCATGGCGCCATGTGATTGGCGCTCGCCACCACCGTGTAGATGCCGATCATGCCGGCCGCGAGCGGCAGGCAGGCATAGACCCCGCCGGCGCCCGCATGGTTCGAGCGTCGGGCGCCGACCCAGGCGATGCCGGCCTCCCGCGCCAGCTCTACCGCGACCTCGGCCGCGCGCGACATCACCAGATGGCCCATGCCGTTGTCGCCATCGACGATCGCGACTGCGGGCGCGCGGCGCGAGACCGTGATCTCCGGCGTCGGGTTGGTGCCGCCCGCGCGCAGCCGGCGCGCATATTGCGGCAGGCGGAAGATGCCGTGGCCACCGGCGCCGATCAGGTCCGCCTCCACCATCAGCGTGCCGACGCGCTTGGCATCGGCCTCGCGCAGCCCACAGGTGGCGAGCACCTCGGCGATGAAGGCGATCATCGCCGCCGGCGCGAAGCGGCGCTGCGCGGCGAGGCTCGGCATGGCCATGTCCGGCTGCCTCAGACGACCGGCGCGCCGATCGCGTCGAGGGCCGCGCGCGCGACCTCCATGTCCTCTGAGTAGTGGCCGCCGCTGACGCCGATCGCGCCGATCAGCTCGCCGTCCTCCTTCACCGGGTAGCCGCCGCCGAAGATCACCAGGCGCGGCGTGTGGGTGATGCCGTGCAGCAGCGGGGGATCGTTCTTGATGAAGTCCCACCAGACATGCGTGGCGATGCCGAACGAGGTCGCCGTCCAGGCCTTGTCCTGAGCGATCTGGATGGAGAGATGCGGCGCGCCGTCCATCGCATGGAACGCCTTGAGCTGGCCGGACTCGTCGGTCACCGCGATGCAGTTCTTCTTCTTCAGTTCGATCGACTTCGCGACCGCCGCGTCGATCAGGCGCTGGGCGGTCGCAGCGTCGATGCTGCGCTTGACGATGCTCATGGGACGCTCCTCTGCGGTGGGTCAGATCGCACGCGCGGCGTTGTGCGCTTCGACGAGCGCGACCGGCAGGCGGCGTGGGGCGAAGGCGTCGCCGATCAGGAACGAGCGGTCGAAGCCGCGGCTCTTCAGCGCGAGATGCAGCGCGTTGCGCGCGGTCTGCCTGCCGGTCCAGAGCACCGCGGCGCAGTCGGCGATGGTGGTCGTGCGTCCCGACAGCGCATGCGTGATCTCGACGCTGCCGCGCGCGGTGCCGGCGACGAAACTGGAGGTGACGATCAGCACCCCGGCCTGGTCGAGCGCGCGCAGGACGGCGATGCGCGAGACCATGGGCAGCTCGCGGAACGCCTCGAAGTAGCGCGTCACGATGGTGAGCCGCCGGCCGGTGCGCGCCGCCAGGGCGGCCGCTTCCTCGGCGATCGACGAGCCCCAGAAATAGCCGTCCTCGTCCATCAGCACGATCGCCGCGCCGCCCTCGCGCAGTCCGGCGACATCGGCGGCGGAGATCGCGGCGCGCACGGGCACGCTGCCGTCACCGGCCAGCGCCGGCGCGGTGGGCTCGGCTCCCGCGGCGACGATCGCCGCGTAGGGGTGCTCGGCGAGCACGCTCTCGGGCGTCGCCTCGATGCCGAGGCGGAACTCGACGCCCGCGCGCTCGGCGGCGGGGATCTGGAAATCGAGCAGGTGGCGCAGCTCGGCGTTGTTCGCCAGCCGATGCGCCTCCGCGAACTTGCCGCCAAGTTCGCCGGCGCGTTCCATCAGCACGACGCGCAGCCCGCGCTCGGCGGCCACCCGCGCGGCTTCGAGCCCGGCTGGGCCGCCGCCGACCACGACAAGGCGCTCGGGGGCCGCCTTGTGGAAGCGGCGGAACAGATGCTCGCGTCCCGCGCGCGGGTTGACGGCGCAGGCGATCGGCTCGGCCGAGGCGATCCAGTCCCAGCACTGGTTGCAGGCGATGCAGCGGCGGATCTGCTCTGGCCTGCCCTCGCGTGCCTTGCGCGGCCACTCGGGATCGACCAGCAGGGCGCGGCAGAGCCCCACCATGTCGCCGTCGCCCGAGGCGATGATGTCCTCGGCCTGCGCGGGCGTCTGGATGCGCGTGCAATGCACGACGGCCGCGCCGGGCACGGCCGCCTTGATGCGGCGATGGATGTCGCGATAGGTCATCTGCGGCCAGTGCCGGTCGGGCAGGTGCGTCTCGATCGTGTTGAAGTTGCCCTGGCTCAACGAGACGTAGTCGAACAGACCGTCGCGCGCGAGGATGTCGACGATCTCGCAGGCGGCATCGATCGTCACGCCGCCGGCGGTGAACTCCTCCACCCCCAGGCGGAAGCCGATCACGGCGCGGGGCCCGAGCCGCCGTCGCGCGCCCTCCAGGATCTCGCGCGCGAAGCGCAGCCGGTTCTCGAGCGATCCGCCGTAGCGGTCGTCGCGCAGGTTCGAATAGGGCGAGGTGAACTGGCCGATCAGATGGCCCTGCGCGCCGTGAATCTCGACGCCGTCGGCATCCGCCTCGCGCGCGTGCACCGCGGCCGCGAGGAAGTACTCGACCATCTGCTCGACCTCGCGCGTGGTCATGGCATGCGGCATGCCGCCGCTGCGCGGGCAGGCGATCGCGGAGGGTGCCAGCAGCGTGCCGACGCGCCGGCCGAGATGCTGCCGCCCGCCATGGTTGAGCTGCACGATGAACAGCGCCCCGGCGTCGTGGATGGCGTCGCTGATCTTGCGCAGGCTGCGCACCGACTTGCGGTCGAACAGCGCGATCGCGCCCGGCGTCACGGCATCCATCGGGTGGACGCGCACCGCCTCGCTGACGATGGTGCCCGCGCCGCCGCGCGCGGCGGTCGCGTAGAAGGCCAGCATGCGCTTGCCGACGCGGTTGCGCTCGGCGAGGTTGGCCGTGGTGGCGACGCGCATGATGCGGTTCGGCGCCAGCGCGGGCCCGAGACGGATCGGCGCGAACAGGCGGGGAAAGGGTGATCCGGCTGGATCGGGCGGCATGCGGGCGGTTGCGGTCTGCACGCCAGCGACGGTAGCCGTGGTCGGCAGATGCGAAAAGGGGAGATGGCGGTGCCGTCGACACCCCCTGCGCGCGTGTCCCGCGCGCATCGTTACCCGTTCAGGCGGGCGTCTCCTGATCCGGAACGGCGGGGGCCGGCGCGTGCTCGGCGACCGGTCGGCTGGCGCTTGGCATCGTCCGGCTGGTCACGTCGCGCCGTTCCGCCGATGGTTCCGCGTGGCCCGCGCGCTCGCGCGGTGCCGGACGGCGGACGTGGCAGAGCCAGCACATGCTCAGCCGCCGCCGAACAGCCGCGCCGAGGCGAGCCGGGCGCCGTCGCGCAGCGCGCGCAGCTTCGCCCAGACCACGTCGCCGGCGACGCGGCCGCGCCCGGCCGAGGTGTCGAAGCCGCAATCCGTGCCGGCCAGCACGCGGCGCGGGTCGCCGATCACGCGCGCCACGCGCTCGATCCGATCGGCCACCACCTCCGGGTGCTCGACGAAGTTGGTCAGCGTGTCGATCACGCCCGCGACCAGAAGCTGGTCGTCGTTCAGCGGCATCGCCTCGAAGCAGCGGTATTCGTGCGCATGGCGCGGATTGGCGAAGGGCAGCACCAGCGCGCCGACCTTCGCCTTCAGGATGATCGGCAGGATGTCGGCGAGCGGCACGTCGCTGTCATGCGGGCCCTCGTAGTTGCCCCAGCACACATGCAGCCGCACGCGATCGCGCGGAATGCCGTCGAGGGCCGTGTTGATCGTCGCGACGACGCGCTCGCAGAAATCGAGGAAGTCCGACAACGGCCGATCGCGGTAGGAGCAGTGCCGTTCCAGGGCAAGGTCCGGGCAGTCGACCTGCAGGACGAAGCCGCTGGCGACGATCGCCTGGTACTCGATCCGCAGCGCCGCACCGAGCGCCGCGAGATAGGCGTCCTCGGTGTCGTAGTACCGGTTCTGCACGATCGAGCCGATGATGCCCGGCGATGGCGCGGTGAAGAACGGCTCGACATAGCGCCCCTCGACGCTCGGCAGCACGGCGCGGAAATCGGCGCATTCGCCCTCCACGGCCGAGGCATCGAGATAGCGCACCTCGCCGATCGCCGCCGGCAGGAAGTCGGTGTTGGTGACCGCCTCCTTGCTCGCCGCCTGTGCCTTCAGCTCGGCCTTGAACTCGGGGTAGCGGTCGATGTCCTCCCAGCTCGTGCGCTGGCTCGTCTCGCCCAGGCCCGAGAGGCGGTGCCGCAGATAGAGCACGAACGACTCGCGCTGCTGTTCGCCGTTGTTGATGACGTCCAGGCCGCACTCGACCTGGCGCGGCACGACCCAGCGCAGGGCCTCGCGCCCGGCGGTCTCGATCTCGGCCGGATCGACCGCCTCGCCGCGCACCCTGCGCGCGTAGAGCCGTGTGAGCGCGGCAGGCCGCGGCAGGCTACCGGTATGCGTGGTCAGGATCCTGTCTTCGCTGCGTCGCACGGATGCGTCGTCCTTCCCTGCCGCCGGCGCCCGGGGCCCTGAGTTCCCCACGGTTCTCCGGGATTCCGACAGCGAGATCAAGCGCGCCTCCTCGCGCGCTGCGGCACTCCGTCGCGGCCGTGCCGGGCTTGACAATCCGCGGTGGCGCGCGAACGTCAGGCGTCAGAACACGACGCGCAAGCAATCCGCCAAGGGAGGATCACCGTGACATCGGAAACCAGGACGCTGTCCATCTCGCGTCGCGCAACCCTCGCGGGCGGACTCGCAGGGGTCGCGCTCGCGGGCAGCAGGGCCACCGCGCAGGAGAGGCCGGCGAACTTCCCGGTCCGCCCGATCGAGATGATCGTCTCCTACCCGGCAGGCGGCGGCGTCGACATCACCGCCCGCACCCTGGCACAGGAGGCCGGGCGCATCCTCGGGCATGAGTTCCGGGTGCAGAACAGGGTGGGTGGCGCAGGGCTCGTCGGCCACACCTACATGACCAAGGCTGCCCCGGCGGACGGCTACTCGATCGGCATCATCGCCAATCCGTTCTTCGCGCTCGACTTCCTGACGCGCGAGGGCGAGTTCAGCTTCGCCGATGTCGCGCCGCTCTGCGGCATCAACTTCGCGCCCATCCTGTGGGTGACGCGCACCGCCTCGCCGCTCGGCCAGCTCGACTTCGACGGGGTCGTCGAGGAGGCACGCCGCCGGCCGGGCGAGCTGAAGATCGGCGTCACGCCCAACAACGCCTTCCAGTTCGCGGCCGAGGTGGTCGAGCGCGCGAAGGGCATCAGGTTCACGCATGTCCCGTTCCAGGGCGGCCGGCCGGGTGTCACGGCCCTGCTCGGCGGCAACATCGACCTGACGAGCTGCTTCTACGAGGAGGTCGAGCAGCAGGTGCGCGCGGGCGAGCTGAAGGTGCTCGGCGTCACCGACGATCGACGCTTCGAGCCGCTGCCCGACGTGCCGACCATGGTCGAGCGCGGCGTGCCGATGCCCGGCGGCGTCTGGGGCGCCAATCGGTGCGCGATCGTGCGCAACACCACGCCCGAGCCGATCCGGCGCTACCTCGAAGCCGGCCTGCTGCGCACCCTCAACGATCCGCAGACGAAGTCGGCCTTCGATCGCGTCGGCATCGTGATCCGGCCGGCCGGGGCGGCCGAGACGGCGCAGGTGTTCCGCTCGACGCAGGAGACGCTGACCGCGTTCCTGACCGACACGGGCCGGCCGGTCCGGCGCTGATCCGGGCCGGGCAGGGCGAGGATGGCCGGGGCGGCGATTGCCAGCATGCTCGCGGTCCTGGCCGGCACGCTGAGCTGGCTGTCGCTCGGCATCCGCGGGCCCGCCGCCCTCTATCCGATGATCGCCATCAACACGGCGCTGGTGCTGCTGCTGGTGACGGGCATTGCGGAATGGCGGCGGCGGGCGCCGCTCGGCGCGACCGATCCCGAGCTCGGCGCCCTGGTCGCGCCCGCCGGCGGCGGCCTCGGCGCCAGCCTGGCCTTCGCGGCACTCTGGGTGATCTATCCGTTCGTCATCCCGATCACCGGCTTCATGGTCGCGACCGCCGCCACGCTGACCGCATCGCTGGTGCTGCTCGGCATTCGGCGCTACGCGCTGATCGTGCTCGGCGTGATCCTGTTCACGCTGGCACTCTCGGTCGTCATGCGGCTGGTGATCTATGTGCCGATGCCGGCCGTCGGGCTGGATGAGGCGCTCGACCGGCTGCTGTTCGCGCTGCGGACGCGCGGCTGAGACGGCACGATGCTCGACGCGGTCATCGGTGCGGTCTCTCCGGTCGGGCTGCTGTTCGGCCTCGTCGGGGTCGTCATCGGCATCATCTTCGGCGCGATCCCAGGGCTGACGGCGACCCTCGCGATCGCGCTGTTCGTGCCGGTCACCTTCGCGATGGAGCCTGCGCACGGGCTCATCATGCTGGGCGGCATCTATGCCGGCGCGATCTTCGGCGGCTCGATCTCGGCGATCCTGATCAATGTTCCAGGCACACCCGCCTCGATCGTCACGGGGTGGGAGGGCTACGCGATGGCGCGGCGCGGCGAGGCGCCCTACGCGCTCGGCCTCGCTGCCGTCAGTTCCGGCGTCGGCGGATTCGTCTCCGCCGTCGTCATGCTGTTCCTCTCGCCGGCGGTCGCGCAGCTTGCGCTGACCTTCGGCCCGCCCGAGCTCGTTGCACTGCTGGTGTTCAGCCTCGTCATCGTCGTGGTGATGCTGGAGACGCCGCTCGCGCGCAACATCGCCGGCTGCGCGCTGGGGCTCGCCCTCGGCACGATCGGGCTCGATCCGGTGCACGGCACGCCGCGCTTCACCTTCGGCCTCCCCGATCTCGCTTCGGGTCTCAACCTGGTCGCCGTGCTGATCGGCTTCTTCTGCATGTCGCAGGCGCTGGTGCTCGCGCGCCAGGCGGCGCAGGGCGAGCAGCGCGTCGAGCTGGAGTTCGGCGGCACCCAGGGCATCTGGCGCGTGCTGGGCACGGTCGTGTCGCATTTCACGACCTATGCGCGCGCCTCCGGGATCGGCGTCTTCCTCGGCGTGATGCCGGCGATCGGCCCTGAATCGACGCCGTTCATGGCGCATGCCATCGAGAAGCGGTTCTCGCGCGAGCCGCACCGCTTCGGCCAGGGCTCGCCGTCCGGCCTGCTCGCGGCGGAGGCATCGGTCAGCGCCAATGTCGGCGGCTCGCTGATCCCGCTGCTCGCGCTCGGCATTCCCGGCAGCGGTGCGGCGGCGATGTTCATCGGCGCCTTGACGCTGCACGGGCTGCGGCCGGGACCGCTGCTGTTCGTCGAGCGCGGCGACATCGTCTACGCCTTCCTCGGCGGCTTCATCGTCGTCAACCTGATGATGATGGTGATCGGCTTCGCCGCGATCCGCTATTTCGCGGTCGTGCTGCTGATCCCGAAGGGCGTGATCGCGAGCTTCGTGGCGCTGTTCTCGGTGTTCGGCGCCTATGCGGTGAACAACAGCTTCTTCGATGTCGGCATCATGTTCGCCGCGACCGTGCTGGCGCTGCTGCTGCGCGCCATTGCGATTCCCATCCTGCCGGTCGTGCTGGCGCTGATCCTCGGCGGCCTGCTCGAGGAGAACCTGGTGGTCTTCATGATCACCGTGACGACGTTCGATTCCCTGCTCGCGCGCCCGATCGCGGTCGGGCTGTTCCTGATCACCGTCGCGGTCGCCGGCTGGACGGCCTGGCGCCGCCTCCCGCGCCGGGGGGGCTGAGCGGGCGAGGCGGCGTGCCGCCTCGCCGCAGCGAGCTCAGACCTTGCCGTGGCAGTGCTTGTACTTCTTGCCCGACCCGCAGGGGCACGGCGCGTTGCGCGGCGTGTGGTGCCAGGTCGACGGGTCGCCCGCATCGACCTGGGTCTGCCGTCCGCGCGCCGGCCGGGTCAGCAGCGCGGTGCCGCCGCCATTGCCCTCGACCGGCTCCGCCATCTCGCCCTCGCCGGGCCCGTTGGTGAAATAGACGGGCTCGGGCGGCGGCGGGGGTGCCAACTCGACGCGTGCCATCAGCGACGTCACCCGCTCACGCAGATGCTGGAGCATCGCGTTGAACAGGTTGAACGCCTCGTTCTTGTACTCGTTCAGCGGGTCGCGCTGGCCATAGGCGCGCAGCCCGATGCCCTGGCGCAGGTGATCGAGCGTCAGCAGATGCTCCTTCCACACCTGATCGAGCATCTGCAGCAGCACCGACTTCTCGATCTGGCGCATCAGGTCGGCGCCGAAATCGGCGGTCTTTTTCGCCATCAGCGAATCCGCCGCGCGCTCGATGCGCTCGCGGATGTCGGCCTCGTCGATGCCCTCTTCCTTGGCCCAGTCCTCGACCGGCAGGTCGAGGTTGAACAGCCGCACCACCTCGTCGCGCAGGCCGGCGGCATCCCACTGCTCGGGCATCGCGTGCTCGGGGATGTGCTTGGCGACCGCATCGGCGATCACCTCGTGGCGCATCTCGGCCACGGTGGCGGCGACCTCATTCGCCTTCATGAACTCGCGGCGCTGCGCATAGACCTCGCGGCGCTGGTCGTTCATCACGTTGTCGTACTTGAGCAGGTTCTTGCGGGTGTCGAAGTTGCGCGCCTCGACCTTCTTCTGCGCCTTCTCCAGCGCCCGGTTGATCCAGGGATGGACGATCGCCTCGCCCTCCTTGAGGCCGAGCTTCTGCAGCATCCCGCCCATCCGGTCCGAGCCGAAGATGCGCATCAGGTCGTCCTCGAGCGAGAGGAAGAACTTCGATGCGCCCGGATCGCCCTGGCGGCCGGAGCGGCCGCGCAGCTGGTTGTCGATGCGCCGGCTCTCATGCCGCTCGGTGCCGATCACGTAGAGGCCGCCGGCGGCCTTCACCACCTCGCGGTTGGCGGCGACCTCCTCGCGGATGGCCTGCGCGCGCGCCTCGCGCTCGGCCTCGTCCTCGATGCCGGCGAGTTCGAGGCGGATGCGCATGTCGGCATTGCCACCGAGCTGGATGTCGGTGCCGCGGCCGGCCATGTTGGTCGCGACGGTCACAGCACCGGGCGCGCCGGCCTGGGCGATGATGTAGGCCTCCTGCTCGTGGAAGCGGGCGTTCAGCACGTTGTGCGGGATCTTCGCCTTGGTGAGCAGCTCGCTCACCGCCTCGCTCTTCTCGATCGAGGTCGTGCCCATCAGCACCGGCTGCTTGCGCTCGCGGCATTCGTTGATCAGCGTGACCACCGCGTCATACTTCTCGCGCGCCGACTTGTAGACCTCGTCATCGTTGTCCTTGCGCGCCACCGGAACGTTGGTCGGGATCTCGACCACGTCGAGCTTGTAGATCTCCATGAACTCGTCGGCCTCGGTCGCGGCCGTGCCGGTCATGCCGGCGAGCTTCGGGTAGAGGCGGAAGTAGTTCTGGAAGGTGATCGAGGCGAG
>CAZHMM010000063.1:0-20130 GCA_964533585.1 uncultured Elioraea sp.
CCCGCCGCAAGATGCAGGAAGAGCTGCTCGGGCTCTGGGACCAGCTCCGCTTCACCATGCTGTTTGTCACCCACTCGATCGAGGAGGCGATCCTGGTCGGCAGCCGCATCCTCGTGCTCTCGCCGCACCCAGGCCGCGTGCGCGCCGAGCTGAACGCCGACGCGTTCCATCACGGCAATATCGACCAGGCGGCATTCGGTCAGCTCTCCAAGCGCATCCACCGCCTGCTGTTCGAGGATGCGGAGGTCGCGCGGTGAGCGCGATCGACCTCTCCGCGCGACCGGAGTTCGAGCGCGCACCAGAGGATTTCGGCACGTCGGGTGCAGTCGAACGGCCGCTGCCGCTGTGGGAGCGTGCCTGGAACAGCACGGCCCTCCGCCGCGCCGTTCTGCTGATCCTGCTGGCGCTGACCTGGGAGGTCTACGCGCGCTACGTGAACAATCCGCTGCTGTTCCCCACGCTCAGCGAGACGCTGGAGGCGATGACGCGGGATCTGCGAAGCGGCATCCTGATCCAGCGCACGCTGACCTCGCTGCATGTGCTGCTGCTCGGCTACGCGTCGGGGCTCGCGATCGCGGCGGTGTTCACGACCCTCGCGGTCTCGACGCGCATCGGCACGGACCTGCTCGCGACATTGACCGCCATGTTCAATCCACTCCCGGCGATCGCACTTCTGCCGCTCGCGCTGATCTGGTTCGGCCTCGGTGTGCCGTCGCTGGTGTTCGTGATCATCCACTCGGTGCTGTGGGCAGTCGCATTGAACACGCACACGGGTTTCCGCGCGGTGCCCGAGACGCTGCGCATGACTGGGCGCAATGTCGGGCTGACCGGTATCCGTTACGTTGCGCTCTTGCTGATCCCGGCCGCCTTCCCGGCGATCCTCGCCGGGCTGAAGATCGGCTGGGCGTTCGCCTGGCGCACCCTGATTGCCGCCGAGCTCGTCTTCGGCGCGTCCGCGCGGCAGGGCGGGCTTGGCTGGCACATCTTCGAGGCGCGCGCCCAGCTCGAGACCGCGACCGTCTTCGCCGGCCTGTTGGTCGTCATCGTGATCGGATTGCTGGTCGAGAGCGTCATCTTCCGCGCGATCGAGGCGCGCACGGTGAACCGCTGGGGCATGCAGCGTTGAGCGACACACTCTCGGTCTCGGTGCAACGTGGAGCCGATGGACGACGCGTCGATCGCTTCGAGGTGCCGCGCCAACCGGCGCAGACGGTGCTGGACGTGGTCACCTGGATCCAGCGTGAGGCCGACCCGACGCTCGCCTACCGCTTCGCCTGCCGGGTTGGCATGTGCGGCTCCTGCGCCATGACCGTGAACGGCCGGCCGCGCTGGACCTGCCGCACGCGCGTCGAAAGGGCTGCGCCGGACGGAAGGTTGATCCTCGAACCGCTGCGCAATCTGCCGGTCGTGAAGGACCTTGTCGTCGACATGGCGCCGTTCTTCGCCAAGTGGACAGCGGCACGCGGTGTGTTCTCGCCGCGCGACGACCTCGGCGCGGATTTCGCCGCCGTTCCGCCCTCGACGCCGGAGCGCCGCGCCGCCGACGCCGCCGTCGAGTGCATCGGCTGCGGGGTCTGCTACGCCGCCTGCGACGTCGTCGCCTGGTGGTCGGACTATCTTGGTCCGGCGGCGCTCAATCGTGCCTGGACGCTGGTGAATGACGTGCGCGACGGAGCAAACCGCGACCGGCTCGCCGCCGTCACCGGGGACTCCGGCTGCCACACCTGCCACAGCCATGGCTCGTGCACCCAGCACTGCCCGAAGTCGCTCTCGCCCACCGCCTCGATCGCTGGCCTGAAGCGCGCGATGCTGCGCGCGGCGCTGCGGCGCGAGCTCTGAGGCGATGACCGCGCGGCTGTTCCTGCTGCAACGTGGGTCCGCTGCCGTGCTGGCGCTTGCGGTGCTGGTGCACCTCGTGACGATCATCGTCGCGGTGCGCGGCGGGCTCACCGCCGGCGAGATCCTCGCCCGCACCGGCGGCAATCTTGGCTGGCTTCTCTTCTATTCGGTGTTCGTGCTCGCTGCCGCGATCCACGCGCCAATCGGGTTGCGCACGATCCTGCGCGAGTGGACTGGCTGGCGTGGCCGCTCCTGCGACGCCGTCATCGCGGTGTTCGGCGTATCCCTGCTGGCGCTGGGTCTGCGCGCGGCCTGGGCGGTCTACGCGGCATGATCAGGCCGAGCCGCAACCACCCCGGGTGGTGGGCCGCGCTCGCCCACCGGCTCTCCGGTCTCGCGCTCGCCCTGTTCCTGCCGCTCCACTTCCTCGCCCTCGGCACCGCGCTCGCCGGAGCGGACGCGCTCGACCGCTTTCTCGATCTGACCGCCAGCCCGCTGGCGAAGGTCGCGGAGACCGGCATCGTGCTCGCGCTGGCCCTCCATCTTGCCCTCGGCCTGCGTGTTCTCCACGTCGAATTCCTACCGGGCCCCGAAAGCCGCACCCGGGCGATCGTCGCCGGCTGCTTCGGCGTGGGTATCGCCGTCACCCTGCTGTTCCTGCTGAACCTGACCGCCTGATGGTCACGCTCAGCGCAGCGACTCTCGCGATCGTTTCGCTCGGCGCCTTCATCGGTGCGATCTCCGCCGGCGCGGCCGGGTTCGCCTTCGCGATGACCGCGTCGGCGGTCTGGCTCCATGTGATCGACCCGGTGCGTTCCGCCCTGCTCGTCGTCGCACTCGGGACGCTGCTGCACGCGGGCCTGGTCTGGCGCATGCGGCACGGGATCGATCGCACCCGGCTCCTGCCGTTCCTGATCGGCGGCATGCTTGGGATTCCGCTCGGCGTCGCGCTGTTGACCAGCATCGACACCGCCGCCCTCAGGCGGGGCCTCGGCGTGCTGCTGCTCTGCTACGGCACCTACGCGCTGCTCGTGCGCGCGCTGCCGCGCATCACCATCGGCGGACGGCGCGCCGATGCCGCGGTCGGACTGCTCGGTGGCGTGATGAGCGGACTCGGCGGCTACTCGGGCGTGCCGACGACGATCTGGACGCAGCTCCGCGGCTGGCCCAAGGAGGTCGCGCGTGGCGTGTTCCAGCCCTTCATCCTGGCGACCCATGTCGCCACCCTGATGGTGATCGGCGGTCTCACCTTTGACACGACCAGCCTGGTGCTGCTCGCCTCGGCGGTTCCGGCGGTGCTGCTCGGGGGCTGGCTTGGCTACCGCCTCTACGGCAAGCTGAACGATGTGCAGTTCCGCCGGCTGCTGTCAGTGCTGATCGCCGCTTCCGGCGCGGCGCTGCTGGTCTGAGGGAGAACGACATGCAGCTCGACCTCACCGAGATCGAGGAGATCGCCAAGCTCCTCTACATCCGCGCGCTGAAGCTGCTGCCCGACGATATCAAGGAGGGCTTCGTTCGCCTCCAGCGCAGCGAGACCGACCCGACGGGGCGCAGCGTGCTGGCCACGATGGTCGAGAATATCGCGGTCGCCGAGCGCGAGGACAACCTGCTCTGTCAGGACACGGGCATTCCGATCTACAACGTCACGATCGGCCGCGATGTGACGTTTGACGGCGCCGCGCTCAAAGAGGCGATCCGCCGCGGCTGCGAGCGGGCCACACGGGAACATCCGTTGCGCTCCTCGGTCGTGCATCCGATCACGCGCAAGAACGAGCACAGCTCCTGCGGCATCCGCGTGCCGGTGCTGCACATCGACTTCGGCGATCGCGCCGAGACGGTCGAGATCGAGATGATCCCCAAGGGCTCGGGCAGCGAGAACGGCTCATTTCTCAGAATGCTCGTTCCCGCAGACGGCATCGCCGCGGTCAAGCGTTTCGTGGTCGATCGCGTGATCGAGGCGGGCGGCAAGGTCTGCCCGCCCACCATCGTCGGCGTCGGCATCGGCGGCACCAGCGATCTCTGCATGCATCTCGCCAAGATCGCGGCGACGCGTGGGCTCGGCTCGATCTGCCCCGACCCTGAGGGTGCGACGCTGGAGAAGGAGCTGTCCGAGGCCGTGAACATGCTGGGCATCGGGCCACAGGGCCTCGGCGGCGACGCCACCGCCTTCGCCGTGCATGTCGAGACCGCGGCGACGCACATCACCATGAACCCCGTCGCCGTGAACATCCAATGCCATTCGGCGCGGCGCGCGCGCGCCACCATCACGCCGGGTGGCGTCGAGTTTGGGTTCTGATCGATGGCGCATCACGTCCTCTCCATGCCCTGCGACGAGGCTGCCGCGCGGTCGCTGCGCGTGGGCGATACCGTCACACTCGAGGGCTGGCTGTTCGGCATCCGCGACGCCACCCAGATCGCGATGTTCGACCAGGGCCGCAATGTCCGGCTCGATCTGCACGGCCACGCGGTCGTGCATACGGCGCCGAACGTGCGGCGCGTGCCCCCCTCCCCCGCGGCGCCGGTCGGCTATGCGCCGCTCTGCATCGGCACCACAACCAGCATGCGCATGGAGCGGTTCACCGAGCCGCTGCTGCGCAATCACGGCGTGCGGCTGATCATCGGCAAGGGCGGCCTCGGTCCTGCCTCGGCCGAGGCGTTCAAGCGGTTTGGCGGCGCCTATCTCGCGGTGGTCGGCGGCGCGGCCGCGCTGGAAACCACATGGATCACCGAGATCACCGACGTCGATCTCGACGACCTGAACCCCGAGAGCCTGTGGAAGTTCCGCATCAAGGGGTTCGGGCCGCTGCTGGTGGCGATGGACAGCCATGGCGGCAGTCTCTACGCGGCGGTGGGCGAGCGTGTCGCCGATCGGCGTGCGACGGCGCTCGCGGCACTGGGCGCCTCGGAGTAGCGCCGTGGCGGTCCCGCAGGGTATCGAAACGTTCCGCACCGATATCCTGATCCTCGGCGCCGGTGGCGCGGGGCTGTTCGCCGCGCTGCATGCCAAGCGCGCGAATCCCGAGCTCGACGTCACCATCGCGGTGAAAGGGCTGCTCGGCAAATGCGGCTGCACCCGGATGGTGCAGGGCGGCTACAACGTCGCCCTCGCCCCGGAGGACTCGGTCGAACGCCACTTCATGGACACGATCGAGGGCGGCAAGTGGATCAATCGCCAGGATCTGGCCTGGATTCTGTGCGCGACCGCACCGCTGCGCATCCGCGAGCTTGAGAACGAGATCGGCTGCTTCTTCGACCGCAACCCGGACGGCACGGTCCACCAGAAGGCGTTCGCCGGCCAGACCTTCGACCGCACCGTGCACAAGGGCGACCTGACCGGGATCGAGATCATCAACCGCCTGTCCGAACAGGTGCTCGCGCGCGACGTGCGGCGCCTGGAGGATCACCGCGCGATCGCGCTCATCCCGTCCGCGGACGGCGCGCGGCTTTCGGGCGCGCTGCTGCTCGACATGCGCGAGGGCACGTTCCGCTTCGTCCAGGCGAAGGCCGTTCTGCTCGCCACGGGGGGCGGGCCGACCATGTATCGCTACCACACACCCTCGGGCGACAAGTCCTGCGACGGGCTCGCGATGGCGCTGCGCGCGGGCCTGCCTCTGCGCGACATGGAGATGGTGCAGTTCCACCCGACGGGACTGCTCGCCGGCGAGGGCACGCGCATGAGCGGCACCGTGATCGAGGAGGGGCTGCGGGGCTCCGGCGGCTACCTGCTCGACGGTGCGGGGCATCGCTTCATGCTCGAGTACGATCCGAAGGCGGAACGCGCGACGCGGGATCTGGTCAGCCGCGCGATCATGGACGTGATCCGCAAGGGCCGCGCCACACCTGAGGGCGGGGTGTGGATCGAGATGGGCCATCTTGGCGCCGAGAACGTCCGCAAGCAGTTCAAGGGCATGGTGGAGCGCTGCGCCGATTGCGGCTTCGACCTCGCCGCAGGTCGCGTGCCGGTGATCCCGAGCGCGCACTACATGATGGGCGGTGTCGCCTTCGAGGCCGACTGTACCACGGCCCTGCCGGGCCTGTTCGCCGCCGGCGAGGATACCGGCGGCGTGCACGGCGCGAACCGCCTCGGCGGCAACGGGGTCGCGAACTCCACGGTGTTCGGCGGCCTCGCCGGAGACTCGATGGCGGCCTGGGTGCCCGCGCACGGGGCGTTCACTCCGCCCGATCTTGCGGTGATCCAGGCGACGATCGATGCCACGCTCTCGCCCCTCGCCCGTTCGCCCGGCAACCTTGTTGCCCTCAGGCAACGCCTGCTCGACGTCATGTGGGATGAGGTCGGCATCCTGCGCGACGCGAGCGGGCTTGCGCGGGGGATCGCGGCGCTCGATGCGCTGGCGGCGGAGGTCGACGCATGCGGGGTGCCGGACGGCGATCGCCGTTACAACCTGACCTGGCAGGATCGGCTCAACCTGGAGAACCTGGTGCTCGTGAGCCGTGCGATCGCCGCTGCGGCGATGGCCCGCACCGACAGTCGGGGCGCGCATTGGCGCGAGGACTTTCCCGAGACCGATGATCTCGCGACCAGCCGCTACACGGTCATTCGTGCGGTCGATGGCGGCCTCGCTGTCACGACCAACCCCGTCACGTTCGACATCGTCGCGCCAGGCGATACGCTCCTGCAGCACGAGGCAGCATGAGCGCGCACCGGGTAGTGATCGCCGAGTTCATGGACGACGAGGCAGTGGCGACGCTGCGCGCGCGTTTCGACGTGACCTACGACCCCACCCTGGTCGATCATCCCGATCGCCTCATTGCGGCAATCGCCACTGTGCCTGCCCTGATCGTCCGGAACCGCACCCAGGTGCGGGACTCACTGCTGGACGCAGCGCCAGGGCTGCGCGTGGTGGGGCGGCTGGGGGTCGGACTCGACAACATCGACATCACCGCGTGCGCTGAGCGCGGCATCCGCGTGATCCCGGCCACGGGCGCGAATGCCGATGCGGTCGCGGAATACGTGATTGCCGCGGTGCTGATCCTGCTGCGCGGCGCCTATGCCGCGACGTCACGCATCGTAGCCGGCGAGTGGCCGCGTACGGTACTGACCGGTCGCGAGGCCCAGTCGCGGCTGCTCGGACTGGTGGGGTTCGGCGACATCGCGCGCCGGATCGTGCCACGCGCCAAGGCACTCGGAATGCGCGTGGCCGCCTGCGACCTTCTGGTCGGCGAGCATGAGATGCGTCGCGGCGGCGCCGAGCCGATGCCGCTCGACCGTCTGATCGCGCAGGCGGATGCGGTGTCGCTGCACGTGCCGCTGACCGATACGACGCGCAAGCTGATCGACGCGCGGCGGATCGGCGCGATGCGCGCGGATGCGGTGCTGATCAACACGGCCCGCGGCGGCATCGTCGACGAGGACGCACTCGTCGCGGCACTGAAGGAGGGACGGCTCGGCGGCGCGGCGCTCGACGTGTTCGAGGGTGAGCCGCCCGAGCATCCGGAGCGCTTCGCCGATGTGCCGAACTTGCTGCTCACCCCGCATATCGCCGGGGTGACGCGGGAGAGCAACCGACGGGTCTCACTGATGATCGCCGAACGCGTGGCCGCCGAACTCGACCGGATCGCATGAGCACCGAGACACTGTCCTACGACGCGGCCGAGGCCCTCGCCGCGGCCGCCCTCCGCGCCAGCGGCGCCAGCACGGACGCCGCCGGGCACACCGCCCGCGCCCTTGCCCGCGCCGATCTCGACGGGATCGCGAGCCATGGGCTCTCGCGCGTCCCCGCCTATGCCGCGCAGCTGCGCGCCGGCAAGGTGAAGGGCGATGCGATTCCCGCGGTGACGCGCCCGGCCGACGCCACCGTGGCGGTCGATGCCGCCGACGGACTTGCCTATCCGGCGATCGCCACCGGGATCGCCTGGGCGTCGTCGCTGCTCGGCAGGACCGGCGTGGTCGCGCTCGGCATCCGCAACAGCCACCACGCCGGCGCGCTCGGCCTGTTCGTCGAGGATCTCGCGCGCGAGGCGGGCGCGTTCGCGATCGCCTTCACCAACAGCCCTGCCGGGATCGCGCCGGCGGGCGGCGGCACGCCGCTGTTCGGCACCAACCCGATCGCCTTCGCCTGCCCGATGGCGGGGCGCGATCCGCTGGTGATCGATCTCTCGCTCTCGGTGGTGGCGCGCGGCAGGATCATGGCGGCGGCGCAGAAGGGCGAACCGATCCCCGAGGGCTGGGCGACCGACGCCGAGGGCAAGCCGACCACCGATGCCAAGGCCGCGCTTGCCGGGGCGATGCTGCCGATCGGCGGGGCGAAGGGAGCCGCGCTGGTGCTGATGGTGGAACTGCTGACGGCGGCCCTCACCGCCAGCCATGCCGGTTTCGAGGCGTCGAGCTTCTTTGACGACAAGGGCGGTCCGCCGCGGATCGGTCAGCTCTTTCTGGCAATCCGCCCGGGCGCGGTAGGCGCAGATGCAGGCGCGGTCGCGGCCCGGATCGCGGCGATCACCGGGCGGACGCTGACCGAGCCCGGGGTGCGCCTGCCGGGCGACCGCCGCCTCGCGATCGGTGCGCGACAGCGAAGCGAAGGAATCCCCTACCCTGCCGCGCTGCTCGCGGAGCTCCGCGCGCTCGCCGGCTGAGCGGCCCGTCAGAGGGTGCTGTCGACGTCCAGCGCGTAGCCGGCCGCCCGCACCGTGCGCACCACATCCACCTCATCAGGAGCGTTCAGGCTCTTGCGCAGGCGACGGATGTGCACATCCACGGTCCGCGGCTCGACATGGATGTCCGGCCCCCAGACCGCGTCCAGCAGCTCCTCGCGCGAGAACACCCGACCAGGATGCTGCATGAAGAACTCGAGCAGACGGAACTCGGTCGGGCCAAGATGCACGTTGCGCCCGTTGCGGCTGACGCGATGTGCGGCGAGGTCCATCGTGATGTCGTGGTACTTCAGCGTGCCTTTCGCCGGCGGCGCGCCGGAGCGGCGCAGCAGGGCGCGGATGCGCGCAAGCAGCAGGTCGATCGAGAACGGCTTGGTGATGTAATCGTCCGCGCCCGTGTTCAGGCCGCGCACGCTGTCGGTCTCCTCGGCGCGCGCGGTGACCATGATGATCGGCAGGTCACGCGTGCCCGGGCGGCGGCGGATCTGCCGGCACACCTCGATGCCGGACATCGCCGGCAGCATCCAGTCCAGCAGCACCAGGTCGGGCCTGGCCTCGGCGATCTTGGTGATCGCCTCCTGTCCGTCCGCCGCCTCGTCGACGCGGAACCCCTGCTTTTCCAAATTGTAGCGCAGCATCGTGACCAGCGGAGCCTCGTCCTCGACGATGAGGATCAGGGGCTTCAGCATGCTGGACATCCCTTCCGGCATCTCCCTCCTCCCGCCCGGCTCAGCCGCCCGCCGGCGGTTCCACGATCGCGAACGGCGAGTCGTCGCTCTTCGGACGCTCAGCCTCCACATCCTCGCCCAGCACGATGAAGCGTATCGTCTCGGCCACGTTGGTAGCATGGTCGCCGATCCGCTCGATGTTCTTGGCGACGAACAGCAGATGCGCGCAGGGCGTGATGTTACGCGGATCCTCCATCATGTAGGTCAGCAGGTTGCGGAACACGGAATTGTAGGCCTCGTCCACCTGCTCGTCGCGCTGCCAGACATCCTTCGCCTTGGCGGCGTCGGACGAGGCGAAGGCGTCGAGCGTGTCCTTCAGCATCTCCTGCACCAGCCGGCTCATGCGCTGGATCGGTCCGACGCTGACGACAGGCGGCAGTTGGCTGAGCACGATCGCCCGCTTGGCGATGTTCGCCGCATAGTCGCCGATGCGCTCGAGATCGAGCGCCATGCGGATCGATCCGACGATCAGGCGCAGATCGCTCGCCATCGGCTGACGCAGCGCGAGCAGCTTGACGGCTTGGTCCTCCACCGAGCGATAGAGAGCGTCCACCTCGGCGTCGCGCTGCACGATCACCGACGCCGCGGCGGCATCCCGCCGGCCAAGCGCGCTCACCGCGTCGGCGAGCGCGCTCTCGACATTGCCGCCGATCCGCATCAGCGTGTCGCGCAGCCGCGTCAGCTGCTCGTCGTAGGCCTTGATGATGTGCGAAGGAAGCTGGTCCACCACGAGGGTCCTCCGATCTGCGTCAGCTGAACCGGCCGGTGACATATTCCTGGGTCTTCTGGTGCTGCGGACGGGTGAACAACTCCGCGGCAGGAGCGACTTCGATCAGTTCGCCGAGAAAGAAGAACGCCACCTGGTCGGCGCAGCGCGCGGCCTGCTGCATGTTGTGGGTCACGATCACGATCGTGAAGTCACGCTTCAGCTCGTCGATCAACTCCTCGATCTTCAGGGTCGAGATCGGATCGAGCGCCGAGGTCGGTTCGTCGAACAGGATCACCTCCGGCCGAACGGCGATGGTGCGGGCGATGCAGAGCCGTTGCTGCTGACCGCCGGAGAGACCCATTGCGTTGGTCTGCATCCGGTCCTTGACCTCGTCCCAGATGGCAGCCCGGCGCAGCGACCACTCCACCCGCTCGTCCATCTGCTTCTTGGCGAGCTTCTCGTGCAGCCGCACGCCGAACGCGATGTTGTCGTAGATCGTCATCGGGAACGGCGTCGGCTTCTGGAACACCATGCCGATGCGCGCGCGCAGAAAGTTCAGGTCGATCCTGTCGCCGATGATGTTCTCGCCGTCCATCAGCACTTCACCGGTCGCGCGCTGGCCGGGATAGAGGCTGTACATCCGGTTCAGCACGCGCAGCAGGGTGGACTTGCCGCATCCCGAGGGGCCGATCAGCCCAGTGACCTGGCGCTCCGGGAACGTCAGGTTGATCGCCTTCAGCGCTTGGGCATCGCCGTAGAAGAAATCGAGGTTTCGACACTCGATCCTGGGCGTGTTCAGCTCCGCGACCGACCGGGCTGTCATGCCACCGAAGCTGCGTGTTGTGCCCGGATCGACAGCGACCGCGCCGCCCTGACCGTCGTTGCTCATGATGTCGCTCACTTCTTTGCCGGTTCCGTTCTGATGACGTAGCGGGCCAGCACGTTCAGGCCCAGCACGCCAAAGGTGATGATGAGTGCACCGACCCAGGAGAGTTCGATCCAGTCGTCGAACGGGCTTGCAGCGTACTGGTAGATGGTGATCGGCAGGCTGGCCATCGGCCGGCTCATGTCAGTCGACCAGTTCAGGTTGCCGAGCGAGGTGAAGATCAGCGGCGCGGTCTCGCCGGCGATGCGCGCCACCGCCAGCAGGATGCCGGTGATGATGCCTTGCATCGCAGCGCGGTAGCAGACGAACCGGATCATCTTCCACTTCGGCGCGCCGAGGGCCATCGCTGCCTCGCGCAGCGTGTCGGGGATCAGTCGCAGCATGTCCTCGGTCGTGCGCACCACGACCGGAATGACGATGATGGCGAGCGCGATTCCGCCGGCCCAGCCGCTGAACCCACCGAAGTTCAGCACGATCACCAGGTACACGAACAAGCCGATCAGGATCGAAGGGGCGGACAGCAGCACATCGGAGACGAAGCGCACGATATTGCCGAGCTGGGAGGTGCGCGCATACTCGGCGAGGTAGGTCCCGACCAGGATGCCGATCGGGGTGCCGATCGCAGTGCCCACAGCAGTCTGCAGCAGCGTGCCGATGATCGCATTCAGCAATCCGCCACCGCTGCCGGGGCCGGCGGTCGAACGGGTGAACACGGTGATGTCGAGGCCGCCGAAGCCGCGCGCGACCAGGGTGAGCAGGATCCAGGCAAGAAAGAACAGGCCGATCGCAGTCGAGACGAGCGCGAAGACGGTGATCACGCGGTCGATCAGCTTGCGGCGCCGGGCGAGCGGGGTGTCGCCGCGAACCACGCCAGGGGCAGAGAGTTCCATGATCCGCCTCCCTCAGCGCAGCCGTGGCCGCAGCAGATAGCGCGAGGTCGCGAGCACGATGAAGCTCACGACGAACAGCAGGAAGCCGAGCGCCAGCAGCGCCGAGAGCTTGAGCGAGCCCTGTTCCGACTCCGGGAACTCGAGCGCGATCACCGACGCGATCGTGTTGCCGGTGCCGAACAGGCTGGTGGAGATCCGGTTGGCGTTGCCGATCACGAAGGTCACGGCCATCGTCTCGCCGAGCGCGCGGCCCAGGCCGAGCATGATCCCGCCCACCACCGAGACACGGGTGTAGGGGATCACCACGTTGCGCACGACCTCCCATGTCGTCGCGCCGAGACCGTAGGCGCTCTCCTTGTAGATCGCGGGAACCTGCATGAACACGTCGCGCATGGTGGCGGCGATGAAGGGGAGGATCATGATCGCGAGGATCAGCGCGGCGGTGAAGATGCCGAGGCCGAAGGCCGGCCCTTCGAACAGCTGCTCCAGAAACGGAATGCCGAATGTGAGATCCTGGATCGGCGGCTGCACATAGGCCGCGAGCACCGGAGCCAGCACGAAGAAGCCCCACATGCCGTAGATGATGCTCGGCACGGCGGCGAGCAGTTCGATGGCGATCCCGACGGGGCGGCGGAACCATTCCGGCGCGAGCTCGGTCAGGTAATAGGCGATGCCGAACGCCACTGGCACAGCGAGGATGATGGCGAGCACCGAGGTGATGATGGTGCCGTACAGCGATACCATCGCACCGTAATTGTCGTTCACCGGATCCCAGGTCTCGCTCCAGATGAAGCCCACGCCGAAGATCTGGAAGGCTTGCCAGCCGCCGATGAACAGCATGACGATGATGGCGCCGAGCAGCACCAGCACGAACATCCCGGCCGCGGTGACCACGCCCTCGAAGATCCGGTCGCCGAGGTTCGACGTCCTGCGTCGTTCGCCGATGACAGGGCCTGCCCCGCCCAACGATCGACTCACTGCCTGTTGCACCGTCTGTCGCCCCCTTTGCGACGCTCTGACTTCGCTCAGCCGATCAGCGGGGAAGCGCTGGGGTTCACGCTGCCCGGCCGATCGGCCGAAAGGGTGGCAGGCTCTCCGCCTGCCACCCCTCTGTCACGTGGTACCGCGATCAGGAGCCGCTGCCGGTCCAAACCACCTCGCCATTGGGCCCGCGCACCTGCGACGCCCAGAGCGCCCGCACCGCCTCGTGCACGTTGGTCGGCATCGGGATGTAGTCGAGCTCCTCGGCCGCTGCCCCGCCGTTACGGAACGCCCAGTCGAAGAACCGCATGACGTTGCGCGAACGCGCGACATCCGTCGGGTTCTTCGGCAGCAGGATGAAGGTCGCCGAGACGATCGGCCAGGCTTTCTCGCCGCGCTGATCGATCAGGCTGACCTGGAAGTTCGGGTCGCTGGTCCAATCCGCGCCTTCCGCCGCCGCCTGGAACGTCTCGGTCAGCGGCTGGACGAACATGCCGGACTTGTTGCGCAGCTGCGTGGTCGTCAGCTGGTTCTGCTTCGCGAAGGCGTATTCCACATAGCCGATCGCGCCGCGGGTCTGCCGAATGACACCGGCGACGCCCGCGTTACCGCGGCCGCCCGTGCCCGCGCGCCACTGCACCGACGTGCCCTGGCCGACCTGCTGGCGGAAGTCGCCACTGACCTGCGCCAAGTATTCGGTGAACTGGTAGGTCGTGCCCGAGGCGTCGGCGCGATAGACCGGCGCGATCGGCAGGTTCGGCAGGGTCAGCCCCCGGTTCATCTCGACGATCCGGGGATCGTTCCAGCGGGTGATCCTGCCGAGATACATCTCCGCCACGAGCTCGCCCGTGAGCTTGAGCTCCTTGTCGGGGACGCCGGGCAGATTCACCGCCAGCACGATCGCGCCCATCACGGTCGGGAACTGCAGCAGGTTCGCGTTCTGCAGCCGCTCGGCCGAGAGGAACGCGTCGGAAGCGCCGAAATCGACAGTGCGGTTGGTGATCTGGTTGATCCCGCCCCCCGAGCCAATGGCCTGGTAGTTCAGGCGGATTCCCGTGGCCTGCGCGGCGGCCTCGGCCCACTTCACATAGACGGGCTGGGGAAAGGTCGCCCCGGCACCCGTGATCTCCTGCGCGCCGGCGGATGCGGCGCCCAACACCATTGCCGCGGCGGCCGCCGCAACCAGCAAGCGATTGCTCATGATCTCCCTCCTTCGGTGATTGGTGATCGAAGGCGCGCTGAGCACCCCGGGCCAACAAACCGCGGCGACCCTAGGCGCATTCGGAGACTCCTCGATTGCAGTTCGATGAAGCTTCCATGACAACTGACGCCGCCATACATCTGGACGACCGGCCGTTGATGTCTATCGCGCAAAGACGCGCTGCCCGGCGGCGAAGCGTTGGGATGACCGATCGCGGGGGGCTGTACGGGAAGCAATGGTCGGAGCGGCGGGATTCGAACCCACGACCCCCAGTCCCCCAGACTGATGCGCTACCAGGCTGCGCTACGCTCCGACCCTGTGCGTCACATCGCGCGGGTCCTGCCCGAAGTCAACCGCGCCGGCGGACGTGCCGGGCGATCAGATCGCGGATCGAACCGAGCTCCTGCAATGCCTCAGCGAGCGCCGTTCTGAGCGCCGCGACACGCTCGGCAGTGCGCGGATCGCTCGCCGGCGTGGCCGACGCGGGGGCCCCTTCGGCCCGCACCCGCACGACCGGCTTTGCCCCGGCCGCACGGCCGGCCCCCGGCGCGGCTGGCAGCCCCGGCAGCGGCAATTGCGGCCGCCCGGGCTCAGGCCCCTCGGCGGCACGCTCGGCTTCGGCGGTCGCGGCTTCGTCCTCGGCCGGGCCGTCGCGCAGCAGCCGCTGCACGCCCTTGATCGTATAGCCCTGGATGTAGAGCAGGTCGCTGATCCGGCGCAGCAGCTCGATGTCCTCGGGGCGGTAGTACCGCCGGCCGCCGCCGCGCTTCAGCGGCGCGAGTTGTGGGAACTTCGTCTCCCAGAACCGCAGCACATGCTGCGGGATGTGAAGCTCGTCGGCGACCTCGCTGATTGTGCGGAAGGCCGACGGCGCCTTGCGGCCGCGCGGGCGGTCCGCGCCGTCGTTGTCCTCGCCGCTCATGCGTCGTCGCCGGCCGGCACAGGCTGGCCATTGATGCGTGCCTTCAGCACCTGGCTTGGCCGGAACACCAGAACCTTGCGCGGCAGGATCGGCACCTCGACTCCGGTCTTGGGATTGCGGCCAATGCGCCGCCCCTTCTGGCGCACAGCAAAGGTGCCGAAGGAGCTGATTTTCACCGACTCACCAGCCGCCAGCGCGCCGGCGACCAGTTCCAGCACCGTCTCAAGAAGCTGCGCCGACTCGTTGCGCGACAAGCCGACCTGTTCATAGACCGACTCGGCCAGCTGCGCACGCGTCACGGTCTGCCCAGCCATCCACGCCCCATGGTTGTATTCTGTTCACGCTCACGCGACCGTATCAGCCGCACGCGGGCTACGTCAATGAATGGCGCAAACTCAGACGGTTAGATCGGCGGCTGCGGATCGCGCCGGAAGCGCCCTACAGCCGCACCAGGGCTGCGCCCCAGGTCAGGCCGCCGCCGATCGCTTCCATCAGCACGAGCTGCCCGGGCTTCAGCCGCCCGTCCGCGTGCGCCTCGGCCAGCGCCAGCGGGATCGAGGCAGCCGAGGTGTTGGCGTGGCGATCGACCGTGACGACCACGCGCTCCATCGGCAGCTGCAGCTTCTTCGCCATGGCCTCGATGATGCGCAGGTTCGCCTGGTGCGGCACCAGCCAGTCCACCGCCGCGTGATCGAGGCCGTTGGCCGCCAGCGCCTCGTCCACCACCGCCGAGAGCTTGGCCACGGCATGGCGGAACACCTCGCGCCCATGCATGCGCACATGCCCGGACGTGCCGGTGCTGCCCGGTCCGCCATCGACATACAGGATGTCGGCGTGCGCACCGTCGGCGTGCAGATGCGTCGAGAGCACGCCGGGTTCAGAGCCGCCGGCGGCGCCGTCGGCCGCGCGCAGCACCACCGCACCGGCCCCGTCGCCGAACAGCACGCAGGTGCCGCGATCGGCCCAGTCGAGGATGCGTGAGTTCACCTCCGTGCCGACCACCAGCACGCAGCGCCCGTGGCCAGCGCGGATCATCGCATCGGCGACCGAGAGCGCGTAGACGAAGCCGGTGCACACGGCGGCGACGTCGAAGGCGAAGCCGCGATGGATACCGAGCTTGGCCTGCACGCGCACCGCGGTCGCGGGGTAGGTCTGGTCGGGCGTGGAGGTGGCGAGCACGATCCCGTCCACCTCCGCGGCGTCGATGCCGGCGTCCGCCAGGGCCGCGCGCGCCGCCGCCGCGCCGAGATCGGAGGCGAGCTCGCCCTCGGCGGCGATGCGCCGCTCGCGGATGCCGGTGCGCTCGACGATCCACTCGTCCGAGGTGTCGATTCGCGCCGCGAGCTCAGCGTTGCCCACCACACGTGCCGGCAGATGGCCGCCGAAACCCGCGATCACCGATCGGGTCGCCGTGGTGCGCAAGGCCTCGCGCGCGGTCTCGGTCTTCATCTCATCCTGCCATCGCGGAGGGGACGGGCGCCTGCACCTCGGCCGGGCGCATGCGTGTCAATTCATCGCGGATCCGCGCGTTGAACCGGTGCAGCACCATGTCGATCGCGAGGTCCATCGCGTGCGCGAAGCCAAGCGCGTCGGTGCCGCCGTGGCTCTTCACCACCACGCCGTTCAGTCCGACCAGCACGGCGCCATTGTAGCGGCGCGGATCGAGCCACTCGCGCAGCCGCTCGAGCGCGGGGCGGGCGAGCACGTAGCCGAGCTTGGCCGCGATCGAGGAGGAGAACACCTCGCGCAACAGGTCGCGCACAAGCTTCAGCGTGCCCTCGCCGGTCTTCAGCGCGACATTGCCCGTGAAGCCGTCGGTCACCACCACGTCCACCGTGCCGGCGGCGATGTCGTGGCCCTCGACGAAACCGTGGAACAGGGGTGCGATCGGGCTCGCCTTCAGCACCTCGGCGGCCTCGCGTACGCGCTCGTCGCCCTTCAGCTCCTCGGCGCCGACGTTCAGCAGGCCGATCGAGGGCTGATTGAGCCCCAGCACCGTGCGCGCGAACACCTCGCCCATGACGGCGAACTCGACCAGGTTGCGGCTGTCGCACTGCACATTGGCGCCCAGATCAAGCATCACGAAGTCGCCGCGCGCGGAGGGCCCGATCCCGGCCATCGCCGGCCGGTCGATGCCCGCGAGCGTCTTCAGCACGATCTTGGCGAGCGCCATCAGCGCGCCTGTGTTGCCCGCCGAGACCACACCCTCGGCCTCGCCCGCCGCCACGGCCTCGATCGCGAGCCGCATCGAGGCGCCGCGCAGCCGCAGCGCGGCCGTCGGCTTCATCTCGTTGGGCACCGCCTCCGGCGCATGGCGCAGCGTCGAGGCCGCGCGCGCGCGCGGATGCGCGGCGAGCAGCGGGGCCACGCGCGCCTCGTCGCCGAACAGCAGGAAACGGACCTGCGGGTGGCGCTCGGCGGCGATCTCCAGCCCCTCGACCACGATCTCGGGGGCGCGGTCGCCGCCCATCGCGTCGATCGCCAGGACACCGGACGCGCTCACCGCGTCGGACTCCGCCTCATCGGCCGGGGCGCCGGGGGGGACGCCGCGCCGTCCCGTCAGGGACGGACGACCGCCTTCAGCGTCTTGCCGGCCGGCGCGACCTCGCGCCCATCATAATGCCCGCAGGACGGGCAGACATGATGCGGGCGCTTCAGTTCGCCGCAGTTCGCGCACTCGGCATTCGCCTCACGGCCGAGGGCCTCGTGCGACCGCCGCATGTTGCGCCGGGAGGGGGACGTCTTGCGCTTCGGGACCGCCATGGCACGGGCCTCGCCTTGTCACAAAATGGAAACTGGGTGGACGCGGCTGACTAGCAGACCCCCGCACCCCCGTAAAGTTACATGTCCCCGGATCGCGCGTCGGCCAGGGCCGCGCGGAGAGCAGAGCGGATGCGCTCAGCCCTTGCGCCGGCGCACGAGCGCGGCAAACGGTCCGTCCGGCGCTGCCTCCGGCGGTGGCGGCACGTCGAGCACCGCGCCCGGCCGGCGGGGCCACGGGTCGAGGGACAGCGCAAGGGTCTCCACCACCGACTCGCCGAGATCGAACCGGCCGTCCGCATAGGGCAGCTCGTCTTCGGCCTCCGGATCGACGGTCTGATCGGCGGCGAGATCGGCCTCGCTGCCAGGGCGGAACACCAGCCGCAGCGGCACCTCGAGCGTCTGCTCGAAGGGTTCAAGCGAGATCACGCAGGTCTGGGTGACGCGCGCGTGGATCGTGCCCTCGGCTGTGACCACGCCCGCCCCGGCCGGCGTGAGCTGCACGGTCGCGGTGAGCGCGCCGACGGCGTCGAGGGCGAGCCGGGCGGCCACGCCAGCGCACTCGGCAGGGCTGGCAGCGAGCTCGACGCGTTCGCCGGCGGCACGCAGCCGGCTGGCCTCGACGAGGCGGGAGAACTCGGGTGCGGGCGTCATGCGAGCGACTCGGCGGCCGGCAGGAAGGATGCCTCGCCGCGGCGCAAGGCGGCGAAGGGCTGGGCGCCGAGATGGGCGCGCTGCCGCCGCGTCGCCGCCGCGAGCCGGGCCGCGCCGGTCACCGGCTCGGTCGAGCGCCACACATTGCGAGACAGCGCCGCGGCGAGGGCTGCGTCGTCCGACTCGGCGAGCGCCGCCATGTAGGCGGTCGCGCGGCCGTGGAACGCCTCCCACATCCGCTTCACGCGCTTACCGACACCGAGGTCCGCGACCCCCATCTCCCGCAGGTTCTGGTCCATGTCGGCGAACATCGCGTCGAACACGGCCTGCGACAGCGCCGGCGGCTCCTCGCCGGGCTCCTCGCGCATCCGGTCGATCAGCAGGAAGGCATGCAGCGCGACCATGTCGAACCGCCCGTCCAGCGTGTCGGGCACGCCGAGCTCGAGATACCAGGCCGGCTCGCGCGCCGCCGCCACGGCCGCGCCGTAGAGCAGAAAGCCCTCGCGCTCGAAGGGGCGGCGGCGGAACAGGCGGGAGAGCGGCATTGCGGCTCGATTGACAGGGTCGGTGACAGTGTGTCACCGCATCAGATGGCGCTCCGGCGGGTCTGGTCAATCCGGCGGCCGGAGAGGGGAGCATGGAGCCAGGTCATGACGGTGTTGCCAATCCAACGCGGCGCGGTGCTTGCGGCGGCCCTGGCGATCGGCGGCTGCGCGATGGTCGCGCCGACCAAGGAAACGCGCGGCCACCGCGTCGAAGCCTATCAGCTCGAGGAGATCGTGCCGGGGGTGCAGACCCGGGCCGATATCGCCGCCCTGCTCGGCTCGCCCTCGATCACCGCCCCCTTCGGGGACGATTCCTGGTTCTATGTCAGCAGCGTCACCCGCACCCGCGTCGGCCGCACCCAGGCGGTGGATGAGCAGACGGTCGTCGCGATCCGCTTCGACGGGCGCGGCGTGGTGCAGAAGGTGGAAACGCTCGGGCTCAACGATGCGGCCGAGGTCACGCCGGTTTCGCGCGTCACGCCCACGCCGGGCAATGACCGCAGCTTCCTCCAGCTGTTGTTCGGCAATATTGGCCGGTTCACGCCCGGCAGCGACAGCGGGCGGACGCCGGGCAGCGGCGGGCCGTTCTGACGCGGCCGCGCCGCAGCAGACAAGCCAACTGAACGCAAACGCCCCGCCGGATCGCTCCGGCGGGGCGTTGCTTTTCGGACGCCCGACTGTCAGCCGAGCAGCTTGGCGAGGATCGCGAGCAGCAGCAGGGCGACGATGTTGATGATCTTGATCATCGGGTTCACCGCCGGGCCGGCCGTGTCCTTGTAGGGATCGCCGACGGTGTCGCCGGTGACCGCCGCCTTGTGCGCCTCGGAGCCCTTGCCGCCGTGCAGCCCGGTCTCGATCAGCTTCTTGGCGTTGTCCCACGCGCCGCCGCCGGCGGTCATCGAGATCGCGACGAAGATGCCGGTCACGATCGTGCCGAGCAGCATCGCGCCGAGCGCGGAGAACGCCGCCGACTGGCCGGCGATCGCCCAGATCACCACCCACAGCACCACCGGCGCGAACACCGGCAGCATCGAGGGGATGACCATCTCCTTGATCGCGGCCTTGGTCAGCATGTCGACCGCGCGGCCGTATTCCGGCTTGGCGGTGCCCTCCATGATGCCGGGGATCTCGCGGAACTGGCGTCGCACCTCCACCACCACGGCGCCGGCCGCGCGGCCGACCGCGGTCATGCCCATCGCGCCGAACAGGTAGGGCAGCAGCCCGCCCGCGAACAGCCCGACCACCACGAACGGATCGGCGAGCGAGAACGCGACCTGGATGTCGGGGAAGTAGTGCTTCAGGTCCTCGATATACGCGGCGAACAGCACCACCGCGGCGAGGCCGGCCGAGCCGATCGCGTAGCCCTTGGTGACGGCCTTGGTGGTGTTGCCGACCGCGTCGAG
>CAZHMM010000064.1:0-19938 GCA_964533585.1 uncultured Elioraea sp.
CGTCCCGTCGTGGAACTTCACGCCCTCGCGCAGCTTGAAGGTGTAGCGCTTGCCGTCCTCGCTGACCGTGTAGGACTCCGCCAGCCACGGCTCGAGCTTGGGTGGGTTGTCGAGCCAGCGCAGCAGCGAGTCGTAGCAGTTCAGCCGATACGCCACCCGCCCGACATCGAAGGTCGCGTGCGGGTCCATGGTGTCGTAGGCGCTGCCGTTAGCGAACACGATCCGCCCGCCGCCGCGCTGCGCCGCGGCCTCGTGCGGCAGCCCCACGGCGGCGACGGCCGCCCCGGCGGCACCGGCCTTCAACAGATCACGGCGGCCAAGATCGGCCGCGGATGCAGGCTCATTCTGCTTCCGCATTGCTCGTCTCCCCAAGGTTTGCCGCGAATGCTGGCCATCACTCGCGCAATACGTCAAGACATGACGGAGTGTTGCCCTGCACGTCATGCGCGCCTAGCGTTCCCCGCCATGCGGCATGACGAGTGGACATGACGGACGGGCCGATCCTGATCTGGGGCGCAGGGGCGATCGGCGGCACGATCGGCGCGTTCCTCGCGCGGCAGGGCCATGAGGTCGCGTTCGTCGATGTGGACGCGGCGCATGTCGAGGCGATCGCCGGCGGGCGGCTCGCGATCGAGGGTCCGGTCGCGGCCTTCACGGTCGGCGCGCCGGCCTTCACGCCCGACACCATCCGCGGCCGGTTCCGCCGTGCGATCCTGGCGGTGAAGGCGCACCACACCGCGGCGGCGATCCGTCAGCTCGCCCCCCACCTCGCCGATGACGGCACGGTCGTCTCGGCGCAGAACGGGCTGAACGAGATCGAGATCGCCGCGGTGGTTGGGCGGCAGCGCACGATCGGCGCCTTCGTCAATTTCGGCGCCGATTGGCAGGCGCCCGGCGAGATTCTCTACGCCAATCGCGGCGCGGTGGTGGTCGGCGAGCTCGACGGCGCGCAGAGCGAGCGCATCCGCGCCTGGCATGCGCTGCTGCGGGATTTCGAGCCGGATGCCGAACTGACCGACGACATCTTCGCCTATCTCTGGGGCAAGACCGGCTACGGCGCGCTCTTGAAGGCGAGCGCCATTGCCGACATGACGATCGCCGGCTTCATCGGCGACCCGGCGCTGCGCGCGCTCAACATCGCCCTGGTGCGCGAGGTGCTGGCGGTGGCTGCGGCCGAGGGCATCAGCCCGCGCGGCTTCAACGGCTTCACGCCCGAGCCCTTCGCGCGCAACGACGCGGCCGGCATCGACGCCTCGATCGCCGCGATGGTCGCGTTCAATACGCGCACAGCCAAGCCCTATTCGGGGATCTGGCGCGACATCGCGGTGCGCCGGCGCCCGACCGACGCCGCGGCCCAGCTCGCCCCGGTTCTGGCGGCCGCCCGTCGGCACGGGCTCGCGACGCCGGCGCTCGATCACCTGGTCGCGCTGATCGGCGCGGTCGAACGCGGCGAGCGGGCGATCGGCCGCACCCTCGCCGAGGAACTGCGCGCGGTCGCGGAGGGGAAAGCCGGATGAGATCAGAGACCAGGGTCGCCGTCGTCACCGGCGGGGCGCGCGGCATCGGCCGCGGCTGCGTCCACGCGCTCGCCGCGCGCGGCCTCGACATCGTCATCGTTGATCTGCTGCGTCCGGAGATGGAGCGCACGCAGGGCGAGGTCGAGGCGATGGGCCGCGCGGCGATGATCGAGGAGGCGGATGTCGCCGACCACGCCCGCGCGCGCGAGATCGCCGCCGCGGTGACCGCGCGGTTCGGCCGCTGCGACGTGCTGGTCAACAATGCCGGACGCGGCAACCCGACCGGCATCCTCGAGATCAGCGAGGACGCGTTCGACCGCACCATCGCGGTGAACCTGAAGTCCTGCTTCAACTACATCCAGGCCTTCGCGCCGCTGATGCTGGAGGGCGGCGGCGGACGCATCGTCTCGATGTCGTCGCTGAACGCGCATACCGGCGGTGTCACCAGCGCGGTCTCGAAGTTCTCCTATGCCGCCGCCAAGGCCGGCATCATCGGCATGACCAAGGCGCTCGCGAAGGAGCTCGGGCCGACGATCGCGATCAACGCGGTCTGTCCCGGCATCATCGAGACCGAGATCGGCAACTCGCTCACGCGCGCGCGCGGGCCGGAGCTGGCGAAGAAGATCGCGCTCCAGCGCGTCGGCAAGCCGGCCGATGTCGCGCAACTCGTCGCCTTCCTCGCCACCGCCGAGCCCTTCTTCATCACCGGCCAGGCGATCACCATCGACGGCTTCCAGTGGGAGATCTGACGCGCATGTCCTTCCGGCTCGGTGTCGATATCGGCGGGACATTTGCGGATTTCTGCCTGCTCGACGAGGCGACCGGCGCGCTCTCGACGCTGAAGGTGCTGTCTACCCCGGCGACACCGGGTGCCGAGGTGATCGCGGGGCTCGCGGGCGTCGAGCAGCGGTTCGGCATCGGCCCGGACGCGATCACGTGGTTCACGCACGGCACCACCGTCGGCGTGAACGCGGTGATCCAGCGCAAGGGGATCCGGCTTGCCCTCTTCGTCACGCGGCATTTCCGCGACGTGCTCGAACTTGCGCGGCTGAAGTCGCCCGACCCGTATCACCTGCTGTCGCAACGGCCGAAGCCGCTGGTGCCACGCGCGCGCGTGTTCGAGATCGACGGCAGGCTCGGCGCGGATGGCGGTGAGCTCGAACCGCTCGACGAGGCTTCGGTCGCGGCCGCGCTCGCCGAGGCCGAGGCCGCCGGCGCGGAGGGGATCGTGATCGCGTTGCTGCATTCCTACCGCAACCCCGCGCACGAGCACGCGGCAAGGGCTGTGATCACGCGCAGACGCGCTGGCCTGCCGGTGTACTGCTCGGCGGATGTCTGGCCGATCATCCGCGAGTACGAGCGCACCGTCACCGCCACCGTGCACGGCCATGCCCAGCCGCGTGTAGCCGAATATCTCGGCGCGTTGCAGGCGGCGCTGCGGCAGGCCGGGGTCAAGGCCGAGCCGATGGTGACGAAGTCGAACGGCGGCGTGATGCGCGCCGAGCTCGGCAAGACGCGCTGCGTCGAGATGCTGCTCTCCGGCACGGCGGCCGGTGCGATCGGCGCGGCCTTCGTCGCCCGTCAGGCAGGTGTCGCGCGCGCGATGAGCCTCGACATCGGCGGCACCAGCGCCGACGTGGCGGTAATCATCGACGGCGCGCCGTCCTACGGCACGGGCGAGCGGGTCGGCGACTTCCAGGTCTTCATCCCGACCGTCGCCGTCACCTCGATCGGCGAGGGCGGCGGCTCGATCGCCGCGGTCGATGCCCTGAAGCGGCTGACCGTCGGGCCGGAGAGCGCGGGCTCGACGCCCGGACCGGCCTGCTACGGCCGCGGCGGCACGAGCGCGACCATCACCGATGCGATGTGCGTGCTGGGGCTGATCGGTCATGGCGCGCTCGGCTATGACAGCGTGACGGTGCGGCGCGATCTCGCCGAGGCGGCGGTGGACGCGATCGCCGCCCCGCTCGGGCGGACGCGCGAGCAGGCGGCCGAGGCGATCGTGCAGGTCGCGATCAGCGGCATGTACCGCGAGATCAGCAAGCTCGCCGCGCGCCAGGGGGTGGATGCGCGCGAGTTCTGCCTGCTGCCGTTCGGCGGCGCCGGGCCGATGCTGGGCGCGCTGCTCGCGCGCGAGCTCGGCATGCGCGAGGTGCTGGTGCCGACCACGCCCGGCGTGCTGTCCGCCCTCGGCGGACTGATCGCCGATATCCGCGGTGACGTGATCGAGACGGTCTATGCGGATCTCGATGCGGACTCGCTGCCGCGCATCCTCGACGCCTTCGCGCGGCTGGAGGCGGAGGCGATGCGCTGGATCCGCGAGGACCAGCGCTTCCAGGGCGAGGTGACGCTGAAGCCCTCGGCCGAGATGCGCTACCACGGCCAGTCCTTCGAGATCGAGGTGCCGCTCGAGCGGGCCTGGCTCGCCGGCGCCGATCTCGCCGCGATCGCCGCGGCGTTCCATCGCGCGCATGAGCGCATCTACGGCCATGCCGATCCGGCGGCGCCGATCCAGGCGATCGCGCTGCGCATGGTGGTGGAGGGCACGGTGAAGCGGCCGCGCTTTCCCGAACAGGCGCGCGAGAGCGGCACGCCCGAGCGGCTGCGTGAGGTCGACATCTGGCTCGACGGCGCACGCCGCACGGCGCCGCTCTATGCGCGCACGGCGCTGCGTCACGGCCACCGCTTCGCCGGCCCCTGCATCGTGCTGCAGGAGGACTGCACCACCTGCATCCCGCCCGGCATGCGCGGCGAGGTGGACCGGTTCGGCAATCTCCGTCTGACCCTCGACTGAGGCCCCGCGATGTCGATCGATCCCGTCACGCTGCAGATTCTCGGCAACCATGCCCAGGCGGCCGCCGAGAGCATGGCGTTCACGCTGTTCCGCACGGCCCACTCCACCTTCGTCAAGGAGACCGAGGACTTCACCACCGGGCTCTGCACGCCCGACGGGCAGACCTTCGCAAGCCCGCGCGAGCTCGGCGCGACCTGGTTCGTCGGCCTCGACTATGGCCCGGTGATTCGCGCGATCGACGACTATCGCGAGGGCGATGTGTGCATGACCAACGATCCCTATAGCGGGTTCGTCTGCACCCACTCGCCGGACATCCACCTCTGGAAGCCGATCTTCTGGCAGGGCGAGCTCGTCTGCTTCGCGGTCGGCCACATCCACAACACCGATGTCGGCGGCGCGGTGCCGGCCTCGCTCTCGCGCACGCTGACCGAGGTGCACCAGGAGGGCATCCGCTTCCCGCCCTGCAAGCTCGTGAACGCCGGCACGCTCGATCAGCGCCTGCTCGACATCATGCTGCTGAACGTGCGCGCGCCGACCCAGAACTGGGGCGACCTGAAGGCGCAGCTCGCCTCGGTTGCGACCGGCGAGCGCAAGGTGCACGAGATGATCCGCCGCTTCGGCGTCGAGACGTTCCGCCAGGGCATCCGCGACCTGCTCGATCTCGGCGAGCGCCAGGCCCGCCGCGTGCTCGCCACGATCCCCGACGGGGACTACCCGTTCACCGACTACCTCGACGAGGACTCGCCGAACGGGCTGCCCTGCCGGCTGCACCTGACCCTGAAGATTCGCGGCGAGGAGGCGCTGCTCGACTTGACCGGCTCCGACCCGCAGCTCGCCGCCTCGCTGAACATGCCGACCGGCGGCAATCCGCGCCACATCCTGCTGATGGTGGGCTGGAACTACGCGCTCTACACGCTCGACAGCTCGGTGCTGCTGAACGGCGGGCTGGTGCGCCCGGCGACCTGCATCGTGCCGGAGGGCACGGTGCTGAACCCGGTCTTCCCGGCGGCGGTGGGGATGCGCTCGCTGACCTGCGGCCGGCTGCAAGGCGTGATCATCGGCGCGTTCCAGCGCGCCGTGCCCGATCGTCTGCCGGCCGGTCCCGGCAGCGGCGGGCCGATGATGAACGTGAATACCACCGACAACCGCACCGGCCGGCGCGTGATGGCGGCGATCGACCCGATCACGGGCGGCGCCGGCGGCTCGCCGTTCGGCGACGGCATGGACGGATCGGGCGCGAACAGCGGCTTCCTCAAGAACACACCGGTCGAGATCAACGAGGCCGAGGTGCCGATCCGCATCCTGCGCTACGGGCTCGAACCCGACAGCGGCGGCGCGGGGCTGCATCGCGGCGGGCTCGCGACCGTGCTGGAGTTCCGCGTGCACGCGCCGGGCACGGTCGTGACCGCGCGCAACCGCGACCGATCGCGTTTCCGCTCCTGGGGCGTCGAGGGCGGGCGGGCCGGGGCGGCCTCGCAGTTCTGGCGCAACCCGGGAACCAACCGCGCCGAGAACCTCGGCAACACCGATGTGGTGACGCTTGATCCGGGGGATGTGATCCGCATCGTCTGCTCGGGCGGGTCGGGCTGGGGTCCGGCCTGGCAGCGCCCCGCCGAGGCCGTGTTGGCCGATGTCGCCGGCGGCAAGGTGACGGCCGAGGCGGCCGCGCGCGACTATGGCGTCGTGCCCGGCGACGCGGCGGCGACGGCGGCCCGCCGGGCGGAGCTCGCAGCGGCGCCGCCCCGCGCGTTCGACGCGGGACCGGAACGTACCGCCTACGAGCGGGTCTGGACCGAGGCGAACTATGCCGCGCTGACCGGCATCCTCGCCCGCCTGCCCGTGCATTGGCGCCACTACGCCAAGCGGCGCATCTTCGCCCTCGTCGAGGCCACCCCCGACAGGCGCGGCGACGGCAGCGAGGTGCGCGCCGCCTTCGCCGCCTTGCAGGCCGAGTTTCCCCAGATCGCGCACTGAGAAGGGCCACCCCGATGCGCTTTTCCGGCCAGCAGGTCGTCATCACCGGTGCGGCCGGGGTCTATGGCCGCGAGCTTGCGGCAGCCTTCGCGGCCGAGGGCGCGGCGCTGCTGCTGGCCGATCGACGCGAGGCCGATCTCGCCGCCGCGGTGCCGGAGGGAACCGCGCCCGACCGCGTGACGCTGCACGCGGCCGATCTCACGACGGATGCCGGCATCGACGGCCTGATCGCGGCGGCGACCGCGGCCGGGGCGCCGCATGTGCTGGTGAACAACGCCGGCATCTATCCGTTCATTCCGCTGATGGAGGTCACGCCCGCCGAGTACGACCGCATCCTCGGCGTCAACACGCGTGCGCCGTTCCGGCTGATGCAGGGGATCGGCCGCGCGATGGCCGAGGCCGGGCGCGGCGCGATCGTCAACGTCACCTCCTCGGCCGCCGAGGTGATCCGCGGCAACGGCGTGCCCTATGGCGCGTCGAAATGCGCGCTCGAGTATCTCACGCGCGCCTTCGCGATCGAGCTTGGTCCGCGCGGCGTGCGGGTGAACAGCGCGCGCCCGCCCTTCGCCGAAGGCAGCGCGCTCGTCACCATGCCGCCCGGTTATGCCGAGGCGGTCGTCGGGCGGTCGCTGCTCGGGCGAGGGCGGCGGCCCGGCGCCTTCGCCGACGCGGTGCTGTTCCTCTGCTCCGACGCGGCCGACTACATCACCGGCTCGGTGCTGGATGTCGGCGGCGGCGGCGCGATCAACCGGCGCGAGGGCGCGGCCACGCGCGCGCGCAGCTGAGCATGGCGCGGCCGGATCGGTTCACCGGGCGGGTCGGCGTCGTCACCGGCGCGGCCTCCGGGCTGGGCCGCGCGACCGCGATCGGGCTTGCGGCCGAGGGCGCGCGCCTGGTGCTGTTCGACCGTGACGCCGACGGACTCGCCGAGACGGCCGCGTCCTGTCCCGGGGCGGTCAGCGTGGTGGGCGATGTGACCGCATCGGCCGACCACGCGCGCGTGCTCGCCGCCGCCGCGCCGCTCGGCCCGATCGCGCTGCTCGCCACCGCCGCCGGCATCCTCGGCCCGGCCGCGCCGCTTGCCGAGGTTTCGGAGAGCGACTGGGACCGGCTGTTCGCGGTGAACGTCAAGGGCACCTGGCTCGCGATCCGCGCGGTGCTGCCGCAGATGCTGGCGGCCGGGCGCGGTGCGATCGTCACCTTCGCCTCCGGCGCCGGGCTCGCCGGCAACCCGACCATGCCGGCCTATTCGGCGAGCAAGGGTGCGGTCGTGCTGCTGACGCGCTCGCTCGCGGTCAGCCACGTGACGCAGGGCATCCGTGCCAACTGCGTCTGTCCCGGCCCGATCGAGACGCCGATGCTGCGCGACACCTTCGCCCAGGCGGGCGATGCGGCGGCGGTCGCGGCGCGCGAGGCGGCGTTCCGCGCGCGCAATCCGATGGGCCGGTTCGGCACGGTTGATGAGGTGGCCGAGAGCGTGTTGTTCCTGCTGAGCGATGCGGCGAGCTACATCACCGGGGTCGCGCTGCCGGTGGACGGAGGCAAGCTTGCCTGACGCGACGCGCTTCGCCGGCCGTGCGGCGATCGTCACCGGTGCGGCGCGCGGCATCGGTGCCGCGACCGCGCGCCGTCTCGCCGCCGAGGGCGCGCGCGTGCTGCTCGCCGACATCGATCCCGCGGTGGCCGAGACCGCTGCGGCCTGTGGCGGGGTGGCGCTCACGCTCGACCTCGCCGCGCCGGGTGCGGGGCAGGCGCTGGCCGAGGCCGCGCGCGTCGCGCTCGGGCGGATCGACATCCTGGTGAACAACGCCGGCATCGGCGGATCGAAGCCGCTCGCCGAGTCCGACGACGCGCTGATCGACCGCTTCATCGACACCAACCTGAAAGCGGTGCTGCGCATCACCCGCGACGCGCTGCCGCTGCTCGCACGGCCGGGCGGGCGGATCGTCAACGTCGCCTCGGTGTTCGGCGAGGTCGGCCATCCCGGCACCACCGCCTATGCGGTCGCCAAGGCGGGTGTGGCGCAGTTCACGCGCCAGCTCGCCGGCGAACTCGCCCCCGAGGGCATCCTGGTCAACGCGGTCGCACCTGGCGTGATCGAGACGCGCATGACCGAGGGCCATCGGCAGAACCCGTACTACCGGCGCGCGGTGCTCGCGCCGACGCCGCTCCGCCGCGCGGGCTCGCCCGAGGAGGTCGCCGCCGTGATCGCCTTCCTCGCCTCGGACGATGCCTCCTACGTCGCGGGCGAGGTGATCGCGGTGGATGGCGGGTGGCTTGCGGCGCGGCATCCGCCGCGCGAGCCTGATCCAGGACAGATGGAAAGGACGCCGGATCGATGATCGACATGCGCATCAACTGGCCGAACGGCGCGCGCGTCGCCGTGATGCTCACCTTCGACTTCGATGCCGAGACGCTGTGGCTGTCGCGCGATCCGGCGAACGCCAAGCGGCCGGGCACGCTGAGCCAGGGCACCTATGGCGCGAAGGTCGCGGTGCCGAAGATCCTCGAAGTGCTGAACGAGGCCGGGGTGAAGGGCACGTTCTTCGTGCCCGGCTGGACGGCGGAGCACCATACCGGCCGGGTGGAGATGATCCTGCGCGAGGGCCACGAGGTCGCGCACCACTCCTACAGCCATCGCTGGATCGATCCCGATTTTCCGGATCAGGAGATCGAGGAGATGGAGAAGGGGCTGGAGGCGCTGAAGCGCACGGTCGGCGTGGTCCCGAAGGGCTACCGCTCGCCCGCGGGCGAGACGAGCGCGCTGCTGATCCGCCTGTTGCAGAAGCACAACTTCCTCTACGATTCCTCGCTGATGGACGACATCAACCCGTACCGGCACATCCTGCCGGACGGGTCGAAGGGGCCGGTCGAGCTGCCCTGGCACTGGAGCCTGGACGACGCGCCGTTCGCGCTGTTCTCGATCAAGTCGCCGCGGCCGATCTTCACCAACAGTCACATCAAGGAGGTCTGGCAGGACGAGTTCCGCGAGATCTACCGCTGGGGCGGGCTGTTCGATCTGTTGATGCACCCGCAGGTGAGCGGCCGGCCCAGCCGGATCGCGCTCTTGCGCGAGATGATCGCCTGGATCCAGACCTTCCCGGGCGTCTGGTTCGCAACCGGCACGGAGGTGGCGGAAGCCTGGGCGAGCGCGCACGACAAGGGCTGAACACGACGGCCGGCTTCAGGCGCGGCCGGGCACTCGGGAAAGGAGAGAGGGACGATGGGACTGAGAACTGCACTTCGCACCGGCGCCATGGTGGCGCTGCTCGCGGTTGGCGCGACGCAGCCGGCGCCAGCGCAGACCGACCGGCCATTCCGCTTCGTCGTCAATGTCGGGTTGCAGAATCTCGACCCGATCGCCGGGCCGTCCTTCGTCACCCGCAACTTCGCCTACATGGTGTTCGACACGCTGGTGGCGATGGACAGCCAGGGCCGGTTCCAGCCGCAGATGCTGGAGGGCTGGCAGATCAGCGATGACCGGCTGACCTGGACCTTCAAGCTGCGCCCCGGCCTCAAGTTCCACGATGGCAGCCGCGTGACGGCCGATGACGTGGTCGCCTCGCTGAAGCGCTGGGGCGGGCGCGATGCGATCGGCCGGCGGCTGATGGCGGCGACGCGCGAGCTCCGGGTGGTCGATCCGGACACCTTCGTGATCGCGCTGTCGCGCCCGTTCGGCGGCGTGCTCGACGCGCTCGGCAAGCCGAGCGTGCACGTGCCCTTCATCATGCCCGCGCGCATCGCCGATGCCACGCCGCCGACCCAGACCGTGCGCGAGATCATGGGCTCGGGGCCGTTCCTGTTCGACCGCAACACCTGGGTGCCGGGCGAGAAGGCGGAGTTCCGCCGCAACCCGGACTACGTGCCGCGCGCCGAGCCGGCGGATGGACTGGCCGGCGGCAAGGTGCCGAAGCTCGAGCGGGTGGAGATGCTGACCCTGCCCGATCCGGGGCTGCGCGCGGCGGCCTTGCAGCAGAACGAGGTCGACTACCTCGAATACGTGCCGGTCGATCACCTGCCGCGGCTGCAGCGCAACCGCAACATCGTCATCGCCAAGGTCGGCGGCATCGCGCAGATGATGTACGCGCTCAGCATCAACCACGCGCTGCCGCCGTTCAACGACGTGCGGATGCGCCGCGTGCTCCAGCAGGTGCTCGACCGGAGCGAGATCCTCGCCGGCGCCGGCGTGCCGTCAGAGCTCGCCTTCCCCGACTGCGTGTCGCTGTTCATGTGCGGCGCGCCGTATTCGAGCGAGCGCGGCGCAGAGGCGATCCGCCAGCCATCGCTGGAGAAGGCGCGCAGCCTGCTGCGCGAGGCGGGCTACAACAACGAGCCGATCACGGTGCTGCTGCCGGCGGATTCGATCCTGCTGAACCCGTATGGGCTGGTGCTGATCGACCGGCTGAAGCGGGCCGGCATGAATGTCGATGTGCAGGCGCAGGACTGGAGCTCGATCGCCCAGCGCTGGGTGCGGCGCGACCCGATCGGCCAGGGGGGCTGGCACCTGGTGCCGGTGGTCTATACCGGCTTCGACATGTCCGATCCGCTGAGCAACCTGGGCACGGGCTACAACTGCACCGGCAACCAGCCCTGGGGCTACTGCGACCAGGCGATGCAGGCGCTGATCGAGCAGTTCGAGGCGGAGGGCGACATCGAGAAGCGCAAGGAGCTCGCCGGACGGATCCAGGAGGCGGCGTATCGCGACGTCACCTTCCCGATCGCCGGCCAGTTCCGCAGCCCGGCGGCCTGGCGCGCCGAGCTCAGCGGCGTGATCGATTTCGGCTTCCCGGTGATCTGGAACATCGAGCGCCCCAGGCGCTGATGTCGGCCGTGCGGCGGGGCGCGGTCGCGGCGCCCCGCTGCCGCTACCCCCTGAGCCGCGCGATCGTTGCGGTAGTGGAATTGCCCGGCAGCAGTTCGGCGAGCATCACCCGCCCGCCCCAGGACCGCACCAGATCCGCCCCCACCACCTGATCGAGCGTGTAGTCCGCCCCCTTCACCAGCACATCCGGGCGCAGCGCGGCGATCAGCGTCTCGGGCGTGTCGTCCTCGAAGATCGTCACCAGGTCGACATCGGCGAGGCTCGCCAGCACGGCCGCGCGCGCCGCCTCCGGCTGCACCGGGCGATTGGCGCCCTTCAGCCGGCGCACGGAGGAATCCGAGTTCAGCCCCACCACCAGCCTGTCGCAGGCCCCGCGCGCCTGTTCGAGCAGATGCACGTGGCCCGGATGCAGCAGATCGAAGCAGCCATTGGTGAAGCCGATGCGCCAGCCGCGCCGGCGCCAGCGCTCGACCTGCTCGGCCGCCGCCTCCAGGCTCACCACCTTGCGCAGCGCGCCGGTGGCCGGGGCGAGCGCTTCGAGCAGTTCGGTCTCGCGCGCGACGGCGGTGCCGATCTTGCCCACCACCACGCCGGCGGCGATGTTGGCGAGCCGCGCCGCCACCGGCAGCTTCAGCCCCGCGGCGATGCCGGCGGCGAGCGTCGCCACCACCGTGTCGCCGGCGCCGGAGACGTCGAACACCTCCTTCGCCTCGGCGGCGAAGTGGCTCACCAGCGCGCCCTGCGGCCCCTCGACCAGCGTCAGCCCGTCCTCGGAGCGCGTGCACAGCACCGCGCCGAAGCCGTGCGCGGCGATCAGCGCGCGGCAGGCGGCGACCACCTCGTCGGCGGTGTTGGTCGGCATGGAGCTGCCGTCAGCGAGCTCGCGGCGGTTCGGCGTGACGATGTCGGCGCCGGCATAGCGTGAATAGTCGCGGCCCTTGGGATCGACCACGACGGTGCGCCGCCGCTTGCGGGCCGCGGCGATGATGCGCTGCGCCGTGTCGCCGGCGAGCGTGCCCTTCAGGTAATCGCTGATCACCACCACCTTGCAGGCGGCCATCGCGTCGGCGGCGATCGCCACCAGGCGTTCGGCGAGCTTCGGGTGCACCGCCTCGGTCGTTTCGCGGTCAGCGCGCAGCAGCTGCTGGCCGGCAGCGAGGTAGCGCGTCTTGACGGTGGTCAGACGCCCGCCCTGCACCAGAAGCCAGGGCTCGACATTCGGCTGGCCGCCGATCAGCGCGGTGAGGTCCGAGCCCGCCTGGTCGTCGCCCACCACGGTGAGGAACGAGGCCGAGCCGCCGAGCGCCGTGATGTTGCGCACCACGTTGCCCGCCCCACCCGGCATGGCGATCTCGCGCTCGACCGTCACCACCGGGATCGGCGCCTCGGGCGAGACACGCTCGACGGTGCCGTAGACGTAGCGGTCGAGCATCGCGTCGCCGACCACCAGCACCGAGGCACGTTTCAGGGCGCGCGCCGCGGCGACCAGATCGACGGGTTCGGGGTCGGTCATCGGCATCGGCATAGCGACCGGCCGGGCCGGGGGCAAGCGGCGTGGCTCATGCCTGGAACAGCGCCATGTGGTCGGCCCAGAACACGGCGGCGGTCAGCTTCCCGCCATAGACCGCGCCGGTGTCGAGGCCGATGCGGTTGGCTCGGATCACCGGCGCGCTCTTGGGCGTGTGGCCGTGCACCACCACCGCGCCGTGATCGGCCGTGGAGCAGAGGAAGGGCTCACGGATCCAGAGCAGGTCGTCCGCGTCCTGCGCGTCGAGCGGCACGCCGGGCCGGATGCCGGCATGGGCGAACAGGTAGCCGCCCGCCCGGTGGCTGCGGGCGAGGCCGCGCAGGAAGGCGAGGTGGGCCTGCGGCAGGCGGCCGGACCAGGTCTCGGGCGGGTCCTCGCCGGAGAGGCCGTAGGAGGAGAGCGTCGCCACGCCGCCGTTGCGCAGCCACAGCGCGAGCGCCGCTTCGTCGGTCGGGCGCTCCAGCACCTCGAGCATCATCGCCTCGTGGTTGCCGCAGAGATGCACGGCCCGGCCGGCGATCGGCGGGGCGAGCACGCGCGCGATCACGCCGCGGCTGTCCGGACCGCGATCGATGTAGTCGCCGAGATAGACGATCCGTCGCTCGGGCTCGGGCGCGCGGGCGGCGTCGGCGGCGATGCGGGCGTGGATCGCGTCGAGCTGGTCGGCGCAGCCATGGACATCGCCGACGGCATAGAGGCGCAGGCCGGCCGGCAGGCTGGCAGGCGCCGGCAGGGCCGTGGAGGGCAGGGGCGGGGGGGACATCGGGGCGCAGCGTAGCGGCGCGCCGGCGGCGCGTCACTTGCGGCGCGGGCGCGGCCGGGCCAGAGGTGGCGCATGCGGATCGTGCTGGAGGCGGCGGGGCTCGCCAAGCGCTACGGCGAGGTGCTGGCGGTGGACGACGTCTCGTTCACGCTCGGCGCGGGGCAGACGGTGGGGCTGCTGGGCGGCAACGGCGCGGGCAAGACCACGACGATCGCGATGCTGCTCGGCCTGCTGATCCCCGATGCCGGGCGGATCGCGGTGCTGGGCCACGACATGGCGCAGGACCGGTTCGCGGCGCTCGCGCGGATGAACTTCTCCTCGCCCTATGTGTCGCTGCCGCATCGGTTGAGCGTGCGCGAGAGCCTGCGCGTCTATGGGCATTTCTACGGCGTCGCCCGGCTGGAGGCGCGGATCGCGCGGCTGGCGGAGGAGCTCGATCTGGTCGCGCTGCTCGACCGGCCGGCGGGCGAGCTGTCGGCCGGGCAGAAGACGCGCGCGGCCTTGGCGAAGGCGCTGATCAACACGCCGGAGGTGCTGCTGCTGGATGAGCCGACGGCAAGCCTCGATCCCGACACGGCCGACCGGATGCGCGCCTGGCTGGAGGCGTATCGGGCCGAGACCGGCGCGGCCGTGGTGCTGGCGAGCCACAACATGGCGGAGGTGGAGCGGCTCTGCGACGAGGTGCTGATGCTGAAGCGCGGCCGCGTGGTGGATCGCGGCGCGCCGGCAGATTTGATCGCGCGCTACGGCCGGGAGGATCTGGAGCAGGTCTTCCTCGACATCGCGCGCGGCACCGGCGCGGCGGCGGATGCCGGCTAAGGCGTGTGCTGGCGGGATAGGGGGTTTGGGGGAAAGGGCCGATGGCCCTTTCCCCCAAATGGTTCACTTCGGCCCGAGCAGCGGCCCGCGCGCCGCCCCGGCGGCGCAGGACTAGGCCAGCGTCCAGTCCAGCGTCACCGTGGCGTTGAGCACCTTCGACACCGGGCAGCCCGACTTGGCGCCTTCAACGATGGTGGCGAACTTCTCGCGCTCGATCCCGGGCACTTCGGCGTGCAGCGTCAGCGCCGAGGCCGTGATCGCGAACCCGCCGTCCTTCGGCTCGATCGTCACCGCGGCCTTGGCGTGCAGCCGCCTCGGCTTGAACCCCTCCTTCGACAGCCCGAACGAGAGCGCCATCGCGAAGCAGCCGGCATGCGCGGCGGCGATCAGCTCCTCGGGGTTGGTGCCGGGCGCGTTCTCGAACCGGCGCGCGAACGAATAGGGTGTGCCCGGCAGCACGCCGCTGGGTGTCGTCAGCGTGCCCGATCCTTCCTTGCCCGTGCCTTCCCAGACGGCTTCGGCGGTGCGGGTGATCCCAGCCATGCTCTGCTCCCTCGTCGGTGGAGGGCCGAGCCTGCCACGCCGGCGTCGCGCTTGTCAGCCCGTCATCCGATCCCGTAGCGTGACGTGAACAGAACGAGTGCGGGAGGAAGATCATGCGCCGCCGGATGGTGCTGCTGTCGCTGCCGGTTCTCGCCACGACCCGCGCGCGGGCGCAGGCCTATCCGACGCGACCCGTGCGCTTCCTCGTCCCCTTCATCCCGGGCAGCGCGCCGGACGTGATCGCGCGCCAGATCGCCGAGCGGCTCTCGCCCGCGCTCGGCCAGCCCGTGGTGGTCGAGAACCGTCCGGGCTCGGGCGGCAATATCGGCTTCACGCACGGCGCGCGCGCGCCGGCCGACGGCTACACGCTGATCCTCGGCACCAACTCGCTGGTGATCAACCCGGCACTCTACGCCCGCGTCGAGTACGACCCGCTGGCCGACTTCATCCCCGTGCATCTGCCCTTCGCCATGCCGCATCTGCTGGTCGTCTCGGCCGAGGCCGCGCCGCGCGACCTCGTCGCGCTGGTCGCGCTGCTGAAGGCCGAGCCGGGACGGCACAACTACGCCTCCGGCGGCAACGGTTCGGGCGCGCATCTGGCCGCCGAACTGCTGAAGAGCCGCGCCGGCGTCGAGGCGGTGCACGTGCCCTATCGCGGCGCGCCGGACATCATCAACGCCGTGCTCGGCAACCAGGTGCTGTTCGGCCTGCCGACCATGAGCACGGCGATGCCGCTGGTCACCGCGGGGCGGCTGCGCGCGATCGCCGTCACCTCGCCGCAGCGCAGCCCCGCGCTGCCCGAGGTGCCGACCCTCGCGGAGCACTATGCCGGCGCCGAGGTCGTCAGCTGGTTCGCGGTGATGCTGCCGGCCGGCACGCCGGCAGCGATCGTCGCGCGGGTCGATGCGGCGATCCGCGGCATCTTCGCCGACCAGGCCTGGGTCGCGCGCATGACCGCCGACGGCACGATCGCCGTCAACATGGGGCATGAGGCATTCACCGCCTACTATCGGGGCGAGGCGGCGAAATGGGCCGAGCTCGTGCGGCTGTCGGGCGCGCGGGTGGAATAGCGCGGTCTTCGCTTGACCGCCGCGGCGGGCCGCCCTAGTTTCTCGAAGAATCTTCAAGACGTGGGAAAGGGCGCAGCTCATGCCTGCCAAGACGCCGGCACCGGCGATCCTGGGCGATGTCCAGGCCGTCGCCGACATCGCGGTCCATGTCGGCAGCGGCTCGCTGACGGCAACGCTCAAGAAGCCGCTGCGCGAGGCGCTCGGTGCGGTCGGACCACACCTGGCCGCCGCGGCGCTGCGGTTCGAGGCCGGCCCCTCGGTCGTGCTGCTCGGCGCGCCGGGCGAGGTGGCGTTGCGGGTGCAGCGCACCGGCCCGAACCGGTTCGAGATCGCGCTTGAGACGGGCGGCGATGTCGAGATCGATGACGTGACGGCCGCCTTCCTCGCGCTGAAGCTCGACCAGCTGAAGAACAACGCGCTCGACCTCATCGAGCCGGTCACCGCGGCCGAGCTGCGGGCGGAGACGGCGGCGAAGCGCGCGGCGGCGCGGCAGCGGGCAGCAGAGGCGATCGCAACCGAACGGCCGCGGCGACGCGCCGCGCGGCCGAAACGGATGGCGGTCCCCGGCTGAGCCGCGCCCCGTGCGCCTGGTGCGCGACCGCACCTCCTATGAGGAGCCGCTCGACCGTGCCCGCCTGGAGGCGGAGCGGGCCGTGCTGGTGAGCGGCCGGCCGGTGCGCGGCGCGACTGAGCGCGCCGAGCGCGCGATCGCCGAGCGGGACGCGCTGACCGCCTATGAGGACGCCGTCGCTGAGCGTCTCGAGACAGCCTCCTTCGCTGCCCTGCCCCGGCTGCGCACGCGCGGTTGGCGGCCCTATCCCTTTCTGCACGTGCTCGAAGTCGCGCCCTGGCGCGGCATCTTCCACGTCGATCCACACGCGCGCTTCGCGATCGCGCTGCTCTTCTCGAAGGCGCCGCACCGTCTCGCCGGGCGGATCGACGAGATCGTCGCGCGCAGCCTGCCTGAGGCCGGGAGGTGAAGCTGCGGCAGAAGACGCTGCTGCGCCTCGTCGCCGTGGCGAGCGTCGTGGCGGCGCTCGCCGGCATCGCCTACGCCGTGCTCGCCGGCTCGGCAACCGACGGCCAGCGCGGGGGCGCGATCGCCGTTGCGCTGTCGCTCGGTGCCCTGTTCGCTGCGCGCGACATCCCCGAGCGCGTACTCGGCGCGCGCGCCGAGACGGTCGAGGAGCGGCTGGCGCGCGCCGAGAGCACGCTCGGCGTGATGTTGGACTCGCAACGGCTTGAGAAGGTCTATCTCGCCGCGACCAGTGTCGCGGGCTCGCTGATCTGGGGGTTCGGCGACCTGCTCGCGCTCTGGCTCGGCGCGCCGCCCTGAGGCGGCGGGATCAACTCCAGGCCGGGCGCGCGCCGGGGGGCGGGGAGTAGGGCAGATCGCCGCGCGCCATCACCGCCTCGCGCCCGCCGGCCGCCGCGAGCATCGCCGCTTGGCGGGCCTTCGCGCGCGCGTCGATCTCCGCCGGATCGGCGCCGAGCGCCGCCACCAGCCGGGCCTCGAGCCCGGCGCGCAGCGATGCATGCGCCCGGCTTGCGCCGAGATCGACCAGCTCGTCGGGGTCCGCGTCGAGATCGAACAGCTGCGGCGGGTAGTCGACGTAGCGGACATATTTCCAGCGCGCGTCGCGCAGCATGAACGCCGCCTGGCGCGAGCCCGCGGCGTGATATTCCGAGATCACCTCGCGCTGCGGCCGCGCCCCGCGCGCCAGCGACACGAGCGAGGCCGTTCCGGCTGGCGCCTCGGCCGCGATCCCGAGCGTGTCGAGCGCCGTCGGAAACACGTCGAGCAGGCTGACAGGGGTGGTGATCACCGTGCGCTCCGGCACCCCATGCCCCGCCAGGATCATCGGCACGCCGACGCTCTCCTCGTACATCGTGCTCTTGCCCCAGAGGCCGCGCGCACCGGCATTGTCGCCGTGATCCGAGGCGTAGAGCACGCGTGTGGACGGCGACAGGCCGGCCTGCTCCAGGCAGGCGAGGATGCGCCCCACCTGCTCGTCCATGAACCCGACGAGACCGTAATAGCCGGCGAGCATCCGCCGCACCGTCGCCTCGTCCTCCACCGCCGCGTCATAGGGGATGGTGCGCGCATAGTCCTCGAGGAAGGGGTGCGTCGGCCGCGCCTCGCGCGCATAGAGCTTCGGCAGAGGCAGCCGGTCTGGATCGGTCGCGTAATAGTGCTCGGGCGGGGCGATCAGCGGGAAATGCGGCGTCACCAGCGAGACGAACAGGCACCAGGGCTTCTCCTGGCGTGGGGCCTCCTCGCGCAGCCACACCTGCGCCTCCGAGGCGATGTCGCGGTCGTAGCGCGTGTAGTCGCTCTCGCCCGGCCCCGCCATCGCCGCGAGCTTCGCCGCCCCCTTGCGCGGCGGCGCGGTCTCGTCGCGGATCAGTGCCAGGAGATCGCCCTTGCCCTCGACCACGTGCATCGCCAGCCGCTCCGCCGAGAAGCCGTGATCGTCGCCGGGCAGGCCGCGGAAATGCAGCTTGCCGATCGAAACGACCGTGTGGCCGGCTTCGCGCACGATGTGGTGCCAGGACGGCACGCCGCCGTCATACGGATCGGCGTTGTCGAAATACCGCCCCATCGCCGCGAGCGTCCGGCCGGTGGCGAGGGCGGCGCGCGCCGGCACACAGATGGGTGAGGGCGTATAGGCCGCCGAGAACCGCGTGCCGCGGCGGGCCAGCGCGTCCAGGTTGGGCGTGTGCGCGACCGGATGCCCCGCGCAGGTGAGCGCGCCCGGCTGATGCTCGTCCGACAGGATCACCAGCAGGTTCTTCGCCGCCATCGCTGCCCCTCGGGTTGGATCGCAAGGCTACGGCGCGGCCCGGCGTCCCGGAAGCCCCACGCTTGAAGCGGGCCGGCGGAAGGGCGATGTGTTGGCGATGCAGCGTGACCGCGACGAGGAACGGACCTGGCAGGTCGAGGTGCTGCCCGCCGGGCAGGACGGGCGGCAGGACGACCGGCGGGGCGCACCGCCGCCACAGGGCTCGCGCGCGCTCGGCACGGTGGTGCTGGTCGCCGCGATCGCCGCCGGACTCGGCATCCTGGCCCTGCTGGTGGTGTTCGCCGCCACCATTGCGCTGATCGCCGTCCCGGTCGCCCTGGGCGCGGCCCTGATCGCCTGGGCAGGAACCAAGTGGCGCGCCTACACTGCCCGACGCGGCCGATGAGATGTGAGTCAGGACTTCCAAGGAGAATAAGCCCATGCCGAACCGCACGACCTGGTTCGTGATCGCCGACGCCGCGCGCGCCGAGGTGCTGGTCAAGCGCAAGGACAAGCCCGGCTACGAGACCCTCCGCACGTGGGAGAACCCCGACGTGCACGCCAAGGTGCACGAGCTCGGCGAGGACCGGCCCGGCCGCGCATTCGACAGCATGGGCCCGCACCGCAGCGCGATGGAGCCGCGCGAGACACCCAAGGAGGCGGCGAAGAAGGATTTCGCGCGCGAACTCGTCGCCGACCTCGACGCCGCCGTGGCGTCGGGCGAGCCGCAGGCGATCGTGCTGGTCGCCCCGCCGCGCCTGCTCGGTGAGATCCGCGCGATCATGCCCGCAGGCCTCGCCGCCGCGGTGCGCGAGGACCATGCGAAGGACTACACCCAGTTGCCGCGGGCCGAGCTGTTCGCGCGGCTGGACGAGATGCGCCCGGTCGGCGCCGGCTGACCGGGCCGCGATCGCGGCGGATCGGGCGCGGCGATCCCCGCCATCACGGCCGTGCATTGGCGCAACGGTCGCGACCGCCTCACCTTCGCGGGCAACGCAACCCGCCCAGGAGACGATCGATGACCCGCCACCCCGCCGACTACGCGGCCCTGCTGCTGCGCGTGAGCATGGGCGTGCTCTTTCTCGCGCATGGCCTGCTGCTGAAGGTGTTCACCTTTGGCCTCGCCGGCACGGCCGGCTACTTCGAATCGATCGGCTATCCGGCCGTGCTCGCCTACGCGGTGATCCTGGCCGAGGTCGTCGGCGGCGCGATGCTGATCGCCGGCGCCTATGTGCGCGTCGTCTCGCTGGCGCTGGTGCAGGCGCTGCTCGGTGCCGGCGCCCATGCCGCCGCCAGGGAGCCGCTGCCGGCCCGGCTGGAGAGCC
>CAZHMM010000065.1:0-5211 GCA_964533585.1 uncultured Elioraea sp.
GGGCATCAGCGGCTTCCTGCTCGCCGCCTGGAAGCGCGGGCGCGCGGGCGGCCCGCCGGCGCCCGCCGCGCCCCGCGGCGTGCCGGCGCGGTAGCCGCTACCGAAGGCGGCGCCCGATCTCTGGCTGGCGCGGTCCGTGCCGATGGCGGACGGCGCATGGGCGGGCGGTGGCTATTCCGGCGTTGGCGCTGCCGGCGCGGCCAGCGCCTCGCGCACGCGCCGGGCAAGCGCCGACTTCCGATAGGGCTTGCTGAGCATCGGCATCTCCGGATGGCCGTGCCCGCGCGCGGCGAGCGTCTCGAGCGCGTAGCCGGAGGTCAGCAGCATCCGCAGCCCCGGCCGAAGGCGTTGGGCGCGCGCGGCAAGCTCCCAGCCGTTCATGCCGCCCGGCATGACGATGTCGGTGAACAGCAGATCGATCGTCTCGCCGTTCTGCAGCTTGGCCAGCGCCTCCGTTCCGTTCGTCGCCGGCACGACGCGGTAGCCCAGACTCCTCAGACTGGCGATCGCATGGGCGCGCACGAAGGCGTCGTCCTCGACGACGAGGATCGTCTCGTTGCCGCCGGCGATCGCCGCGCCGGGTGCCTGCCCGTAGTCGCGCCACGCCCCGGCCGCTTCCGGTTCGGCCGGCAGGTAGATGCGCACGGTCGTGCCGAGGCCCGGTTCGCTGTAGAGCGTGATGTGGCCGTTCGACTGCTTGACGAAGCCGTACACCATGCTCAGCCCGAGGCCGCTGCCCTTGCCGAACTCCTTGGTGGTGAAGAACGGATCGAAGGCCTGCGCACGCACCTCCGGCGCCATTCCCGTGCCGTGATCGGTGACGGCGATCACCACATAGGGCCCGGACCGCAGTTCGAGATGGTCGCCGGCGTAGTGCTCGTCGAGCGGGGCATTGGCGGTGGCGATGGTGAGCCGCCCGCCGACCGGCATCGCGTCCTGCGCGTTGAGGGACAGGTTGAGGATCGCCGCTTCGAGCTGGCCGGCATCGGCGACCGCCGTCCAGAGATCGGCGGCGAGCTCGGCGCGCAGCTCGATATCCTCACGCAACGTGCCGCGCAGCAGGGGTTCGAGCGAGCGCAGCAGCGCGTTGCAGTCGATCGCCGCCGGGCGCAGCATCTGGCGGCGGCCGAAGGCGAGCAGCCTCCTGGTCAGCTCGGCCCCCCGCTCGCCCGCGCGCTGGATCAGGGCGACATGGTGCTGCAGATCGGGCCGCGCCTCGATCACCTCGTGCAGGGTCTCGGCGCTGCCGAGGATGACCGTCAGCAGGTTGTTGAAGTCATGCGCGATGCCCCCCGAGAGCTGACCGATCGCCTCCATCTTCTGCGCCTGGGCAAGCTGCTCCTTGAAGCGTTGGCGCGCCGAGAGGTCGTGGATCACGCCGACGAAGATCGGCTCGTCGCCCTGCCGCGTCTCGCCCACCGACAGGTCCATCGGGAAGGTGGTGCCGTCCTTGCGCTGGCCGATCACCTCGCGGCCGATGCCGATGATCCGCTTCACCCCCGTGCGGAGGTAGTTGTCGAGGTAGCGGTCGTGATGGTCGCGGAACTGCGGCGGCATCAGGATCTTGACGTTCTGGCCGATCACCTCCTCGGCGCGGTAGCCGAACAGCGTCTCGCAGCCGGGGTGGAAGACGAGGATGCGGCCGCGCGCATCGATCATGATCACGCCATCGACCGCCGTCGCGAGCACCGCCCGGAGCAGGTCGTCCACGGTCTGCGCGCGCGGCAGGGCCGGCCCGCCGAGCACCGGCGCCGGATCGCGCAGGCGGAGGACGACCATGCCCTCGCCGAGCGCCGCCGCCTCGACCCGCACACTGCGGATCTCGCCGGACCGGGCCGGCAGGTCGAGCTCGGCGGCCTGCGTCTCGGCGCCGTTGGCGCACCGGCCGAGCAGCGCCACGAGCGCCGGTCCGTCGAGTGCGCGCAACCGCTCGCCCGCGCACCGGCCGAGCAGGGCCTCGGCGGCCGCGTTCGCCGCCAGCACCTGACCGTCCGGGTCGACCAGCAGGGTGGGGACGGTATCCGAGCGGATCACCGCCTGGATCGTGGCGTCATCCATGAGGCAACGCGCGTCGGTCAGGCTGCGTGGTCCGACCCGTGGGTCAGCCAGGCAGGGGATCGGGGCGAGGGGGGCGGGGGCATCGACCTGGGCCTGGAACGCTGAGTACGGGATCACGACGATCCTGACGATAGTCCTATCGTATCCGCGAAGCCTCCGGAACGGGGCGCCCTGGAAAAATATGGCGGGATCTGGTGGGCCGGGCAGGACTCGAACCCGCAACCAAGCCGTTATGAGCGGCCCGCTCTGACCGTTGAGCTACCGGCCCCACCGCCTCCAGTGATGCGGGGCGGGGCCTGGCCGCGCAAGCCCTGCGCTCATCCCAGCCTGCCGCGTGTCACTCGGCCAGCAGCCGGCGGATCGCGTCCGCGGCCGTCGCCATCGACACGACCCCCTCCAGATGGCCGAGCGGGCCGGTGAGTTCGACCAGTTCCACCTGCCGTCCCTGCTCCTTCAGCGTCGCGGCGAGGCGGCGGTTGTGCTCGATCGGGAACACCCGGTCGGACACGCTCGGCACGATCAGCCAGCGCGCGCGGGAGCGCGCCAGCGCGGCCTCGGGACTCTCGTACTCCTTGAGGAAAAGCTGGTTGGCGCGGATCAGGTAGAGGAAGTGGTTCGCATCCGAGATGCGCGCGCGCGCCGTCGCCGCATCGTCGAGCCACTTCTCGATCGCGAAGCGTTCCGTCACCGACCGGCGCGGGTCCTGGCCCTCGGCCGGCCCGACGCCGATCGTGTCCGCCCAGGGCCAGTCGCGCGCATGATGGGTGACGATCTTGAGCGCCTCGGCCAGCCCGGCGACCGGCGCAGGGCCGCCGTAGTAGTCGCCGCCCTTCCAGTTCGGATCGAGCCGGATCGGTGCTGCCCAGATGTCGAGCCAGCCGATGATCCAGCCATCCACCCGGTCGGTGCCGATCACCGGCATCGCGCGCGCGACCATGTCCGGATACGCGACCGCCCACTCGATGGTCTGAAGCGCGCCCATCGAGGCGCCGGCGACGAGCGCCAGCCGCCGCACGCCGAGATGATCGAGCAGCGCCTTCTGCGTCTCGACGAAGTCGCGCATCGACAGCACGGGGAAGGCGAGGCCCCAGGGCCGGCCGGTCGCCGGGTTCACGCTGGCCGGGCCGGTGGTGACCGTGTTGCGGTCGCCGGTGTTGAGGTTCACCGGCGTGTCGGCCGAGACGACGAAGTAGCGGTCGGTGTCGATCGGCTTGCCGGGGCCGATGATGGCGTCCCAGTAGCCCGCGGTCTGGCCGGCGCCGTAGCGGCCGAAGGCGTGGCTGTTGCCGGAGAAGAAATGCGCGATCAGCACGGCATTGTCGCCGGCGGCGTTGAGCGCGCCTGCGGTCTGATAGCCGATGCGCAGGGTCGGCACCGTCGCGCCGGCGCGGGTGGTGAAGGACGGGATCTCGAAAGTCTGCTTGGTGACGATCAGCTCGCCCTGGGCCTGCGCCGCGGCAGGCAGGGCGAGCGGCAGGGCGGCCGCGACCGCGACCGCGAGTAGGCTGCGCCGGAGCATGCGATTCCTCCTCCGTGTGTCGAGGCGAGGACGAAATGGTGCCGCAGCGCGGGGCGCGGCCGCAAGCGCGGCGTTGGCCTCGGCACAAGCTGGCCGCTAAGGTCAGTCGGCCAGCATCGAGGAGCCCCCCGTGGACATCAGCCGCATCGCGATCGGCCGCAACCCGCCGCAGGACGTCAACGTGATCGTCGAGATCCCGCAGGGGGGCGTGCCGGTGAAGTACGAGCTCGACAAGGACTCGGGCGCGCTGATGGTCGACCGCTTCCTGCACACGGCGATGTACTACCCCGGCAATTACGGCTTCATCCCGCACACGCTCGCCGAGGACGGCGACCCGATGGACGTGATGATCGTGACGCAGGCCGTGCTGGTGCCGGGCTGCATCGTGCGCTGCCGCCCCGTGGGCGTGTTGCAGATGCGCGACGAAGCGGGCCCGGACGAGAAGGTGCTGGCGGTGCCGGTGGACAAGCTGCACCCGTTCTATTCTGGCATCCGCAGCCACACCGATCTGCCGGCGATCCTGATCGATCAGATCGCCCACTTCTTCAAGCACTACAAGGACCTGGAGAAGGGCAAGGAGGTCTCGCTCGGCGACTGGGGCGGCCCCGACGTGGCCGAGCGGCTGATCCTGGAGAGCATCCGCCGCGCCGAGGACGCCAAGGACGCGAAGCCGCACTACGCGTAGGCGAGGGCGGCGCTCCAGGCCGCGAGCGTCGGCAGGCTGAGCACGGTGGTCCAGAGGCAGAGGGCGGCGGCGGCGCGGAGGTCCTGCCCGCCTGCGCCGGCGATGAGGAAGTAGCCGAGGCTGGTCGGCGTCGCCGCCATCAGCACCGTCGCCGCCGTCGCGCCGCTGGGCAGGCCGAGCGCGGCGGCGGCGAGCCAGGCGAGTGCAGGGTGCAGGATCAGCTTGCCCGGCAGTGCGGCGCGCACCGGACGGAGGGGCGCGAACGCGAGCGCACCGCCGCCGACGGCAAGCGCGGCACCGAGGCTGATCAGCGCGCCCGGCACCGCGCCCCCGGCGAGCATCGCCGCGAGGCTCATCACCGGCGCCGGCAGGGCGATGCCGGAGAGACGCACGCTCAGCCCCGCCAGCATCGCCCAGACGAGCGGCGCGCGCAGCATCGCCGCGGCCCCGGCGCGCAGACCCCCGCGGGTCAGCAGCAGCATGTTGGCGTTCATGGTGCCGAGCACGTCGATCACCAGGATGGCGATCGCCGCGCCCGTGGCGGCGGGGTCGGCGCCGAGCGGCGAGACCGCGATCGCCGGCAGGCCCATGTAGCCGACATTGGCGCTGACCGCGCCCATCGCCGCGAGTGCGCGCGCCCGTGGCGGTGTGAACACGGCGCAGGCGACGGCGGTGGCGAGCATCGCCAGCGCGAAGGCCGCGGGTGCGAGCAGGGCCGCGGGCGGCGGTGCGGCGGCCTCGACGACGAAGCGGAAGATGAAGGCCGGCAGCGCCGCGTAGAGCACGAAGATGCGCAAGCCATTCTGCGCCGCCGGCGCGGCGAGCGGGCCGCGGCCGAGCGCGTAGCCGAGCGCGATCAGCGCGAAGAACGGGAGGAGAATCGGCAGCGGCAGCACGCGCGCACGCTACCGCCGCACGGGGCGTGCCGAACAGTCGGCGGTTTCCGCTA
>CAZHMM010000065.1:5311-19883 GCA_964533585.1 uncultured Elioraea sp.
ACGCGCGCACGCTACCGCCGCACGGGGCGTGCCGAACAGTCGGCGGTTTCCGCTAAATCAGCCGGATCACCTCGGCGAGCGCATCCAGCAGGCCGGCGACATCGTCCTCGCTCGTCGCCAGGCTGACGCAGCCCTGCAACTGCGTCGTCATCAGATAGCCGCGGTTGAGCAGCGCCAGCGAGGCGATCTCCTCCCAGGTCCGGTCGGCGTGCACCGAGTCGCGGTAGCTGCGGATCGGCTGATCGAGCGCGGTGAGCTTGAACAGCGACCCCGCGCCGGTGACCTGCACCGGCAGGCCGTCGCAGATCGCCCGCAGCGCCGTGCGGATGCGCTCGCCCATCGCCGCCAGACGCGCGAACGCCTCCTCGTCGAGCGCCTGCATGGTCGCGAGCCCGGCCGCCATGGTCATCGGATTGGCGTTGAACGTGCCGGCATGGGTGACGCGGCCGGCGGTCCAGGGCCGGCTCGATTCGAGGATGTCGGCGCGGCCGATCACTGCGCCGACCGGGAAGCCGCCGCCGATGATCTTGCCGAGTGTCGTCAGGTCGGGCCGGACGCCGAGCAGTCCCTGCGCGCCGCGATAGCCGACACGGAAGGCGATCACCTCGTCGAACACCAGCACGATGCCGTGCCGGCGGCACAGTTCGGCGAGCCCGGCGACGAAGGCGGGCTCGGGCAGGATGAGGCCCATCCGGTTCGCCATCGGCTCGAGGATCACCGCGGCGAGCTCTCCCGCGTGGCGCTCGATCAGCGCGCCGGCGGCGGCGAGATCGTTGTAGGGCAGCACCAAGGCGCGGCCGAGCGGCGAGGGCAGGCCGGCGGATTCCGGCGCGGCCGACGGGTGATCGAGCGGCCCGAGGGCCGCCGCCGCCGCACCGACCGACCATGAGACGTCGTCGTAGCTGCCGTGGTAGCTGCCCTCGAACTTCGCCACCACCGTCCGCCCGGTGAAGCCGCGCGCGAGGCGCAGCGCCAGCATCACCGCCTCGCTGCCGGAGTTGGTGAAGCGCACGCGCGCCCCCCCCTCGGGCCAGAGCCGGTCGAGCAGAAGCCGCCCGAGCGCGATCTCGCCCCGGCCGGGCGCGAAGAAGGCGGTGCCGCGGCCGAGCTGCGCCGCCGCCGCCTGCATCACGGTCGGATGGCAGTGGCCCAGCGGCAGCGAGGTGGCGTTGAACCAGAAATCGACGATCGCGCGCCCGTCGGCATCCATCATCCTGCTGCCCGCCCCGCTCTCGATGAACGGCGCATAGGGCCGGCGCAGCACGGCATCGCGCGTGAAGCCGCCGGGAAACACGGTCGCGGCCTCGGCGTGCAGCGCGGCCGAACGCGGCGTCAGCGCGCGGTACTCCGCCTCGATCGCGTCCTTGCGGCGCTTGAGCGGCGCGTAGAAGTCATTGGTGCGGTCACGCAGTTCCGCGGTCGCGCTCATGGTGGCGGTCTCCTGTGCTCGCGCCGCGCCGTCAGGGATCGGCGAAGTGGCAGGCGGCGGCGCGTCCGTCGCCGCCGTCGGTGAGCTCGGGCTCGCTGGTACGGCAGACCGGCTGCGCGCGCGGGCAGCGGGTGTGGAACCGGCAGCCCGGCGGAGGGGCGGCCGGGCTCGGCACATCGCCGGTCAGCACGATCCGCTTGCGCCCGGCTCCCGGCCGCGGCACCGGCACCGCCGAGAGCAGCGCCTGGGTGTAGGGATGGCGCGGGCGCGCGAACAGCGCCCGCTTCGGCGCCAGCTCGACGATCTTGCCGAGATACATCACCGCCACGCGATCGGAGATGTGGCGCACCACCGAGAGGTCGTGCGCGACGAACAGATAGGCCAGCCCCAGATCGCGCTGCAGGTCGCGCAGCAGGTTGATGATCTGCGCCTGCACCGAGACATCGAGCGCCGAGACCGGCTCGTCGCACACGACGAGGCGTGGTTCGAGCGCCAGCGCACGCGCGATCGCGATGCGCTGGCGCTGCCCGCCCGAGAACTCGTGCGGGAACCGGCTCGCATGCGCGGCCGCGAGCCCGACGCGCTCGAGCAGCGCGCGTGCGCGCGTGGCCTGCGCCGCTGCGGCCACGCCCGCCACCTGCATCGGCTCGCGCAGGATGTCCTCGACGCGCATGCGCGGATTGAGCGAGCCATAGGGGTCCTGGGCGATGATCTGGAACTGCGGCCTGAGCGGGCGCAGCGCGCGCTGGCCGAGCGGAGCGATGTCCGTGCCGTCGAACCGGATCGACCCAGCGGTCGGGTCGAGCAGGCGCACCAGCAGCCGCCCGGTGGTGGACTTGCCGCAGCCGCTCTCGCCGACCAGGCCCAGCGTCTCGCCGCGCGCGATCGCGAAGCTCACCCCGTCCACCGCGCGCACGGCCCCCTTCGGCCGCAGCCCGAGCAGGCCGCGCCGGATCGGGAAATGCTTGGTCAACCCCTCGACCTGCAACAGCGGCGCCGTCATCGCGCGAGCTCCGCCGTTTCGGGCAGACGGTAGCCGACATGGGCGATGCAGGCCGCCGCGTGGCCCGAGCCCAGGCGCAGGAGCGGCGGATCGATCGTCCGACAGGCCGGCCGGGCGGTCGCGCAGCGCGGCGCGAAACGGCAGCCCTGCGGCATCGCGTGCGGGCTCGGCACCGTGCCCTCGATCGCGCGCAGCCGTTCGAGATCGTCCTCCATCGGCGGGATGCTCGCGAGCAGACCCTCGGTGTAGGGATGCAACGGCCGCTCGAACAGCGGACCGACTTCGGCCTGCTCGACGATCCGCCCGGCATACATCACGACCGCGCGGCGGGCGAACTCGGCCACCACGCCGAGGTCATGCGTGATCAGCATGATCGCGGTGCCGAACTCCTGCTGCAACTGCGCGAGCAGTTCGAGGATCTGCGCCTGCACCGTGACGTCGAGCGCGGTGGTCGGCTCGTCGCAGATCAGCAGGCGAGGCTGGCAGGCGAGCGCCATCGCAATCATCACCCGCTGGCGCATCCCGCCCGAAAGCTCGTGCGGGTAGCTCGCGAGCCGGGCGCGCGCCATCGGGATGCCGACCGTGTCGAGCAGTCCGGCCGCGCGGTCGAGCGCCGCTCGGCGCGGCATCGCGCGATGGCGCATCAGCGGCTCGGCGATCTGCTCGCCCACGGTGAAGACCGGGTTGAGGCTGGTCATCGGCTCCTGGAACACCATGCCGACCTCGGCGCCGCGCACGTCGCGGATCGCCTCGTCGGAGAGGGTGAGCAGGTCGCGGCCGGCCAGCCGGATCTCGCCCGAGAGGATGCGCGCGCCGCGCCCGGCCAAGCGCAGGATCGCCAGCGCGGTGACGCTCTTGCCGCAGCCCGATTCGCCGACGATGCCGAGCGTCTCGCCCTCGGCCACCTCGAAGCTCACCCCGTCCACCGCCACCACCCGCCCGCGCCGCGTGTCGAACGCGATCCGAAGATCGCGCACAGACAGCAGCGGCTCGGTGGAGGACGCGCTCATGCGTCAGCCGGCATCGACGAAGGGGAAGAGACGATCGGTCGGCACCAGGCGGAACGGCAGCGTGGTCAGATCGGCCGGCCCCCAATCCGGCGTGTCGACGATCAGGATCTCCTCGGCGAGCGGTTCATAGACGGCGCGGAAATGCGTCTTCGAGCGCAGCACGATCACGCCGAAATCCGACGCCTTCATGCCGAACTGGAGGAAGCAGTCCTCATCGATCGCCGTCTTCTGGGTCGAGGTGACCCAGACCACCACGTCGCCCGTGTCGACCACGCCGGTCGGGCCGAGATCGACGTGATTGCCGCGCCCCATCGGCCCGCTGGTGCGGTAGGTCTTGCCGCCGGCGAACAGCACCTTGCCCTCGATCGTGACCGGCCCGCCGGCGCGATCGGAGGAGCGGCCGCCGACCGCGACCTTGACGGTCGCGCCCGCGCCGGCCCGCACGATCTCCTGAGCCCCCTCAGGGTCCCAGAGATAGGGCACGGCGACGCGCACGCCGCCGGTGCGGCCGAGGATCGCGCGCAGCACATGCGTCGAGTCGTTCATCCGATCCGCGTGTTCGAGGATCACCATCGGCTTCCTGGCGGTGCGCGCCCGCCCGAGCGCGAGCGAGACGCCCTCGTCGAGCCCGTACACCAGCTCGCGGTGAATCAGCGCGTGGCGTTCGGCCTTGATCCGCTCGCAGAGCGTGGTCGCCGCCCGACGCGCAAGCGCCTCGTCACCGTCCGCCACCGCCAGCACCGAGAAGCCGCAGTTCGGCACATCGGCATACGAGAAGCCGGCGAACACCGAGACATCGAGCCAGCGCGGCGATTCCTTGCCCATGCGGATCGAGTCCGCGACGATCCCGGAGAGCGGCGCGAGCCCGGTGGCGCTGAAGATGCTCGGCACCATCACGCCCGGCTTCAGCAGCACGGAGACGGGGCGGATCTCGCCGCGCAGCATGCGCACCAGGCAGGTCGCGGCGCGCTCGCCGGTCTCGCCCATGTCGATATGCGGCGAGTAGTGGTAGCCGAACACGGCATTCGCCACCTCAAGCAGCGTCGCATCGATATTGGCGTGGTAGTCGAGCGCGACGACGACCGGCACGCACCGTCCGACCACGGCGCGGACGCGCTCGGCCAGTTCGCGGTCGGGGTCGAGCCGCGTCGGCGTCGCCATCGCGCCGTGCAGGTTGAGCAGCACGCCGTCGAGCCTGCCGGCAGCCTTCAGCCCGGCGCAGATGCGGTCAGCGTAGTGCACGAAGGCGTCGTCCGCCGCCGGGCCGGCCGCACCGCCCTCGGCGCGCAGGATCGGCACGATCTCCATCCCCTCGCGCTCGCAGACGGCGATGAAGCCGCCCGGCACGGTGTTGGTGCCGCGGTAGCGCTCGACCAGCGTCGCGCCGGCGACCTCGGTCCTGCGGAAATCCTCGATCGTCGTCTCGATCGGCAGGAAACTGACGGATTCCAGGCTGAGCCCGGCGATCGCGATGCGCATCGATTCCCCTTCCTAGGTCTTCTTCGAGGTCGCGGCGGTGAGGTCACGCGGGTCGAGCGCGTCGCGCAGCGCATCGCCCACCATGTTGAAGGCCAGCACCGCGAGCGTGAGCGCGATCCCGGGCAGGATCGCGAGCTGGGGCGACTCCAGCACGTCGGCGACACCGTCGCGGATCAGGTTGCCCCAGGAGGGTTGCGGCGGCTGCACGCCGAGGCCGAGGAAGGACAGGCTCGCCTCCTCGCGGATCGCGCCGGCGATCGACAGCGTGGCGATGATGATCAGCGGACCGATGATGTTCGGCAGCACGTGCCTGCGCAGGATGTGCAGGTCCGAGGCGCCGAACGACCGCGCCTGGGCGACGTATTCGAGGTTGCGCACCACCAGCGTCGAGCCGCGCGAGAGACGGACGAAGATCGGCACGTGCGAAATGCCGATCGCCAGCACCAGCACGCCGGTCGAGGCACCGAGCAGCGCGACGATCATCAGCGCCAGCAGCAGCGACGGCAGGGCGAGCATGATGTCGACGATCCAGCTCACCACACGATCGACCCAGCCCATGTGGTAGCCGGCGAGCATGCCGATCGGCACGCCGATCGCGATCGAGACGATCACCGACAGCACGCCGACCAGCAACGCAGGGCGCGCGCCGTGGATGATCCGGCTGAGCAGGTCGCGGCCGAACTCGTCGGTGCCGAGCCAGAAATCGGCACTCGGCCCCTCGGCCGCGCGGATGATGTGCTGCGTGGTCGGCTCATAGGGCGCGACCCAGGGCGCGAACAGCGCGATCAGCCCGAACAGCGCGATCACCGCGCAGCCGATCGCCGCTCCAGGATCGTGGCGCAGTGTCTCGACCAGGGCGCGCAGGACGGAGGGCGGCGGCTCGGTCAGCTCGGCCGCCACCTCATCGTCGCGCAGGGCGGCGGCGTCACTCATACTTCACCCGCGGATCGAACAGCGCGTAGCTGAGATCGACGATCAGGTTCACCACCAGGATGATCAGCGCGAACACCATCAGCCCCGATTGGATCAGCGTGTAGTCGCGCTGCGCGATCGCGCCGACCAGCAGCTTGCCGAGGCCCGGGCGGTTGAACACGGTCTCGGTCAGCACCGCACCGCCGAGGATGGTGCCGGTGTAGAGACCCATCGCCGTGACGACCGGGATCATGATGTTGCGCAGCACGTGCTTGTAGTGGACGACACGGTCGGACAGGCCCTTGGCATAGGCCGTGCGCACCCAGTCCTGGCCCAGCGCCTCCAGCATCGCCGAGCGCGTCAGCCGCGTGATGTAGGCGGCCTGGATCAGGCCAAGACTGAGCGCGGGCAGGATCAGCTTGACGACGTGCTCCTCCCAGCCGGTGCCGCGGATCGTGTGGATGATCGGCGTCCAGCCGAGCCAGACCGAGAAGATCAGCAGCAGCACGATGCCGAGATAGAAGGCAGGTAACGAGAAGCCCGTGAGCGCGAACAGCCGGCCGAGATAGTCGATCCAGCCGCCGCGCCGCACCGCGGTCAGCACGCCGAGCGGAATGCCGATCAGCGCGCCCACCGCGAGCGAGGCGAAGGCAAGCGCGAAGGTGTAGGGAAAGACCGACCAGATCTGCTCGGCGATCGGCTCGTTGGTGATGAGCGAGCGGCCGAGATCGCCGTGCAGCAGCCCGGCGAAGAAGTCGAGATACTGCTCGATCAGCGGCCGATCCAGGCCGGTGCGGGCACGGAACGCGTCCAGCGCCTCCTGCGAGGCCTGGTCGCCCAGCACCACCTCGGCCGGATCGGCCGGGATCACGCGCATCGAGACGAACACGACCGTCGCGACGGCCCACATGATCACGACCGCCGACATCAGCCGCTTCGCCGCATAGGCCCACATCGATGCGCGCTTCCGGTCGCTCGTGCCGCGTCAGCCGAGGATCCGCGTGCGCGGCGAGACGGTGTAGAACGACCAGCTCTTCTGCTCATGGCCGAGATCGAGCTTGGGCGATCGGGCCATCGCGTAGGCACGGGTGAACAGCGGCGCTGCCACGGCCGCGTCCATGATCTTGCGCTGCACCTGCATCCAGAGCTCGCGCTGCTTCGCCGGATCGGGCTCGAACCGCGCCGCCTCGATCTCGGCGTCCGCGCCGTCGAAATGCGAGAAGTTGGTGACCGCCGTCGGCCGGCCGACGATCGCCGAGGAGTGGTAGAACTGGTCGAAGTAGAGCCGGCCCGTCAGCGGATAGCGATAGGCGCCGTAGATGATCACGGGCGCGACGTTCTCGCGGATCAGGCGGTGATAGGTCGGATGATCGACCACGCGCAGGTCGAGATTGACCCCGACCTGCTTCCACTGCTCCTGGATCACCTGCATCGGCGGCAGGTAGATCGCGTTGTTGCTGACCGGCGTGTTCAGCGTGATGCCGCCGCCGAGGCCGGCCTCCGCGAGCAGCGCGCGCGCCCGGTCGCGATCGAACTCGTAGCGGGCGACATCGTCGGTGTGGCCGACATAGCCGCTCGGCAGCGGGCTGAACTCGGGCTTGGAGACGTCACGGCCGAGGAAGGTGAGCAGCTCGTCGCGATTGGTGGCGTGCGCGAGCGCGCGGCGCACGCGGATGTCGTCGAACGGCTTCATGCTGGTGTTGAAGTGCAGCGTGAACATGTTCGCCGGCGAGGTCAGGTCGACGGTGAAGCGCGCCCGGCGCATCCGCTCCACGGCATCCTGGCGCGCGGCGATGTCGATCGCGTGCAGCTCGCCGCCGCGCAGCGCCAGCTCGCGCGTGCTGGCATCCGACATGAACTGGATGACGATCCGCTCCAGCACCGGTGCACCACCCCAGTAGCCGTCATTGCGCTCGAGCGTGAAGCTCTCGCGCGCGCGGTACTCGGCGGCGCGGAACGGCCCGGTGCCGACCGGGCGGGTGCGCAGATCGACGCCGCCCTCGAGCGCGCGCTTGCAGACGATGTAGCCGGCACCGACATCGACCATGCGCGCGGGGAAGGTCGCGTCGGGGTTCTGCAACGTGATCTCGACCGTGTGCGGATCGACCGCGCGCACCGCGGCGATGTCGGCGAGGGTGGTGCGGAACGGCGAGCCGGTCTCGCGGCTGCGAACGCGCTCAAGCGAGAACACCACATCCTCGGCGGTGAAGGCACCGTGGCCGTGGTGCCACGCCACGCCGCGGCGGAGATGGAAGGTCCAGGTCCGGCGGTCGGGCGAGGCCTCCCAGCGCTCGGCCAGGCTGGGGCGCAGATCGTCGCTCGAGATCACCCCGTCGGGGAAGGTGACGAGCCCCTCATAGACCGATTTCGTGACCGGCTGCTCGCCGAGCCCGATCGAGAAATGCGGATCGACCGTGCGGATGTCGTCCACGCCGAGCGCGAAGCGCAGCACCTGCGACGAGGCAAGCCGCGGTGCGGCCTGCGCGCCTGCAAGCTCGGGGCGAAATCCGGCCGCGGCGCCGCCGATCAGCGCCGACGCGCCGGTGAGAATCGTCCGTCGGTTCATGTGAGCCTCCCGTTCATCTGGTTGAGCCTGGGGTGTTCGGTCGGAACGGCGCGGCGCCCGCGCGCGGTCGGGGCCGATTGCGCGCGCTCTCGACGGTCCAGTAGGCGCCCTGCTCGCGCAGCCGCGCTTCGTTGGTTGCGAGAGCCTCGACAGAGGCGGGGCCGGAGCGCAGGAACAGGTCGATCACCAGCGCCTGCGTCAGCGCCGTGGCGGCGACGATCGATTGCAGGAAGGCCGGGCTCGCATTGGCGGCGATCAGCGCGACCGAGGCCGCGCGGCCGAGCGGCGAGAGGACGGTGTCGGTCACCGCGACGATGCGTGCGCCCACCGCCTTCGCGGTCTCGACCGCCGCGATCGTTTCGGCCGAGTAGGGCTCGAAGCTGACCGCGAGGAGCGCGTCCTCAGCGTCGATGTCGAGCAGGTCGTGGCCGAAACTGCCGGCGCGATCCTCGATCAGCACCACGTTCGCGCGGAACAGCCGGTAGGTGTAGACGAACGAGGAGGCCACCGGGTAACAGCTGCGCCGGCCGATCACGAAAACCCGCCGCGCCGCCAGCAGGATCGCCGTCGCCGCATCGAGCCGCTGCGCCGCCTCGGCGCCGCCGAGCGTATGGTCGAGATTGCCGCGCTCTGCGCCGAGCAGGTCGGCGAGCAGGCCGCCCCCGTCCTGATCCTCGCGCCGCGACCGCAGCGCGCGCGCGCGCTGCGCGAACGGGCTGCCGTCGGTGGTGCGACGCACGAGGTCGCGGCAGATGCCGCGCAGCGTCTCGTAGTCATCGAGGCCGAGCCGGCGCGCGAGCCGCAGCATGGTGGCCGGGGCGACACCGGCCTGGTCGGCGACCCGCCGCATCGAGTGCATCGCGACTTCGGCCGGATGGTCGGCGACGAAGCGCGCGGCACGCTGGAGCTGTGCGCTCAGCGCGTCGAAGACGCTGTCGATGCGACCCGCAAGCGTGATGCCCAGCACCGTCCGCCGGCCTTCCCTGTTCTCGGCGCGAGGTTAGGCAGGAATCCGAAGCCCTGCAACAAATGTTTCTCGGTCTGGACAAAAGAAACATTTGATCCAGCTCAGAGCGCGCCTCGACCGCGGCGGCAGGCAGGCCCACCTTCCCAGGGAGCGGACGGAACGGCTACGGGCGACGCAGGCGCAGCTGGCGGCGGATCGTGAGCAGCAGCACCAGCAGGGTGAGCGCGAGCAGCGCGGCGGCGATCGGCCGCGCGACGAACACGCCGAGATCACCCTCCGACGCGATCAGCGCCTGGCGCAGCGCCTCCTCGAATGGCCGCGTCAGGATGAACGCCACCAGCAGCGGCGCGGGCGGGACGTTGTGACGGCCGAGCACATAGCCGAGCACGCCGGCGGCCAGCATCACCCAGACATCGAGCATGCTGTTGCGCAGCGCGTAGCAGCCGACCACGCACATCACCAGGATGATCGGGCAGAGCACGACCTTGGGCACGCGCAGCACCAGGCTCATCGGCCGGATCGCCGTCAGGCCGACGATCAGCACCGCCAGGTTCGCCGCGATCAGCGCCACATAGATGGTCATCACCATCTCCGGGAAGCGCTCGAACACCAGCGGCCCGGGCGTGACCCCCTGGATCAGCAGCGCGCCGAGCAGGATCGCCGTCACCGAGTCCCCCGGGATCGACAGCGCCAGCATCGGGATCATCGCCGAGCCGGTGACGGCGTTGTTCGCGCTTTCGGAGGCGGCGACACCCTCGATCGCGCCGGCGCCGAACCGCTCGGGATGGTCGGAGACGCGCTTGGCCTCGGCGTAGGAGACGAACGAGGCGATCGAGGCGCCGAGACCGGGCAGCGCGCCGATCATCGAGCCGAGCACCGAGCCCCTGAGCGTCGGCATGATCGAACGCCGCATCTCCTCCGGCGTCACCCGCCGGTCATCGCGCGCATCGGCCTCGGTGGAGAGGATCTCGCCGTCGGTGCGGAAGCGCCGCTCCGCCTGCTGCAGCACTTCGGCGACCGCGAACAGGCCGATCAGCAGCGGAATGAACGGCACGCCGTCGTAGAGGTCGAACTCGCCGAAGGTCAGCCGCGGCACGCCCACCATGAGATCGAGCCCGACCGTGCCGAGCACCATGCCGAGCGCGCCGGCGAGCAGCCCCTTCACCATCGACTCGGCCGACAGCACGGCGACGATGGTCAGCGACAGCAGCAGCAGCGCCGCCATCTCGGTCGGGCCGAAGGTCAGCGCCAGGCTCGCGAGCTGGGGCGCGACCAGCATCAGCAGCACGGCGCTGAAGATGCCGCCGACGAAGGAGGCGAGCACGGCGACGCGCAGCGCCTTCACCGCCTTGCCGGCGCGCGCGAGCGGATAGCCGTCCAGCATCGTCGCCGCCGAGGCCGGCGTGCCGGGCGCATTCAGCAGGATCGCCGAGATCGACCCGCCATAGATGCCCGAGCAGTAGAGCGCCAGCAGCATCACGATCGCCGCCTCGGGGCGCATGTAGATGCTCACCGGCACCGCGAGCGCCACCGCCATGTTGACCGTCATGCCGGGGATGGCGCCGATCACCGCGCCGACCACGGTGGCGACCAGCAGCACGCCGAGCACATCCGGCGCGAGCACCGTGCCGAGCGCGAAGGCGATCGCGTCCATGGTGATGCCGCCTCAGAAGCGCAGACCGAGGGGGCCCTCGGGCAGGACGATGTTCATGAGTCCCTGGAACAGATAGGCGAGGGCGAGCGGCACGAGCACGACCACGCCGAGGATGACCGGCACCGAGCGCGCGCCGAACAGCAGCAGCAGGATCAGCAGCGCGGCCGAGGTGGCGAGGATGAAGCCGAGCGGCTGCCACGCGAGCGGATAGGCGATCGCGGCCGCAACGAACAGCGCGACGTTCATCAGGCCCGCGAGGCCGCTGCCCGGCGGGCCGGCAGCGGGCGCGGATCGGCCCGGCACGGCCGCGAGGATGCCGCCGAGCACGAGGCAGAGCGCGCCGGCGAGATAGGGAAAGAAGCGTGGCCCCACCAGGAACTCGCCGGCCGCGGCGGCCGCGTGCCGCGGCACCTCGATGCCGGGGACGAGCACGAGCAGGAAGGCGGCCGCCGCGAGGGCGACCGCCGCACCGAAGATCCGGTCCTGCACGCGCGGGCGGCTCACGCCTGACGCAGCGCTTCGCCGATGATGTTGAACATCGTGACGATGTTGTTGTGGTAGGTCGCGCCGTCGCTGTAGCCGATCAGCATGCCCGAGCGCGCGGCGAGCGTCTTGAACTGCTCGGTCTGCATCGCGCGGTGGAAGCGCTCGTGCAGATAGTTCACGATCTCGTCCGGCGTTCCGCCCGGCGCCGAGAGGCCCTTCATGTTCTCGATGAACACATCGTGGCCGGATTCGATCAGCGTCGGCACCTGGCCGTAGCCCTCGGCGATGCGCTCGCGCGAGGCGACGCCGATCAGCCGGATCGTGCCGGCCTCGGCCAGCGAGGCGACCTCGTCCGGGCTGCCCATGGCGATGTCGGCGTGGCCGCCGACCAGCGCGGCCAGCGCGGGTGCGCCGCCCTGATACGGCACATGGCGGACCTCGAAGCCTGCCTTCCGGCCGAACACGATCATGGTCGAGTGATAGAGCCCGCCCACGCCGGCGGAGGCGAACACCGCGCGGCCGGGATTCGCCTTGGCGTGGCTCACGAAGTCGCCGACCGTGCGGATCGGCGAATCGCCGCGCACCGCGAGGAAGATCGGCAGGCGGGCGATGCCGATGACGCCGCGGAAATCCGTGCGCGGATCATAGGGAAGCTGCTGGTGGTTGGGCACCGAGGTGCTCTCCGAGCCGCCGCTGACCAGCAGCATCGTGCCGTCCTTCGGCCCGCGTGCGACCATCTGCGCCGCCGCCGTGCCGGCCGCCCCTGGACGATTGACGATCGTCAGCGGCACGGGAAAGAACTCCTGCCCGGCCGTTCCGATCGCGCGCGCGACGACATCGGTGCCGCCGCCGGCGGCGAAGCCGACGATGATCTGGATCGGCCGCTGCGGCTGCCAGGAGGCGCTCGCCCCCCTGCCGAGAACTCCCGTCGCGAGTGCGGCGCCGCCGGCACCGAGCAGCGTGCGTCGTGTGGATATCAGTGACATGGTCTCCTCCCTTGCGTTTGCTGGAGTGTTGCGGGTTCAGTCCGCGCTGGCAACCGCGCCAGCCCCGCTCGGCGCCGGCGCATCCGTCGTCCCCGTGTCGGGCCGATCCATGCCCCGCACCGCGCCGAGTTCGATCAGCTCGGCGATCTCTTCGGCCGTGAAGCCGAACTCGCCGAGCACCTCCTCGCTGTGCTCGCCGAGCCGCGGCGGCGGGCGGCGGTAGGATGGCGGGGTCGCCGCCATGCGGATCGGTCCCGCGAGCGTCTCGATCCGCCCCGCGCTCGGGTGCTGCTGCACGACCAGCGTGGCGTTGTGCTTCAGCTGCGGATCGTCGCGCAACGCCTGGTGCAGATCCTGGATCGGCGCCGCCGGCACCTGGTGGCGCGCCAGCCGCTCGAGCCACACCGCCAAGGGCGCGCGCGCGAACTCGGCTTCCAGCCGCGGGATCAGCACGTCGCGATGGGCGCAGCGGTCGCGGTTGCGCGCGAAGCGCGGATCGTCGCGCAGCGACGGATCGCCGATCGCCTCGCAGAGCGACCGCCAGAACTTCTCGGTGAAGCAGGAGAGGAAGAACCAGCCGCCATCCTGCGCGCGGAAGTTCTGATACGGCACGAAGGTGGGATGGGCGCTGCCGAGGCGGGGCGGAGCGGCGCCGGTGATCAGCGTCTCGCCGTCGCGCGGGATCGAGGAGAACACCGCGCCGTCGAGCAGCGAGGTGGAGATGCGCTGGCCCTGGCCGGTGCGCATCCGGTGCAGCAGCGCCGTGACGACGCCGAAGCCGAGCAGCATCGCGCCGCCGAAATCGGGGTAGGGGTTGCCGATGCGCGCCGGCGGACCGTCCGCCTCGCCGGTCATCGCCATCACGCCCGAAAGCGCCTGCACGATCGGATCATTGGCCGGCAGATGCGCATAGGGCCCGTCCTGCCCGAAGGCGCTGACCGAGGCGAAGATGATGTCAGGCCGCACCTTCCGCACCGCCTCGTAGCCGACGCCGAGCCGGTCGAGCGTGCCGGGGCGGAAGTTCTCCGTCACCACGTCGCATCCGGCGGCGAGCCGCAGGAACGCCTCGCGCCCCTTCGGATGCTTGAGATCGAGCCGCAGCGACCGCTTGTTGCGGTTCTGCGACAGGAACTGCGCCGCCTCGCCGGCGACGAACACGGTGCCGAGATTGCGCGAGAGATCACCGAGGCCGATCTCCTCGACCTTGATCACCTCCGCGCCCATGTCGGCGAGCACCATCGTGCCGACCGGGCCCGCGGTCATCACCGTCAGGTCGAGGATGCGGATGCCGGAGAGGGGCAGCGCGGTCGGCTCCATCGTCCTCGCCTCACTCGTACCGGAACGTGCCGAGCGCGACCGCATCGCCGTCCTGGCGCAGCACATAGGCGTGGGCGTGGCGGCGGTCGTCGCGCGCGGGATGATCGACGCGGTTGTGCGCCCCGCGCGTCTCGTCGCGGTTCAGGCACGCCGTCAGCACCAGCCGCGCGACATCGAGCAGGTTGCGCAGCGACAGCACGGCCGCCACGGTCGCCGGCGTCATGGTGAAGCGCTCGGCGAACTCGGCGCGGCTCGCCTCGACGAGTTCGAGCGTCGCACCGAGCCCGGCAGCGGTCTTCTCGACGAGGCAGTGCCGCTGCATCGAGGCCCGCACCGGCTCGCCGATCCGGATCAGCGCCTCGACGTCGCCGTCGCGCGCGAGCGCGCCCTCCAGCTGATCGAGGCTCGCGGCGAGCGTCGCGGGCTCGCCGGCGGTGGTCCGCGCGCGCGCATGCGCCGCCGCACCCGCGCCGGCGCGATGGCCGAACACCTGCCCCTCGCAGAGCGAGTTGCCGCCGGGGCGATCGGGGCCGCGCACGCCGCCCGCCACCTCGCCGCAGACGAACAGGCCGGGGATGGTGCTCTCGGCATTGGCCCCCGTCATGCGCACGCCGCCATTCATGCACTGGAACGCCGTGCCGACCTCCAGCCGGTCGCGCCGCAGGTCGAGGCCGTGCTCCTCCATCCAGCGGCGGGTATTCGGCACGCGCGCGGCGATCGCCTCGGGCGGGCAGTGGGCGAAGCTGAACCACACCGCGCCGCG
>CAZHMM010000066.1:0-19880 GCA_964533585.1 uncultured Elioraea sp.
CACGATCCAGGCCGGCGCGCTGACCGCCAGCGGATAGGCGGCGGCGGCGGCGGATACGCCACAGACCACCGCGGCGCAGGCACGGATATGGCCGGCGCGACGCACCAGGCGCGGGCCGTTCAGGCAGCCCGCGACGAAACCCGCGTAGTAGGCGGCGCCGAGTGCGCCGAGCGCGATCGGATCAAAGCCCTCCGCCTCGCCACGCAGCGGCAGCGCGAGCGTCAGCAGGCCGTGCCCGACCAACAGCAGCGCCACACCCGAGAGCAGCGAGGCGACCGGCAGCAGCGACGCGATCATCGACCCTCGGCAGGTGTTCGCGCGTCAGGCGGCGTCGCGCGGCTTCGTTTCCGTCCCACCAGGCGCCGCTTCACCGGCATCCTGCTCGGCGAGCATCTTGCCCACCGCCTCGGGCGTCACAAGCCCCTGCACGTTGCCGTCGGCATCCACCACCGGCAGCGGCACGCCGGCCTGGAGCGCGGCCGGGACAATCCGCTCGATCGGGGTGTCGGCCGTGAAGGTCGGGGCCTCGACGGCGATCTCGGCGAGCCGCGCGCGCGCGCCGTTGGCATTCAGCGCCGCCTCCACCTTCGCTGCCGTGACCACACCGCGATAGCCGTCGGGCGCCATCACCACCGCCTCATCGGCGCCGCTCCGGCGCATCTCGGCAAGCGCGCGCTCGAGCGTCTCGTCGGTCAGGCGGCAGAGCGGCGGCTTCATCACCGCCTCGACGGTCAGCGCGCGGGCGCGGTTCACATCGCGCACGAAGGCGGCGACGTAATCGTCGGCGGGGGCGAGCAGGATCTCGGCCGGTGTGCCGACCTGCACCACCACGCCGTCCTTGAGGATCGCGATCCGCGTGCCGATGCGCAGCGCCTCGTCGAGGTCGTGCGTGATGAACACCACCGTGCGGTTGAACCGCGCCTGGAGCGCGATCAGCTGGTCCTGCATCTGGCTGCGGATCAGCGGGTCGAGCGCGCTGAACGCCTCGTCCATCAGCAGGATATCGGCGCCGGTGGCGAGCGCGCGGGCGAGTCCGACGCGCTGCTGCATGCCGCCCGAGAGCTGGTGCGGATAGGAGCCCTCGTAGCCCGCCAGCCCGACGGTCTCTACCCACTGCCGCGCGGTCTCCTCGCGCGCGCTTCGGGCCTCCCCGCGCACTTCGAGGCCGTAGGCGACGTTCTGGAGCACGGTCCGGTGCGGCATCAGGCCGAAACGCTGGAACACCATGCTCATGCGCCGGCGGCGGAACGCCTCGAGCGCGCCCGTCGAGAGCTTCAGCACGTCCTCGCCATCGACCAGCACCTCGCCGTCGGTGGGGTCGATCAGCCGGTTCAGGTGGCGGATCAGCGTCGACTTGCCCGAGCCTGAGAGGCCCATGACGACGAAGATCTCGCCAGCCTCGATCGAGAGATTGACGTCGTGCAGGCCGAGCACCATGCCGGTCTCGGCGAGCAGCTGTTCCTTGCCCACGCCGGCGCGCACGCGCGCAAGCCCGTCCTTCGGCGCGCGGCCGAAGACCTTGGTGACGCGCCTGAGCTCGATCAGCGCCATCGTCTCAGCCTCCGGCCGCGCGGTGGGTCTGCACGCGCTGTCCGTAGGCCTGGGTGATGCGGTCGAACACGATCGCCAGCAGCACGATCGCGAGCCCGCCGAGCAGGCCCTGACCGGAATCGCCGCGCTGCAGGCCGAGCAGCACGGTCTCGCCCACGCCGCGCGCGCCGATCATCGAGGCGATCACCACCATCGCCAGCGCCATCATCATGGTCTGGTTGATGCCCTGCATGATCGAGGGCAGCGCCAGCGGCACCTGCACGCCCGTCAGGATCTGCCAGCGCGTGGCGCCGAAGGCGCGGCTTGCCTCGACAACCTCCGCGTTGACCTCGCGGATGCCGAGATCGGTGAGGCGGATCAGCGGCGGCGTGGCGTAGATCACGGTCGCCAGGATCGCCGGCACCTTGCCCAGCCCGAACAGCATCGCCGCCGGGATGAGATAGACGAAGGACGGGATCGTCTGCATCAGGTCGAGCACGGGATTGATGGTCGCGCGCACGCGGTTCGAGCGCGAAGACGCGATGCCGATCGGGATGCCGATGAGGATCGACAGCAGGACGGCCACGACCATGATGGCGATGGTCTGCATGGCCTGATCCCACAGGCCGAGCGTGCCGATCATGTACGTGCACGCGACCATCAGCAGTGCGAGCAGCGGCCGGCGCGATGCGGCAAACGCGATCAGGCCGATCGCCACCAGCACCACGCCCGGGTGGGCGTTGCGCAGCACCTGCTCGATCGCGACCAGCACAACGAGGATCGCGTTGGCGAAGGCCTCGAATCCGTCGCCATAGGTGATGACGAGGTGCTGGACGAACTCGTTGGTGCCGCGACGCAGCGGGCCGCCGAAATCGGGGAACACGACGCGGTCTCCTGGAGAAGTCGGCGGGATCGCCGGCGCCGTGGGCCGGCGACCCCGCCTGGGCCCTTACAGAGCCGCCTTGATCCGCGCTGCGACCTCCGCCGGCACCCAGCCGGTCCAGACATCCTGCTGCGTCTTCAGGAAATGCTTCGCCGCATCCTCGGCCGTCGCGTTGGTCTCCCGCATGTGGTTCAGCATCTCCGAGACCATTGCGTTGGAGGTCTCGTACTTCTCGAGGAACGCCACGAGGTTCGGCGCCCGCCGGGCGAAGCCCGTGTTCACCGCGACATAGACCGGCACCGTCGGATAGGCGGTTGCCCGCGTCGCCTGGGCAGGGTCGTCGATCCGCTCGAGCTCGTCCCAGATCTCGCGATCGAACTCCGGCTCCTCGAGCTGGACGATAGTCGCGGCGTGCTTGCCGAGCAGCCAGGTCGGGCCCCAGTAGTAGAACACGATCGGGCGCTGGCGCAGCAGGTGGCTGTCGATCGCCGCGGCAAGTGCCGCGCCGGTGCCCGGACGGAAATTGGTGAAGCTGTCGAGCAGCCCGTAGGCGTGCAGCTTCTTGGTGTTGACCGTCTCGCAGCCCCAGCCGGCGATGCAGTTGTAGAAGCGTCCCTTCGAGGGCTCCTCCGGGTCGCGGAACAGATGCGCGTAGCGCGGCAGGTCGGCAACGCTGCGCAGCGTCGGCGCAGGTGCGTTCGGCCCCTCGACCATGTAGCGCGGCACGTACCAGGCCTGGGCCGCGTCCGGGAAGTTCACGCCGAGACTGCGCACCTGGTCAGCCTCGACCGCGGGGTTCCAGATCTCCTGGACGTTGACCTTCCAGATCTCCATGGTGACGTCGATATCACCTCGGATCATTCCGTTGAGCAGCGGGATGGTCGAGCCCGGGATCACCTCGCTCCGGCACCCATAGCCGTGCCGGGCGATGAAGCGGGCGACCTCGGTGTGGAAGGCGTTCGAATCCCAGTCCAGGCCAGCAAACACAATCGGCCGATTGATCTCGCAGGTCGGAGTCTGGGCAGCAGCAGCATTCGAAGTCGTCAGAATGGCGCCGAGACAAAAGATCCCCGCGGCCATCCATGTCCTCGGGTGTGACATGTGACCTCCTCCGCGTTCCAAGATTGCCTGCTCATTGACACCATGCAGCCGCAATCCGCAACCCGAAAATCCGTTACGGGAACACAGTCCTTTCGAATACTGCTGGTGCGCTACAGCGCCATCGCCAGGACGCGCGCAGGATTCAGCGCCTTGCGCGGGGCGAGATCGGCGATCTGGTGCCGACACGAAGTCCCGTTGGCGATGACCAGCGTCATTGGATCGGCCGCCCGCACTGCCGGCAACAGCGACAGCTCCGCCATCGCGCGCGAGACGGCCTGCGTCTCCGACTGATAGCCGAACGCGCCGGCCATGCCGCAGCACGAGGACTCGATCGGCGTCACTGGCAGATCAGGAATCGTCCTCAGCGCACGGATCACCGCAGGGAACGCGCCGAACGCCTTGCTGTGACAGTGGCCGTGCACGATGGCACGACGTCCCGCGAGCGGCTTCAGCACCGACGCGAAGCGCGCGGCGTTACGGTCGATGAACTCCTCGAACAGCGCCGCGTGATCGGCGACCACGCCTGCTTCCTCGCCGAGCCCGAGCGAGAGCCACTCGTCGCGCAGCGTCAGCAGGCAGGATGGCTCGAGCCCGATGATCGGCCGTCCGGCGCGGGCGTGAGGAGCCAACACCGCAAGCGTGCGGCGTGCCTCCTCCCGCGCGCGGTCGACCAGCCCGGCAGCCAGGAAGGTGCGGCCGCAACAGAGCGGCCGGCCCGCTGCCGCTGCCGCGGCGACGCGGAACTGGCCGGCGCGCAGCACGCGGGCGGCGTCACGCAGGTTCTCGGGCTCGAACCAGCGATTGAACGTGTCGGCGAACAGGATCGCGTCCGGTTCGGCAAGCGAGGCCTCCTCGTCGCGCCAAGGCGCGCGCGACCAGCGCGGCAGCGGACGCGCGGCGGAAAACCCCGTCAGGAACTGCGAGAGGCGCGCGAAGCCCGGGACCGCGTCCCGGGCGTTCACGAGCCCCGGGAGCCGCGCGGCATGGCGGGCATAGCGCGGCAGGAACGCCACCAGCCGATCGCGGATCGAGGGTCCGTGTCTTGCGGCCCGTGCAGCCAGCACCTCGATCTTCATGCGCGCCATGTCCACGCCGGTCGGACATTCGCGCCGGCACGCCTTGCAGGAGACGCAGAGCGACAGCGCCTCGGCGACGCCGTCCGCGGCAATGCCGCCATCGAGCTGGCCCGAGAGCGCGAGGCGCAACGTGTTCGCCCGTCCGCGCGTGACATCGCGCTCCTCGCGCGTCGCACGATAGGAGGGACACATCACCTCGCCGGCAAGCGCGCGGCAGGCGCCGTTGTTGTTGCACATCTCCACCGCGGCCTGGAACGACGCGGCCGGGCTCGCACGCGGGAACTCCGACCAGTCGAGCGCAGGCGCATGCGTCGCGGCCGCGTAGTCCGGGTGGTAGCGGAACAGCGCGCGGTCATCCATGCGCGGCGGCCGCACGATGCGATTCGGGTTGAACGTGCCGCGCGGATCGACGCGGTCCTTCACCGCCTCGAACGCGCGCACCAGCCTCTCGCCGAACATGAAGCCGTGGAACTCGCTCCGTACGATGCCGTCGCCGTGCTCGCCCGAATGGCTGCCCTTGTAGTCGCGCACCATCGCGAAGGCCTCCTCGGCGATCGCGCGCATGGTGCAGGCATCCCGCTCCAACTTCAGGTTCAGCACCGGTCGCACGTGCAGGCAGCCCGAGCCGGCATGGGCGTACCACGTGCCGCGCGTACCGTGGCGTTCGAACACCTCCGTCAGCCGCGCGGTGTAGTCGGCGAGATGCGCGAGCGGCACCGCGCAATCCTCGACGAAGGAGATCGGCTTTCCCTCCTCCTTCATGCTCATCATGATGTTCAGCCCGGCGGTGCGCAGGTGATTGATCGCGCCCTGCAACCCAGGCTCGGTGATCTCCACCACGCCGCCGAACCGCGCGCCCGGCTGGTCCCAGCCGAAGCCGAGATCGCCCATCAGTGCGGCGAGTTCCTTCAGCCGGCGCCGGTTGGTCGCCGCGTCATCCTCGGCGAACTCGACCAGCAGCAGCGCCTCCGGCTCGCCGCGCATGAAGGCCTCGAGCGTCGGGCGGAACATCGCGATGTCGCGCGCGAGCTCGATCATCGTGCGATCGACCAGCTCCACGCCCACCGGCGCGAGCCGCACGATGTGCTGGGCGGACTCCATCGCGGCGTGGAAGCTGCCGAAATGGCAGGCGCCAAGCGTCTTGTGCCGCGGCAGCGTGGGCGAGAGGGCGAGCTCGATCGCGGTCGTGAAGCCGAGCGTGCCCTCGGAGCCCACCAGCAGATGCGCGAGGTTCGGCGGATCGCGCGCGGGCACCAGGGCATCGAGGTTGTAGCCGCCGACGCGCCGCTGCACCTTCGGGAAGTGCCTCTCGATCTCCTCGGCCTCGCGCGCGGCGATCGCGCGCAGATCCGAGACCAGCGGCGCGATCGGCGAGTCGTTGCGCAGGCTGGCGCGATCGTCGAAGCGCGCTGCCGTGCCGTCGGGCAGGATCGCCTCGATCGCGCGCACGTTGTCGCGCATGGTGCCGAAGCGGAGCGAGCGCGAGCCGCAGGAGTTGTTGCCGGCCATGCCGCCGAGGGTCGCGCGCGAGGCTGTCGAGACATCGACGGGGTACCAGAGGCGATAGGGCGCGAGCGCGCGGTTCAGTTCGTCCAGCACCAAGCCAGGCTGCACGACGGCGCGCCGCTGCGCGGGGTCGAGCTCGAGGATCCGGTTCAGGTGGCGCGAGCAGTCGAGCACCAGCCCGGTGTTGATGGTCTGGCCGTTCTGCGACGTCCCCCCGCCGCGCGGCGTGACCGGCACGCCCTCCTCGCGCGCGATCGCGATCGCGGCAGCGACGTCCGCGGCGTCGCGGGGGAAGGCGACCGCGGCCGGCATCACCTGGTAGTGTGAGGCGTCGGTGGCGTAGCGGCCGCGCGTCGCCGCGTCTGCACGCACCTCCCCCTTCAGCGCGGCCTTGAGGCGCCGCTCGAGCCCCGGTCGCAGGGCAGCAGGCATTGACAGCATTCTCCCCGGTGTCTCTATCGCATCAGATGGCGCCGGGCGCCGGGAGACAAGGGCCAAGGAACAACGGGATGCAGAACGAGCCGGGGCGGGTCGCGGGCCGCCATTTCCTCCAGATCCCGGGACCGACCAACGTCCCCGACAGGATCCTGCGCGCGATCGACAACCCGACCATGGACCATCGCAGCCCCGCCTTCGCGCGGCTGGGCCAGGCGTGCCTGGAGGGCATGAAGACGATCTTCAAGACCGAGAGCCACGTCTTCATCTACCCCGCCTCCGGCACCGGGGCGTGGGAGGCGGCGCTGGTGAACACGCTCTCGCCCGGCGATGCGGTGCTGATGGTCGAGACCGGCCATTTCGCGAGCCTGTGGCGGCGAATGGCGGAGCGCCTTGGCCTGACCCCGATCCTGATCGAGACCGACTGGCGTGCCGGCGCGGACATCGCCGCCGGCGAGATCGAGGCGCGGCTCGCGGACGACAAGGCACGCGCGATCAAGGCCGTCTGCGTCGTGCACAACGAGACCTCGACCGGCTGCACCACCGACGTGCCGGCGATCCGGCGCGCGATCGATGCGGCGAAGCACCCCGCGCTGCTGATGGTGGACACGATCTCCTCGCTCGCCTCGATCGACTACCGCCATGACGAGTGGGGCGTGGACGTGACGGTGGGCGGGTCGCAGAAGGGCCTGATGCTGCCGCCCGGCCTGTCGTTCAACGCGGTCTCCGAGAAGGCCTACGCGGCGCAGGGGACCGCGCGGCTGCCGCGGTCGTTCTGGTCGTGGGAGGAGCAGGCCGGGCCGAACGCGACCGGCTACTTCCCCTACACCCCCGGCACGAACCTGCTCTACGGGCTGCGCGAGGCGATCGCGATGCTGCACGAGGAGGGGCTCGATCGGGTGTTCGCGCGCCACGACCGGCACGCCGAGGCGACGCGCCGCGCGGTCGCCGCCTGGGGGCTGGAGACGCAGTGCCGGGTGGCGAAGAACCACTCCTCGTCGCTCACCGCGGTGCGGGTGCCGGACGGACAGTCGGCGGACCGGGTGCGCGCGGTGATCCGCGACGCGTTCGACATGTCGCTCGGCAATGGGCTATCGAAGCTCGCCGACCGGGTGTTCCGGATCGGCCATCTCGGCGACTTCAACGACCTGACGCTGATGGGCACGCTTGCCGGCGTCGAGATGGGACTCGGCCTCGCCGGCGTGCCGCACAAGACAGGCGGTGTGCAGGCCGCGATGGCCTATCTGGCGGGGCAGGCGGCGCCCGGAGTGGCGCGCGCCGCGTAAGCCGGCCGCCGTTGGCGGGCGTGCCGCCTAGGCTGCGGCGGCGACAAGGGCGCGGATGCGCGCGACCATCGGCGCCGCGTCCCACTCCGTGATGCCTTCCAGTCGCGCCGCCTCCTTCCCCGCGCGGTCGACGATCAGCGTCGTCGGCAGGCCGCGCGCGCCCCAGGCCCGCGCCGCCGCGCCGCGGGGGTCGAGCCAGATGCCGAGATGGCGCACGCCGGTGCGCTCATAGAAGGCGCGCACCGCGTTCACCCCGCCGCGATCCTGGCTGAGCGCCAGCACCTCGATGCCATCGGCGCGCACCTGCCGGGCGAGCCCATCGAGCGCGGGCATCTCCTCGACGCAGGGCGGACACCAGGTCGCCCAGAGATTCACCACCAGCCCTTTGCCGGCGAAGTCGGCGAGGCGCCGTTCCGCGCCGTCGGCGTTGCGGAACGCGGCCTCCGCCAGGGCACGACGGGGCGCGAACTCGACCAGCGTGCCGCCGACCGCGTTTCCTTGCCGGGACAGGGTCAGCGTGGCACAGGTCGCGGCCACCCCGCCCAGCAGCACCCGGCGCAACACCCCGACGGAACCAGCCATGCCCGACACCCCTTCGCCCTCAGCCGCCGCCAACGCGCCGGCCGATCCACCCGCCAATGCGCTGTGGGGCGGCCGGTTCGCCGCCGGCCCGGCGGCGATCATGCAGGAGATCAACGCCTCGATCGGCTTCGATCAGCGGATGTGGCGCCAGGACATCGCCGGGTCCAGGGCGCACGCCACCATGCTCGCCGCCCGGGGCATCATCACCGAAGCCGACCGCAACGCGATCCTCACTGGTCTGGACCAGGTCGCATCCGAGATCGAGTCCGGCGGCTTCACGTTCTCGACAGAGCGCGAGGACATCCACATGAACGTGGAGGCGCGGCTGATCGAGCTGATCGGCGATCCGGGACGGCGCCTGCATACGGGCCGGTCGCGCAATGACCAGGTGGCGCTGGACGTGCGGCTCTGGGTGCGCGATGCGATCGACGCGCTGGACGTGCAGATCGCCGACTGCATGCGCGCCCTCGTCGCGCAGGCCGACGCGCACGCCGCCACGCCGATGCCGGGCTTCACCCATCTGCAGATCGCCCAGCCGACCACGTTCGGCCATCACATGCTCGCCTATGTCGAGATGCTGGCACGCGACCGGACCCGCTTCGCGGATTGCCGCGCCCGGCTGAACGAGTGCCCGCTCGGCGCGGCGGCGCTGGCCGGCACCTCCTTCCCGATCGACCGCCACGCGACGGCAGCGGCACTCGGCTTCGACCGGCCGATGGCGAACAGCCTCGATGCGGTCTCGGCGCGCGACTACGCGATCGAGTTCATGGCCGCCGCCGCCAACTGCGCGGCAAACCTGTCGCGGCTGGCCGAGGAGATCGTGATCTGGATGAGCGCGCCCTGGCGGTTCGTCACGCTGTCCGATGCGTTCACCACCGGCTCGTCGATCATGCCGCAGAAGCGCAACCCGGACGCGGCGGAGCTGGTGCGCGCCAAGACCGGGCGGATCAACGGCAACCTGATCGCGCTGCTCACGGTGATGAAGGGGCTCGCGCTGACCTACGGCAAGGACATGCAGGAGGACAAGGAGCCGATCTTCGACACCGCCGACAGCCTTGCCCTCGCGCTCGCCGCCACCGCCGGGATGGTACGCGATCTGCGGCCGAACACCGAGGCGATGCGGCGCTGGGCGGGCGAGGGCTTCGCCACCGCGACCGACCTCGCCGACTGGCTGGTGCGCGTGCTCGGCCTGCCGTTCCGCAGCGCGCACCACGTCACCGGGCGGCTGGTCGCGGCGGCCGAGGCGAAGGGCTGCGATCTCGCCGGCCTGACGCTCGCCGAGATGCAGGCGGCGGAGCCGCGCATCACCGAGGACGTGTTTTCGGTGCTGACGGTCGAGGCGTCGCTCGCCTCGCGCACAAGCTACGGCGGGACCGCGCCGGCGAATGTCGCGGCGCAGGTGACGGCGTGGCGCGAGCGGTTGGGGTAGCTCAGCGCACGCATCCTGCCGCGTCGGCGTACAGGCTGCGCGCGGGCGGCGGGTTGGCGCGCAGCTGCGCGAGGCGGCCGCGCTCCTCGGCGGTCAGCCCGACCTCGGACGCGCCAGCCGCGACCAGCGCCTCATAGGCCGCGAGCGCAGAGACGGCGACCGCCAGCTGCAAGGCGGTGCCGCCGGTCGCCGGCGAGACGCGCTCGATCTCCGCGCCATGCCCCAGCAGCAGGCGCAGGAACGGGCGGACACGGTCGGAATCGGGGACATCGCCGGCAAATCGCACCAGCGCGGCGAGCGGCGTCTCGCCCCGGGTGCGGTCGGACCCCGCCGGCTCGCCATTCGCATCGAAGCCCCGTTCCGCGAGCAGCCAGGTGGCGACGCGCAGCGCGCCGCCCGATGCGGCCGCGTTCAGCAGCGTGGCGTTCTCGTCGAGAACCTTGCCACGCAGCGTGAGCGGCACGCCGGCATCGAGCAGGCGCTGCAACAGCTCCAGCCGATCGAGCTGGGCCGCGAGCCACGCCGCGCGGCGTCGTGCGCGCGCATCCGTCTCGGGCAGCAGCAGCGTCAGCCCCGCCGCGTCGTCGCGCGCGACACTGATCTCCAGCGTGGTCAGCAGCGGCAGATACAGCCCCTCGCAGGTGCGCAGGCTGCGCGCGGTGCGCGAGTCGGAGGACGGTCGCGCGCCGAGCGCGAGCAGCGCCTCGATGGCCCGATGCGCGCGCGCATCGGCGGCGAACAGCAGCAGCCGGTCACGCTCGTCCGTGCAGTCCGCGCCGCAGCGCGCGAAGCTCCGAGCGATCGCCCCCGGATCGTTCCGTTCGACCGCCGCATAGACCGCGCCGCGCCGGTCCGCGAGGCGGGAGTCGCGATGGGCTTCCAACGCGATCATCCCCCAGAGCACGAGCGCCGCGCAGAGGCCGAGCCCCTGCACCGCCAGCACCGTCTTCAGCCCCAAACCGACCGCCCAGCCGCGCAGCCGGGCAAAGATCAGATTGGCGCCGAAGCTCGCCAGGGTCAGCACGGGCGCAGCGCCCCCAGCACGATCGCGATGCCGAGATCGCGGAACGGGCCACGCGGGTGGCGAAGCTCCTCCGCGATCAGCCAGGCCGGCAGCGCGACCGAGAGGACGGCGAGACCGGTCAGGCGGCGGGCCGGCGCGGGCGGCGAAACGGACATGGCCTCTCGGGGACGCTGCGCGGCCAGCCATACCACGGCCAGAACGGACCGGCAGAGGCCCCGGCCCCCCCATCGGCGAGACCATGGCGCGCGCGGCCCCGCTGAGGCACGATAGCAGCATGTTCCAGGGCGCTTTCGGCACTTCCGGCATGGGCTGCGGCCTGCCGCTCCGGCGCTGGACCCGCGTGGTCCTGCTGCTGGCGTTGCTCGCGGCCGTGCTGCTGGCCGGCTGCGGCAAGCGGGGCGATCCCGCACCACCCGGCCCGGACGAGGCCGTCACCTATCCGCGCAGCTACCCGCGCGACGAGGCCAGCCCGCAGGCCAGCGGCCGCGTGGTGTTCCCGCCGGCGCCCGGACGGAGACGCTGACATGGCCGTGCCGGCTGCCACGACGCCCGCAGACGAGGACCCGTCCTTCGACGAGATCCTTGCCCTGCGCCCGCATCTCTCGCTCGCGGTCGAGGCCGGGCTGATGGCGGAGGGGGTGCCGCTCGCCCGCATCGCCGCCGAGCACGGCACGCCCGCCTGGGTCTATTCGGCCGCGACGATCGAGGCGCGCTATCGCGGGCTCGCCGCCGCGCTCGCCGAGGCGGGGCTCGATGCGCGCATCCACTACGCGATGAAGGCGAATGACGCGCTCGCCGTGGTGCGCTTGCTCGGCAGGCTCGGCGCCGGCGCCGACGTCGTCTCGGGCGGGGAGTTCCTGGCCGCGCGCGCCGCCGGCATCGCGCCGGCCGAGATCGTGTTCTCGGGCGTGGGCAAGACCGAGGCGGAGCTGCGCGCCGCGCTGGCCGCCGGGGTCGGCCAGATCAACGTCGAGAGCGCCGAGGAACTGGCGATGCTCGGCGCGATCGCCGAGGCGATGGGCCTGCGCGCGCCGGTGGCGCTGCGCGTGAACCCGGACGTGGACGCCGGCACCCACGCCAAGATCACCACCGGCCGGGCCGAGAACAAGTTCGGCATCCCGATCGACACCGCGCGCACGCTCTACGCGCGCGCGGCGAGTACCGCCGGCATCCGCGTGCGCGGGGTGGCCGTGCATATCGGCAGCCAGATCACTGCGCTCGCGCCCTATCGCGCGGCCTACGCGCGGCTGGCGGACCTGGTCCGCGGCCTGCGCGCCGAGGGGCTGCCGGTGGAGCGGGTCGATTGCGGCGGCGGGCTTGGCATTCCCTATCGCAACGAACCCGCCCCCTCGCCGGCCGCGTTCGCGCATGTCCTGCGCGAGACGCTGGGGGGGCTCGGTCTGCCGCTGATGCTGGAGCCCGGACGCTGGCTGGTCGGGCCGGCGGGGCTGCTGCTCGCGCGCGTCATCCTCGAGAAGCAGGGCGCGCTGCGGCGCTTCGTGATCCTCGACGCGGCGATGAACGATCTGATCCGTCCTTCCCTCTACGAGGCCTGGCATGCGATCGTTCCCGTCTCGGCGACGCGGTGGCACGCCCCGCTCGCGCCGGCGGAGGTGGTGGGTCCGGTCTGCGAAAGCGGCGACACCTTCGCCAGCGCCCGGCTGCTGCCCCCGCTCGGACCTGGAGAATTGGTGGCGATCCTCGATGCCGGTGCTTACGGCGCAGTCATGAGTTCCACCTACAATGCGCGACCGCTAGCCGCTGCCGTCATGGTCCGTGGAGATCAGGCCGCCGTGATCCGTCCGAGGCAATCGCACGAGGCGCTGATTGCCCAGGATGTGATCCCGCCCTGGCTCGCTTCCGGGTGATGATGCGTCGATGAACGCTGCTGCGCCGCCCCCCTCCCCGTCACCGCCGATTCGGCGGCTTGGGTTCCGGCGTGGCCTCGCCCGGGCGGCAATCCTGTGGGAGCGGGTCTGGCCCGCGGTGGCGCCCCTGCTCGGCTTGCTCGGCGTGTTCGGCGTGTTCGCGCTCACCGGCCTGTTGCCGTTGCTGCCGGGCTGGCTCCATCTGCTCGTGCTGGCGGCCTTCCTCGGCGCCGGCTGCCTCGCCATCATCTGGGGCGCGCGCCAGATCCGCCTGCCCGGCGGCGCGGAGGGTGAGCGGCGGCTTGAGCGCGCTTCCGGGCTCACGCATCGTCCGCTCGCGAGTCTGACCGATCGGCCGGCTGGCGGCACCGTCGATCCCGCCACCGCCGCGCTCTGGGCGGCGCACCAGGCGCGTGCGGCCCGGGCGGCCGCCAACCTCAGAGTGGGCGCGCCGCATCCGGGTCTGCCGCGGCGCGATCCGCTGGCGCTGCGCGCCGGGCTTGCCCTGTCGCTGCTCGCGGCCCTGGTGGTCGCCGGGCCGGAAACCGGCCAGCGGCTCGCGACAGCGGTCTCGCCGTCCTTTGGCGCCGCGGCCGCCCCACCCCTGCCGCTCCGGCTTGAGCTCTGGATCACGCCGCCCGCCTATACCGGCATGGCGCCGGTGTTCGTCCGCCACGAGTCGGGCGCGGCCACCGCGCCGATCACGGTGCCGACCGCGAGCCGGCTCGCCGTGCATGTCTCCGGCGGCACCGGCAGCGCACCGCGGCTCGATGCCGGCGCCGGCGAGGTCGCGTTCCGCAGCCTCGACGCGCAGTCCTTCGCCGCGGAGACGACGCTTGAGACGCCCGGCCGGCTGGCGGTCACGCGCGACGGGCGCGAGCTTGCGGCCTGGCCGCTCCGCCTGCTGACCGACGCTCCGCCCACCGTCGCCTTCGTCGCCCCGCCCGCGCGCGCGCCGGCCACGCCGCAGCTGCGCATCGAGTTCGACGCGCGCGACGACTACGGCGTCGTGTCGGTCGACGCGATTCTGCGCCTGGTCGCGCGCCCGGAGGCCAATGCGCTCAGCGTGCCGATGCCGGTGCCCGGCGGCGCCACACGGCATGTGCGCGGCACCGGCCAGCCCGATCTCTCCGCCCACCCCTGGGCCGGACTGCCGGTGACGATCACACTCGAGGCGAAGGACGGGGCGGATCAGACCGGGCGCTCCGAGACGCTGACGGTCGAGCTGCCCGAGCGGCGGTTCGAACATCCGGTCGCGCGCGCGCTGGTCGAGCTGCGCAAGCGCATGACGCTCGCGCCGGCCGAGCGCAGCGCGCACACTCGCGAGCTTGACCGGCTCGCCGCCGCGCCGGGGGCGTTCGACCACGACTTCACCGTCTTCCTCGGCCTGCGCGTCGCGCGGTCGCGGCTGCGCTTTGACCGCACCGAGGGCGCGATTGCCGAGGTGCAGGAGCTGCTCTGGGACCTCGCGCTGCGCATCGAGGAAGGCGGGCGCGACCGCACCTGGCGCCAGCTTTCGGAGCTGCGCGAGCAGCTGCGCGAGGCGCTGGATCGGGTCGAGCGTGGCGAGGAGGTGGACCGCGCGGAGCTGGAGCGGCTCGCGCAGCAGCTCCAGGAGGCGATGCAGCGCTACTTCGAGGCACTGATGGAGCAGATGCGGCGCGAGGGCGTCGAGACCCTGCCGTTCGACCGCAACGCACGCACGCTCGACATGCGCGACATGCAGCGCATGGCCGAACGGATGCAGGAGGCCGCGCGGCAGGGCGAGATGGAGCGGATGCGCCAGCAGCTCGCCGAGCTCGAGCGCGCGATCGAGCAGCTCCAGCAAGGCCGGATGAGCCGAATGGAGAGCCCCGAGCGCCAGCAGCAGCGCGAGCAGGGCCAGCAGATGATGGGCGCGGTCAACGACATGCTCCAGCGCCAGGGCCAGCTGATGGACCGCAGCCACCAGCGCGCCGAGCAGGACCGTCAGCAGCGCCAGCCGCCGCGCAGCCAGCAACAGCAGCAATGGCGCCAGCCGTCGCCCGGGCAACCGCAGCAGCAGCAGCGGCAGGCGCAGCAGTCACCGCAGCAACGGCAGCGCTCGGCCGAGGGCCAGATGGACCAGCGTCAGCAGCAGGCGCTGCGCCGCGCGCTCGGCGAACTGATGGACCAGTTCGCCGACATGACCGGCGACGTGCCCGAGCCGCTCGGCGAGGCCGATCTCGCCATGCGCGAGGCGGTCGACGCGCTCGGCCAGGGCGACAACCAGCGTGCCCAGTCGGCCCAGCAGCGTGCGATCGAGGCCCTGCAGCAGGGCGGGCGCGAGATGCAGAACCAGATGGCCGGGATGATGGGCATGATGGAGCCCGGCGAGGGCGAGGGCGACCCGGGCGGCGAGAACACCGAGATGGGCGGCGACAGCTCCGGCGAGGGCCGCGAGATGGGCCAGGGCCGCGATCCGCTCGGCCGGCCGCGGCGCGATCAGGTTGGCGGCCGCGACGAGGGCTCCGACGTGCGCGTGCCGGAGGAGATGGAGATGCAGCGCACCCGCGAGATCCAGGAGGAGCTGCGCCGGCGCGCGGGCGAGCGCGAGCGGCCACAGCCGGAGCTCGAATACATCGATCGGCTGCTGCGCCGGTTCTGAGCGGCGCTTGCGCGCGCCGCGAGCGCGTGCCTCTCTCCGCGCGTGTCCCAGACCCGCCTCGCGCTTGTCCTCGGCATCCTCACCGCCGTCGGGCCACTTTCCATCGACATGTACCTGCCGGCCTTCCCCGCGATCGCGGCGGAGTTCGGCGGCGCCGGTACGGCCGAGACGACGCTCGCTGCCTTCTTCGTCGGCCTTGCGGTCGGGCAGCTGACTCAGGGCCCGCTGGCCGACCGGTTCGGGCGGCGCCGGCCGCTGCTGGTCGGGGGCGCGGTCTATGTGCTCGCCTCGGCAGGCTGCGCGCTCGCGCCGGGGGCGATGAGCTTCTCGCTGTTCCGCGCGCTCGCCGCGTTCGGCGGCTCGGCGGGGATGGTGATCCCGCGCGCGATCGTGCGCGATGTCGCCGAGGGCGCGGCGGCGGCGCGGCTGATGAGCCGGCTGATCCTGGTGATGGGGGCGGCGCCGATTCTCGCCCCCTCGCTCGGCGGGCTGGTGCTGCGGGTCGCCGACTGGCGGGCGATCTTCTGGGTGCTGGCGGCCTATGGCGTCGCCTGTCTCGCGCTGACCCGCTTCGCGCTCGCCGAGACCCTGCCGCCGGCGCGGCGCGTGCGGCGCAACCTGCTCGGCATCGCCGGCGCCTACCGGGCGGCGGCCGCGGACCGGAGCTTCCTCGCCCCCGCTCTTGCGTCCGCCGCCGGCGTCGGCGCGCTGTTCGCCTACATCGCCGGCTCGCCGACCGCGTTCATGGGCGTGCACGGGTTGAGTGCCGCGACCTATGCCATGCTCTTCGGCGCGAATGCCGCCTGCTATGTGGGCGCGGCGCAGCTCAATGCCTGGCTGCTGAAGCGCCATCCGCCGAGCGTGCTGCTGGCGATCGCCGCGACGCTGCTCGGTCTGTCGTCGCTGGTGCTGGCGTTCACTGCCTTCACCGGCGCGGGGGGCGTCGTCGGGCTGGTGGTGCCGCTCGCGGTCGCCACCGGTGCGTTGGGCGTGGTGGTGCCGAACGCGTCGGCGCTCGCGTTGGCGCGTCAGGCCGCACGGGCGGGCACGGCCTCTGCGTTGATGGGAATGCTGGCCTTCGCGCTCGGCGGCGTGGCCGCGGCGGGGGTGTCGCTGCTGGCCGACGGCACCGCGCGGCCGATGGCGGTGTTGATCCTGCTCGGCGGGATCGGTGCGTTGGCGGCGGAGCGCTGGCGGCGCCGCACGCTGCCGCCTCGGTCGATGGGATAGGGGGTTTGGGGGAGAGGGCCAATGGCCCTCTCCCCCAAAGAAACCGACGCCGCGCCGCGATGCCCCTTACACGCTCGGCCGCTTCAGCACCCCACGCGCCTGTTCATAGGCATGGCCCGCGCGCAGCACCGTCGCATCTTCCCATGGCCGCCCTGCAAGCTGGATCGCCACGGGCAGCCCGCCCTCACCCAGGCCGGAACAGACGGTCAGCGCCGGCTGGCCCGTGAGATTGAACGGAATCGTCAGGCTCGGCGTCTTGAAGCCGATCCAGCGGTACACCGCATCGATCCGCGGCGCCTCGCCCATGGCCGGCGCGGTCAGCAGCAGATCGACCTCGCGCATCACCGCGCCCACCGCCTCGGCGAGCCGGCGCCGCAGCCGCTGCGCGGCGATGATGTGCTCGCCCGACACCAGTGCGCCGAGCAGCAGCCGATCGCGCAGGATCTCGCCGTACTTCTCTCGCCGCGTGCGCACCCACGGCCCGTGCACCGCGAAGGCCTCGCCGAGCAGCAGCGTCATCCCCGGCGCCCAGAACTCGCCGAGCGGCGGCAGCGTCACGTCGCGCAGCTCCGCGCCGAGCTCGCCGAACAGCCGCGCCGCCTCGTCGATGCCGCGCTTCGTCGCCGGACTCACCTGCACATCGGTCTCGTGGAAATGCCGGACCACGCCGATGCGCAGCCCCTTCACTCCGCCGCCGAGCCCGGACACGAGATCCGGTGCCGGCCGTGCGGCCGAGCCCGGGTCCTCCGGATCATGCCCGGCCGCCGCCTGGAGCAGCAGCGCGCAGTCCTCCACCGTCCAGGCGAGCGGGCCGACATGGTCCAGCGACCAGGCGAGCGGGATCACGCCAGTGCGCGGCACCAGCCCGTAGGTTCCCTTGATGCCGGCCATGCCGCAGAGCGCCGCCGGGCCGCGGATCGATCCGCCCGTGTCCGACCCCGTGCCACCGAGGATCATGCCCGAGCCGATCGCCGCCGCGGTGCCCGAGGACGAGCCGGAGGTGAAATGCTCCGGGTTCCACGGATTGCGCGCCGGCGGCGTGGGCAGGTCGAAGGACGGTCCGCCCCAGGCGAACTCGTGCGTGGTCAGCTTGCCGAGCGAGATCGCGCCAGCCTCGGCCCAGCGCCGGACCACGGCGGCGTCGCGCGACGGCACGTTGCCGGCCAGGACATGCGAGCACGCCGTGTTCGGCAGCCCGGCGACGTCGATGATGTCCTTGTGTGCGATCGGAATGCCGTCGAGCGGCCCGCGCGGGCCGTCGCGCATGATCCGCGCCTCGGCGTCGCGTGCCGTTTCCATCGCGCGCTCGGCGTCGAGGGCGACGAAGGCGTGCAGGGTCGGCTCCAGCCGCTCGATGCGGCCGATGCAGTCGCGCATCAGCTCCGCCGGCGAGAGGCTCCGCGCGGCGATCGCGCGCGCGGCCTCGGCGATGGTCGGGACCGCGCTCATGGCCGCTTCGCCGCGGGCGGGACGAAGATGACCGCGGGCTCGCCCTGACCGCCACCGTCGCGCACGCGCGCGAGCAGGGCGTCGAGCAGCGTCGCAGGCTCGGCAAGTCGCGCGCGCTCCGCCTCGGTGAGCGGGAAGCCGGCGCGGGTGAAGGGATCGTCAGTCGGTGCTGGCATGACGCCAGCCTAGGCTGGCGCAAGGATCGCGTCGATGGCCCGCGCGAGCGTCACGTCGCGCAGCGACAGCCCGCCCGCGTCATGCGTCGACAGCACGATCTCCACCCGGTTCCAGACGTTGAACCACTCCGGGTGATGGTCGTGCTTCTCGGCCAGCAGCGCGACACGGCTCATGAACGCCCAGGCCTCGGAGAAATCACGGAAGCGGAACTCGCGCCGGATCGCGTCGCGCCCATCCACCATGGACCACGCGGGCAGAGCCTGCCCAAGCCCCGCCCGTTCCGCCTCGCTCAGCGTCGCCACCATGCTTGCCTCCTCTGCTCCCGCACCCCCATGTAGCGGCTATGCGTCCCTTCACCACAGCCCCGACCACCGCCGAGATCGTCGCCCTCGCCGACGAGGCGCTCGCCTGGGCGCAACGGCGCTTCCCGCGCGACCTCGCGAAACTGCTGGAAGGGGTGGCCATCGTCGTCGACGAACTGCCCGACGACGAGACCGTGGAGGAGATGGGGTTCGAGAGCCCCTGGGAACTCACCGGGCTCTGGCGCGGCGTGCCGCTGACCCAGCGCAGCGTGCTCCACACACCGGACGAGCCGGAGATGGTCCATCTCTACCGGCTGCCGATCCTCGCCGAGTGGATCGAGACCGGGGAGGACCTGCGCAGCCTAGTGCGCAACGTGCTGATCCACGAGATCGCACACCATTTCGGCTTCTCCGACGAGGAGATCGCCCGACTGGAACGCGAGGGGTAACCCAGGGAACGAGGCAGGGGGCCCTGCCCCCGGCCGGGTCCCATCGCGGCGTGCCGCGATGGGTGCCCGACCCTCGCAAGGGGCCATTGGGCCCCTTGGACCCCCTTAACGGGAGTAGAACTCGACGACCTGCGCCGGCTCCATCTGCACCGGATAGGGCACGTCCATCAGCTTCGGTGCACGCAGGAAACGGCCACGCATCGCGCGGTGATCGACCTCGAGATACTCCGGCACGTCGCGCTCGGCCGACTGCGCGGCGTCGAGCACGGACGCGAGCTGCTTCGACTTCTCCTTCACCTCGACCTGGTCGCCGTCGCGCACGAGATAGGACGGGATGTTCACGCGCTTGCCGTTCACCGTGACATGGCCATGGTTCACCAGCTGGCGCGCCGCGAACGGCGTGATCGCAAACTTGAGGCGATACACCACCGTGTCCAGCCGCCGCTCCAGCAGCTCGATCAGGTTCTCGGAGGTGTCGCCCTTCCGGCGCACCGCCTCCTCGTAGTAGCGGCGGAACTGCCGCTCGCCGATATTGCCGTAATAGAACTTGAGCCGCTGCTTGGCCGCGAGCTGCGTGCCGAAATCGGTCGGCTTCTTGCGCCGCTGGCCGTGCTGGCCAGGACCGTAGTCGCGCTTGTTGACCGGAGACTTCGGCCGGCCCCAGAGGTTCTGGCCCAGCCGGCGATTGACCTTGTACTTGCTCTCGGCGCGCTTCGTCATGGCGCGAGGCCCTTTCCTTCGTTCTGCGGGGCCGCGACCGCCGCGCCCCTCCTGTCCCGGTAGGCCCCGTCTGGGGCGGAACATCCGTTCGCGTTCCCGGGAATGAGCGGCGGGTGATACGGGCGCCGGCCCGGCTTGTCAAACGACCGCCCCGGCCCTTATGCCCCCGCCATGGTCACCCGCTCCGAGATCCTGATCCTAGGCCTC
>CAZHMM010000067.1:0-19865 GCA_964533585.1 uncultured Elioraea sp.
CGCCCCGCAGCGGTGCGCAGCTCGGTCTCCAGCCGGGCGAGACCGTCGCGCAGCGCCGGCTCCGCCGCCTCGGCGCGCAGCCGCGCGAGCAGCGCCTCGGGGTCCTCGGCGGTGGCGGCGCGCAGCCGCGCCTCCTCGGCGAAGGCGGCGCGGAACGCGTCCGGCGCGGCATCGTCCACGGTGACGACCAGGCCGAGCGCGATGCGCAGCCCGATCGTGCGCAGCCGCAAGGGCGCGCCGTCGCGCGGGCTGAAGGGCGGATACTCCTCGCGCAGCGCGGAACGGATCGAGGATGCATCGGTCTGGAAATGCCCGCCGCGCGCAACGACCCCGCCGGGCAGGCCGTGCGGCCGGCCGACCCGGTTCAGCCGGTAGGGCTCCAGCACCCACTCGGCGACATTGCCGAGCATGTCGTGCAGGCCGAGCGGGTTGGGCTTGAGCGCGCCGATCGGGCGGGCGCGGCCATCCGCGGAGTCCGGCCCCGCGAACCACACATGCGCGGCCATGCCGTCCGGCATCGGCGGGGTGCGCGCGGCGAAGTCCGCCTCGCCCACCGCCGCCCCGCCGCGCGCGGCGTACTCCCACTCCTCCTCGGTCGGCAGGCGGACGAAGGCACGGGCGCGCCCGCGCGTCGGCAGCGCGTCGGCCGCGTTGCCGGTGAGCCAGGTGGAGAGCCGCGCGGTGAAGGCGACCGCGTCGAACCAGGAGAGCTCGGCCGCCGGCACGCGCCCGGCCTCGGACGGCGTGGGGCAGCGCTCGGCCATGACGGCCGCGTACTGGTCGCGCGTGACCTCGTACTTGCCGAGATAGATCACACGGCCGCCCGCGCGCTCGAAGGCGCCCGCGACATGGGCGCGGCGGGGGAACTCGGAATAGTCGATCGCCGGGTCGGCCTCGCCGAGCGTGACCGCGCGATCGGCGAGCGGGCCCGCGTCCATCGGCGTCGGCACCGGGCGGAGCGCGATGCGGCCGTTGCACGGCAGCGGCAGCACGAGATCGTCCGCGAGCGGCGCGGGGTTCCACAGCGGCTCGGGCCATGGCGCCTGCGCCGCCGCGGGGCTGGCGAGGAGAGCGAGGGCGAGGATCGATCTACGCATCGCGCAATCCTTCGGCGGGTTCGATCGCGGCGGCCCGGCGCGCGGCGAAGCCAGCGGCCAGCACGGCGCCGAGCACGGTGAGCACGGTCGCGGTGACGAGATGCGCGGGCGCGATCGCGGCGATCCGTCCGCCCTCGCCCACCGCGAAGGAGAGCCGGTTCACGCCCGCCTGGACGCCGAGCGCGAGCAGCGAGGCGAGCACGGCGCCGGCGAGCGCGAGCACCGCCGCCTGGGTGACCGGAAACGCCGTGAGCCCGCGCGCCGACAGGCCCATCAGCCGCAGCAGCGAGAGATCGCGCCGCTTGCGCTCGACATTCGCATAGAGCCCGACGCCGAGGCTGACGAGATAGCCCGCACCGCCGAGCACGGCGATGGTGACGAACAGCACGGTGAGGTTGCGGTCGAGGGCCAGCAGCCCGCCAACCTCCTCGGCGCGTGAGGCGACCTCGATGCCCTCGCGGCGGAGCGCATGATCGAGCGCGACCACGTCCTCGAGCGCGCGCGCATGCAGGCGGAACCCGGCATAGACGCGGGACGGATCGGGCGGCGCGATCGTCTCGGGTGGTGCGCGCGGTGCCGTGCCGTCCTGGAAGTCCTCGGCGAGCAACAGCAGCGGCAGCGGCAGGAACGCAGCGTCGCGGCCGAACGAGGCGGCCGGCGCGACGGCGGCGACCGCGAGGTCGAGCGCCAGCGTCTCGCGCGCGCCGCCCATGACGCGCTCGATGCGGAAGCGCACGGTGTCGCCCGCGCGCGCACCGAGCCGGTCGGCGAGGCTGGCCGAGAGCGCGACCGCGCGACCCTCGGGCACGGCGAGACCCGCGAGCAGCGGATCGCCCGGGGCGGTCGCGAGCAGCTCGGCGCGCACGGCGGTGTCGGCCTCGGCCGAGGCGGCGAAGGCGCCCTGCGCGGCGAGCGTGCGCGTGCGCGGGATGACGAAGGCGACGTCCGGCCGCGCGGCGAGGCGCGTGAAGAACGCGGCGTCGAAGCTGCGGTTGGCGAGGTTGACGATCTCGCGCGCACGCGGGTTCTCGATCAGCGTCGCGCGCAGCGCGTCGATCACGCCGGCCTTCAATCCGAACAGCACGATCAGCGGCGCCAGCACCGCGGCGATGCCGAGCACGGTGGTGAGCGTCAGCCGCGCCTCGGCGCGCGCATCGGCGAGTGCGAGGCCGGCCGCCAGCCTCACGCCGGGCACGCGACGGGCTCCTCGACGCTGGAGCGGGCCTCGTGCGCCGCCGGCACGACGCGGCGCAAGGCCAGCCCATGCGCGGCGGCGCGCTCGGCATCATGGGTGGCGACCAGCAGCGCGGCGCCCTGCTCGGCGCAGTGCTCGACCAGCAGGGTCAGCACGGTGTCGGCCATCTCGGGATGCAGCGCGGCGGTGGGCTCGTCGGCGAGCACCAGCGCCGGCCGGTGCGCGAGCGCGCGCGCGATCGCGGCGCGCTGGCGCTGGCCGACCGAGAGCGCGGCGGGCGGCTTGTCGAGTTCCGTCGCGATGCCGAGGCGGTCCGCCAGGCGCGCGATCAGCGCCGGGTCACGCCGGCCCGACAGGTGCTGCGTCAGCGCGATGTTGCGCCCGACCGAGACGAAGGGCAGCAGCGCGCCGGTCTGCGTCACGTAGCCGATCGCGCGCGCGCGCAAGGCGGCCAGCGCCTCGCGATCGCCGGCGCGCCAGAGCGGCGCGGCGTCGGTGCCGGCGACCGCCAGACGCTCGGCGCGGTCGGGCGCGAGTGCGAGCGCGGCAAGGTCGAGCGCCGTGCTCTTGCCCGCGCCCGACGGGCCGACCAGCGCCATCGCCTCGCCGGCGGCGAGCGTCAGCCGGGGGATCTCCAGCACGAAGCGCGCCGCCCCGCTCGCCTGGGTGCGCGCGACACCGGCGAGATCGAGCGCGATCACGGCAGTTGCGCGAGCGGCACCGGATACATCGCCTCGCCCGGCGCGCGCGCCTGGTCGAGATTCACCCAGAGCTCGGGCTGCGCGGCATAGGACTCGTAGAGCCGGAGCTTCGCCTCCAGCGAGTTGATGATCTCGCGCCGCGCCCCCGCGCCCATCGTCACCCACTCGTCCTCGGTGATGCCCATGATGCGCGAGCGGTAGGGCAGCCCGTCGAGATACTCGCCGAACACGCCGGCGATGCGCTGCAGTTCGGCGGTGCGGCGCGGATCGCGCGCCATCGCCGCGGCGAGCCCGCGCAGCCGGCCGAAGAACGTCTCGGGCGCGAGACGGCCGGCGGTGCCCGCCTCGATGATGCCGCGCAGCGTGGCGGCGAGGTCGGAGAGCTGGTTGCGCGTGAGCAGCACGCGCACCTCCAGCGGCCGGCGCACCGGCGAGGGATCGGCCCAGTCCTCGTCCACCGTGAAGCTGCGCACGACATCGGGCACGGCCGCACCCGCGAGCCGGCCGAGATAGGCAAGCCGCATCGCGTGCGCAACGACCTCGGTCTGCTCGGCGATGCGCCGCTCGGCCTCGCCCTGCGGCGGCGCGATCCCGGCGATCGGCCGGCCGACCGTCTCGGCCACCTGGGCGAGGATGGAGTCCGCGAGCACGTCCACCATGGCGCCGAAGGCGCGCACATCGCCGTCCGGCACGGGGTAGTAGAGCGGCCCGGCCGCGCCGAAGGCGGAGAGCGCGCGGTACTGGCGCTCGGCGCGCGCGTGATCCGCACGGCCCTCGGGCGTGCGCACATGGATCGTGTACAGCGCGACGTTCTTCGCCTCGGAGCGCGCGAGCGCGTTCATCTCCGCGACCGTCATGCCGGTGGAGGCGCGCGGATCGGGCGCCTCGCGCGCCGAGGCATCGGTGATCAGGATGATGTAGCGGCCGCCGAACTCGCTCCACTTCACCTCGTCGAGTGCCAGCTTCACCCCGGCGAGCGCATCCTCCTGCCAGCCCTCGGTGCTGGCGGCCGCCTCGCGCACCCCCTCGATCCGGCCCAGCACGGCGTCGGGCGCCTCCTGGAAGTCGGGCAGGCTGACCATGCGCGCGACGTATTCGACGTTCGGCCTGCCATCGAGGCTGTCGCGAAAGGTCACCATGCCGAAGCGGAAACTGTCGCGCACCACCGTGTCGCCGATCCGCGCGACGATCCGGCGCACCGCCTCGCGCGTGCGGTCGATATAGGGCTGCATCGAGATCGTGGTGTCGATCACGAACATCACCGCGCCCTTGAACTCGCGCAGCGCCTCGGCGCCGGCGCGAGGTGCCGCCGTCTGCGCCGGCGCGGAGATCACCTCGAGCAGCCGCGCGGAGGGGCCGGCCTCGGGCTCCATCATGCGCGCCGACAGCACCGGCAGCAGGTAGAAGTTGCGCGTGATGTCCACGTGCACTTCCGGTTCGAGCGCGATGACCGGACCATCCTGCCCCGCCGCGGCAGCCGCGCGCAGTTGCGCCGCGCGCGCGGCACGGTCCGGCGCGGACCAGGTCGTGCGCACGGTCTCCTCGTCGCGCAGGAACATCGCCCGGTCGCGCCCGGCCGGATTGGTGAACGCCAGCACCATGGTGTGGCGCCACGGGATCGCGACGGTCTCGCGGATCCACCCCTCGGTGCGGCCCTGCGCGGCCTCGCCCACCTCGATCCAGCCGTCGCGCCGCGCATAGACGTAGTAGACCGAGAACCCCGGCACGGGCCGCGCGCGCGACACCTCGCCGGGACGGGGTGCCAACTCCGCACCCGGCCGCGTGATCACGCGCTGATAGAGCGTGCTCGTGCCCTCGATCAGCAATGGCTGGCGTGGCTGCGCCTCGGCGGCGAGGGGCACGAGCGCCAGCAGCAGGATCAGGGCGCGGCGGAGCAGCGTCATGGCCAGAACTCCCGGAGCGCGTCGCCGGCGGTGGCGTTGCCGGCGGCGGCCTCGCGCTCAAGATACGCGCGCAGGGCGGCGCGCGGGGCTGACGCCTGCGTGTCGCCGGCCTGTTCCGCGCGGCGGTAGTAGAGTGCGGCGAGACGCGGATCGGGTGACGAGAACGGGCGCCCGGGCTGGAACCCGTTCGGATCATAAAGCCGTGCGAGCGCGGTGATCGCCGGCGCCACACCGCGATCGGCCGCCTCCTCGAACAGCACCAGCGCGTCGTCATGGCGGTCGCGAAGCTGCCGGCGCAGCGCGACGGCGTGGATGCCGGCCGCGTCGGGCGCGCGCGCGACCACCTCGGCGGGGGTGAGATGGTCGGTGCCGTCGGGCCACGCGGCGACCGGCGACGGCGGTGGCGCCGGCGCCGGCGCGGCCTCGCGGTGGAGATACCACCAGGCGCCCGCCGCGCCGGCGGCGAGGATCAGCACCGCCACCACCAGCCACGCGGCGAGGCTACGCCGCGGTGGCGGGGGTGGTGGTGGCCGTGGTGGAGGTGGTGGCGGGGGCGGCTGGGGAGGCGGCGGATTCGGCTCGTCGGCGTCCGTCTTCTTCGGCGGTTCGGCGCGCGGCCGGCGCATCCCCACCGCGATCGTGGCGTCCCCCTCGTCGAACACCGCCACGCTCGCGGGCCAGAACAGCGCCGTCTCGATGCCCGCGCCCGGCAGGCGCAGCGTCACCGGCCCCGGTTCGAGATGCCGGCACACATCCGGCCCGACGATCAGCGCGACGCCATTGCCCTCCGGCTCGACGGCGCGCGCCGTCAGCAGCACCTCGCCCATCTGCCAGCCGGCCGGGCCGAGATGCGCCGCCGCATAGCCCTCGCGCATCAGCCCGAAGCGGGCATCCGAAGGCGGCCGCGCGAGCCCCGCGAGCACGATGCGCGCATGGCCGAGCGGGCGGGTCGGATCGGGAACGACGTGCGCGGAGACGGCCATCGCCCGCTCAGGCGGCCTGGCGCAGGACCGCGAGGATGCGGCCGAGCGCCGCGTTCGCCGCGCTGTCGATGCGCCCGCCGAAGGCGTGATCGACATTGAGATCGACCAGCCGGGCGAAGGCCGTGATCCAATCGACCGCGAACTCGCGCTCGAACGGGCGCGGCAGCGGGCCGAGCGCGGGCAGATCCTCCGCCGCCTCGCGCGGCGCGAAGACGACACGGTTCTCGCGCGGCGTGCGCGGCCGCTCGGCCTCCGCCATCCGGTCGAAGCCGAGCGTGGCGACGAAGTCGTTCACCGCCCGCTCGGCGATCATCACCGGCTTGACCAGGCTGTCGGCCAGCCGCTCGTGGAAGCCGGTGCGCGCGCGGATCGCCTCGGCGATGCGGCCGCGCAGGTCCTGCCAGCCCGCACCGGAGGCGAGCTGGGTGGCGAGGAACGTCGCCTGCTCACGCGGGATGAGCAGGAAGGATGCCGTCGTCGGATCGGCGCCGAAGCTGCGCAGCCGTTCCTGCCATTCGGTCAGCGCGACCTCGGCAAGCTGGTCGGCGATGTCGGTGCGCGCCCCCGCGGATGCCGTCGCCGGCGCGGGCTCGGCGCCGAACAGCCCGGCGAGATCGTCATGCAGCTCGGCCGCGCGGACGGCCGCGCCTGTCACCGGCGCAGGTGCCGCGCCATCCTCCGGCGCGTGCAGCAGCAGGCGGTAGAAGCTGTGCGCCAGCGCCTCCGTCTCCACCTGCATCGCCCGCAGCATCAGGCCGAAGCGCTGCGCCTGCAGGCAGGCGGCGAGATGCGGCACCAGCGCCTGTCCCTCCGCCTTGCGCTTGGCCCGTTCCGCCTCGCGATCGTCGGAGATGTGGAACGGATCGAGCCGCGCCGCCACCTGGCGCAGCAGCGTGGCCAGCCGCGCCGCGACCTGACCGCGCTTCAGCGCCGGGTTGCAGACGGGCGCGAGCCGCTCGGCGAGATAGGTCACCCCGCCGTCGTTCAGCCGCATCGCCTCGTCCCAGGCGCGCGCGGGATCGGCGAAGTGCCGCTGCACCTCCGGCGTGCCGAGGAACTCCTCGCGCAGCCTTCGCATCCGCGCGGGATCGAGCTCGCCCGTCTCCCGCCCCTCGCCGTCATAGGTGAGCAGCGCGCGCGCGGCGACGTTCGGGTTGCGCAGCCAGAACGTGTTGCTGAACGGCTGGCCCGTCGTCCACTCCTGCGGCCAGGCGTGTTCGAGGCCGAGAAAGCGCGTGATCGAGGCCTCGATGCGCGTCGCCCAGCGCGTGCCCTGGCCGGGCTCGTCCTCCTTGCGGCCGCGCTTCTCCTCGAACTCCATGTCGAACTTGGTCAGCACGACGAACAGCGCGGTCGCCTGCTTCGCCCGCTCCTCCGGTGTCGCGCCATGGGTCGCGTCCACCCACTCCTTCACCATCCCGGGCAGGGTGCGCACCTCCTGGTTGGAGGGACCGATGCAGAGCAGCATCGAGGTGAGTTCCTGCTCGGCGACGTAGCGCTGATAGAGATACGCCACCTTGCCGCGCAGATAGAGCGGCGCCACGCGCGCGGGCTCGGCGAGATAGGCCTCGGCGTCGGAGAGCACCTCGCGCGAGCGCGCGCCGGGAAAGTCGAGCAGGTCGGTGCCGGCGAAGAAGTCCCAGGGCTGTTCGGAGAGCGTCAGGCGCAGCTCCGCCACCAGCGCGGCGACGACCGGGCGCGGCAGCGTCGCCTTGCGGCCCTCGCGCGTGGCGAGTTCGAGCGTGGCAAGCCCATCCGGCGCGCCGAGCCCCGCCAGCGTCTCGACATCGATGATGCTGGCGGTGCGCGGGATCAGCGCCTCGGTGCCCATGAACGCCTCGTCAGGGTCGCCGAGTGCCGCGAGCGCCTCGGTGAGCCGCCGGCAGGTCTCGGTATAGGCGCCGATGCCGTTCCACAGCACTCCGAACAGCCGCGCGCGATCGGCGACCGACAGGCGCGGCGCGAGCGACGCCGCCTCGCGCCAGAACCCCGCGCCGAGCGACAGGATCACCGGATGGCCGCGGAAGTAGCGCTCGAAATACTCCTGGAGGTCGAACACCGCATCCTCGTCCACGACCGTGGAGGGCGCGGGCCCGGCGCGATGGCGCAGCGTCTCGATCAGGGACGCGACCTCGGTCTGCGGCAGCGGCAGGATCGCGTCGCGGTTGAAGTCCTCGAGGAAGGAGTTGCCGAGGATCTTCACCACGTCGGTCTGGGTGAGCAGCCGCACGGTGACGGGCCGCCCGGGCAGGCCGGGTGTGGACCGCATGGTGAAGCGGGTGACGAGGCCGGTCGCCTCCTTGCCGCCCTCCGGGTTGATCTCGGCGACGAAATCGATCGCCTCCGAGCCGAGCAGCACGCGCACCGGCTCGGTGCCCTTCCGCGCCAGCGCCGAGATCAGATAGCTCTTGCCCGACTGGCTCGGCCCGAACACCGAGACGCACATCGGCCGCGCGGCGGCGGCGGCGAGCTTGCGCGCGCGCAGACCAAAGCGGCGGAGATCGCGCGCGAGTGCCGCGCCGCCCTCGCGCGCCGCCTCCGGGTGCGCGGCCGCCCAGGCGAGCGCATCCGCCGCGGCTCCGGCCACGCGCAGCGCGCGATCGGCCAGCGCGCGGTCCTCGGGAAGGGTCGCGTCGGTCATCTCACGGCACCTTCAGCGCGCCGGTGTCGCGCCAGTATCCGGCCTCCTCGGCCTCGGTCTGCAACCGCAGCACCACCTGCTGGCGCTGCACCGTGTCGCCCTCGGCATCGGTGATCTCGGTGATCGTGAACGCCTCGCGCTTCTCCTCGGCATCCGGCCGGTCGGGATCGATCTCGCCGCGCGTGATGGTCAGCGTCAGCGGCAGCGCCAGCCTTCGCACCGAGGCCGGGTTGCCGAACTCCAGCCGATAGAGCCGCGTGGCGGTCCAGCGCTCCAGGTCGAGCTGGCGGAAGCCGAGGAAGGCGGGGGCAGCGAAGGCGAGCGTGAACGAGGTCTCGCCGCCGGCGGGCGCGCGTTCGAGATCGAGATCGCGCAGCTTGACGTTCTCGTTGCGGATCTGCCCCGACTGGTCCATCAGCCCGATGACCCGCGCGGTCGAGCGCATGCCGAGCCGCGAGGAGCGCAGCAGGAACCCCTCCAGCCGCCCCTCGGCGGTGGCGCTGATCATCGCGCCCACCGCGGCGGTCGTTTTCGGATCGACGATGTGGCCGGTCGGATCGCGGAACGGATACCACTGCTCCACCGGATAGGAGTCCATCGCGATCACGCGGTGCGGCTTCACCGCGAGCCGCGCGATCACGCTCTCGCGCACCGCGCGCAGCCGCGACGGCCGGCCCGAGAGCAGCAGCACATCGACGTCGAACTCGTGCACGATCTCGAGCAGGTCGGCGAGCACGGGGCCGAGCACGGCGGTCACCACCGCGTCGATCTGCGCCGCCGTGGCGACGATCTCCACCTCGGTCAGCGAGAACGCCGCGCCGCCGCGCGCGCGCGCCTGCTCCTCGACATAGGCGACCGCGCGGCCGACGCTCGGCAGCCCGGCGAGCAGCCGGCCCGCCGGCGCGCGCAGCACCTCGCCCGCCTCGCGTCCCTTCAGCCCCTCATAGGCATGCAGCACCGCGAGCCCGATCGGCTCCAGCACGAGCGAGACGAACTGGCGGCGCAGATGCCGCTCCTGCTCGCTCTGCCCGGCCGCCGCGCCGGCGAGCAGCTCGCGCAAGAGCGCCTTCGGCCCTGCCACCCCCGCCTCGGCCATCGCCCGCTCGATGCGCGGCAGCAGCACCGTCTCGATCACCGATTGCAGCAGGTCGTCGCCGGCGATGCGGAAGCCTTCGCGGAAGTTCTGCTTCGGCAGGATGGTCTGGCCATGCTCGGCGAGATAGGTCGCGACCATCAGGTCGGTGGTGCCGCCGCCGACATCGATCGAGGCGATGCGCAAGGACGGCTCGTCGCCGTAGCCGGGCCGCACCTTGCCTTGCAGCGCGAACAGCAGCTTGGGCTCGGACTTGAGCCGCCAGCGGCACTCGTTGTAGAGCCAGACGAGCTGGGTCGCGGTCGCCTCGTCGAGATTGGCGACGATCTCGGGCTTGGGCGGCGGGCGCGGCAGGCCCTGGCGCGGCTCGGACCAGCCCATCAGCCGCCAGGCGAAATCGACCGCCGCCTGGGCGCGGCTCCTCAGGATGCGCTGCTCGGCGAGCGGCATGGCCGGCGGCAGGGTGAGCACGAGCCGGCGCAGACGGCGCGGCACATGGATCGATCCCCGCGCGGCACGATGATCCGGCGCATTGATCTGCGCGAGCGCCTGCATCAGCAGTTCGGCGAGCATGAAGGTCGCGAGCGAGGAGCGCGAGAAGCGCGCGCGCACGCCGGGCACCAGCCGGTGGCCGATCGTCTCCAGCACCTCGCCCTCCTCGGAGACGTGCTCCATGAAGGCGCCGCTGACGGGAGGCTCGCTGCTGCCATCGGCGGCGCGGCCGTTGAAGCGCCAGACGACGGCGGTCGGCCGCGTGTCCCACAGATAGCGCTTGGGCGAGGAGAGCCCGGTGGCGCCCTCGTTGCCGCGCGCCTCGGCGGCGAGCCGCACCGCCTCGGGGCCGACCCGTACGGGGCTGCCCCAGTGGAAGGCCAGCGTGCGGCCGGATCCATGGCTGAGCGCGTCGCGGCCGAAGCTCGCGCGATGGAACTCGACGCGGCTCTCGAACGGCAACTGATGCGTGCGCTGCGGGGCGGAGAGCTCGCGCAGCCGCAGCACGGTGCCGTTGTTGAAGTCGAGCGGCCGGTCGGGGTGCTCCTCGACCAGCATGCCGCAGGTGCGGCTGTTGCCGAGATCGAGCACGAGATCGACGTCGATCGGCCGGTAGGGCAGGCGTTCGGAGGCGATGTCGATCGTGCGGACGCGCGGGATCAGCCCGGACTCCTCCAGGATCGCGAGGAAGGTCAGGTAGCGCGCCCAGTGCTCGGCCCGCCAGGGGATGTCCTCGGGGCGGAGCTTGCGGCCGCGCGCCGCCTCGCGCGCCTCGCGGAAATTCGCCTCCAGCCACTGGTCCACCCAGGCCTGGCGGAGGAACCAGGCGTTGCGCGCGGCATCGGGGATCAGGCCGAACAGCATCTCCTCGGTCGCGGGCGGCAGGGCGGCGTAGATCTGCCCCTTCAGGCGCGGCGCGAGCGCGGTGTCGAAGGCGAGCGTGATCGCGTGCGTGTTGCCGTGCCGGTCGGGTGCCGCGAGCGGGCTCACCCGGATGCGCGCCCAGTTGGTCGGGCCGTCCTCGATCTCCGCCGCGCCGGTCGCGTCCGGATCGCCCATCTGGAAGAACGGCAGCGGCGTCCAGACGTTGAGGAACGGTTCGAGCGCGCGCGTCGCGTTGATCTGATAGATGCGCTCCTCGGGCGGGCGCGTGCCGGTGACGGGATCGAACAGGGCGCCGTCGGCCGGATCGGCGACAAGCTCGCGCAGCGCGATGCGCGGCCTTCCGTCGGGGCCCGGATCCTCGGGCAGGTCCTCCTCCCAGAAGGCGCGCGTGATGCGCGGCAGCGCCTGGGCGTCCACCAGGAGATCGATGAACTGGATGCCGCTCTGCGGCACGAGGCTGATCAGGCTGGGAGGTCGGGCCATGGTCCGGGTCGGCTGGGCGGCGCGAGCGTGCCGCGAGGATGCGGGCCGATCATGGCGGAAGGCCGGATGATGCGGCAAGCGTTCGGCTTCGAGAATGATCCCGGCCGGCGGGCACCGGGGCCGGGGCACAGGGGCTATCGCCGCGCGCGGGGTAACTGTATGGTTACGCCGAAGCCGGAGCGGAGACGCCGGCGACAAGCTTGGAGGAGGAAACGCATGATCCGTCGTCGCCATTTGCTTGCCGGAGCCGCCGGCGCCGCCCTTGCCATGCCGGCGCTGCACACCGCGCGCGCCCAGGCGATCACGCTGAACGGCGCCTCGCAGTTCAGCGACGAGCACGCCTTCAACAAGGCGATGCTGCGCTTCGAGGAGCGGGTGAAGCACTACTACGGCAAGCCGATCAACTTCGTGCTGCACCGGAACTCCTCGCTGGGCCTGGAGAAGCAGTATTTCGAGTACATGGCGCAGGGCCGCGCGGTCGATTACGCGGTGGTCTCGCCCGCGCACATGTCCACCTTCTCGCGCGCCGCCCCGTTCATCGACGCGCCGTTCCTGTTCAACGACCTCGCCCACTGGAACCGCGTGCTCGACCAGGACCTCCTGAAGCCGATCGCTGACGAAGTGGCCCAGCGCGCCCGCGTGATGCTGATCGGCTACGCGGGCGGCGGCGTGCGCAACATCTTCGCCAACAAGGTGGTGCGCAACATGGCGGAGCTGCGCGGGCTGAAGGTGCGCGTGCAGGGCGCGCCGATCTGGAGCCGCACCTTCCAGGCCGCTGGCATGAGCCCGACCGTGATCGCCTACAACGAGGTCTACAACGCGATCCAGAACAACGTGATCGAGGCGGGCGAGAACGAGGCCGCGGGCGTCGAGCAGATGCGCTTCTACGAGGTGGCGCCCAACCTGATCATGACGCAGCACGCGATCACGATCCGCCCGCTCTGCTTCTCGGCGCACACCTTCAACCGCCTGCCCGACGACCTGAAGGAAGCGATCGTCAAGGCGGGCCGCGAGGGCGGGGCGCACGGGCGCGAGGTCGAATCGAGCGAGGACGAGCAGAAGCTCGCCGCACTCGAAGGCGCGGGGCGGCTCCGCCGCATCCCCTTCCCCGAGCGCGGCGAGATGAAGAAGCTGGTCGATCCCGTGATCGCCGCCTACGCGCGCGAGATCGGCGCGGACGGCATCCTCGCGCGCATGCAGGGACTCGTCGGCTGATACGGCGGCCGGGGTGCCGCGTGCCGCCCCGGCCTCTCCTTTCCGGATCACCCTGATGGCCACCCACTCCGCGCCCGGGACGCTGCGGCGCGCGATCGATCTCTACGCCGCGATCCTGCGCGTCCTGCTGGCCCTCGCCCTCGGGATTCTCGTGCTGCCGGTCACCATGCAGGTGGTCAGCCGCTTCATCCCCTTCATCCCGCACTACATCTGGACCGAGGAGATGGCCCGCTTCCTGCTGGTCTGGATGATCATGATCGGCTCGGTGGTCGGCGTGCGCGAGGCGGGACATTTCGTGGTCGATCTCTGGCCTCAGCTGAGCCCGCGCGGCCGTGCCGCGCTCGATCTGCTGGCGAACGGCGCGATCCTGGTGCTCGCCTTCGCCTTCTTCTGGTGGGGCTGGGAGTACACCGACTTCGCCTGGTACCGGATCAGCGAGCTCGCCGAGCTGCCCTTGTGGCTGATCCACATCGCCTGGCCGATCGCGGGCGCGTCCTGGGTGCTGTTCGCCGGCGAGCGCGTGCTCGACGCTGCTCTGGTGCTGGCGGGGCGGCGCGGCTGATGTTCGGCGGCAACGTGCTGTCGCCGGCCGAGGCGGCGACGATCCTGTTCGTGCTGTTCTTCGGCCTGCTCGCGCTCCGCGTGCCGGTGGCCTTCGCGCTCGGGCTCGCGGTGCTGCCGATCACACTGATCGAGCCGCGGCTCGGGCCGCTGCTGCTCGTCGGCGAGACGTTCAACGCCTACAACAGCTTCATCCTGCTCGCGGTGCCGTTCTTCCTGCTCACCGCCAACCTGATGAACGCGGGCGGCATCACCAACCGGCTGATGGAGTTCGCGCGGACGCTGGTGGGACATGTGCCCGGCGGGCTCGCGCAGGTGAACGTGGTGCTGTCGTTCTTCTTCGCCGGCATCTCGGGCTCGTCCACCGCCGATGCGGCGAGCCAGTCGAAGATCTTCATCCCCGCGCAGGTGAAGCTCGGGATGGACCTGCGCTTCTCGGTCGCGATCACGGCGTGCTCGTCGGTGCTGGCGGTGATCATCCCGCCCTCGATCCTGATGATCGTCTGGGGCGGCATCCTGACGGTCTCGATCGGCGGGCTGTTCCTCGCCGGCATCGTGCCGGGGATGATGATCACGCTGGCGCTGATGGGCACGGTCTATGTCTATGCGAAGCGCCGCGACTATCCGGTGTTCCCGCGCGCGGCGTTCCGCGAGATCCTGTGCGCGGCGGCGCACGCGATCCCGGCGCTGCTGACCCCGCTGATGATCGTCTCCGGCAAGCTGTTCGGCTGGTTCACCGCGACCGAGAGCGGCTGCATCGCCGTGCTCTACGCCACCGTGCTGTCATTCGTGGTCTACCGCGAGATGGACGCGAAGGGGTTCTGGGGCGCGCTGCTCGACACGGGCCGCTTCGCCTCGGTCGCGCTGTTCTGCGTCGGCACCGCCTCCGCCTTCGGCTGGCTGCTCGCCTACTACCAGATCCCGCAATACATGCTGGCGGGTGTCGCCTCCTGGGGGCTCGGCATCACCGGCACCGGGTTCATGGTGGCGGGCGTGTTCCTGATCGTCGGCTGCTTCCTCGACGCGATCCCCTCGATCATCATCGTCGGCACGATCCTGCAGCCGATGACCAGGGCGGTCGGGATGGACCAGATCCATTTCGCGCTGATCGGCATCATCAGCCTCGCCTTCGGGCTGGTCACGCCGCCCTACGGGCTCTGCCTGATGATCGCCTCGCATATCGGCGGCATCCGGGTGATCGACGCGGTGAAGGACGTGTCGATCATGCTCATCCCGATGCTGAGCGTGCTGGCGCTGGTGATCCTGTTCCCGGATCTGGTGCTGGCGATCCCGCGCCTGGCCGCGCCGGGGATGATCAGCTGAGCGGCGGGCGTCCGCGCCTCAGTGCTGCCCGGTCGGCTCCGGCTGCATCGGGATCGGCCGTCCCTCGCGCTCGGCCTTCTCGACGGCGAGGTTGATCTCGCGGTTGAGGTCGCTCTGCGTGCAGAGGCCGAGGATCACCGGGTCGCGCGGCTTGATGTTGGCGCTGTTCCAGTGCGTCTTGTCGCGGATCTTCTGCACCGTCTCCTTGGTCGTGCCGAGCAGCTTGCAGATCTGCGCATCCGCCAGCACCGGCACGTTGCGGAGCAGCCAGGCGATCGCGTCGGGGCGGTCGTTGCGCTTGGCGACCGGCGTGTAGCGCGCGCCCTTCGCCTTCGGCTTGGGCAGCTGCACCGTCATCGGCGAGAGCCTCAGCCGCGCGGCCGGGTCGGCCTCGCAGCGCGCAATCTCCTCGCGGGTGAGCTGGCCCGAGGCGATCGGGTCATGCCCGACGATGCCGACGGCGACGTCGCCGTCGGCGATCGCCTGCACCTCCAGCGGGTGCATGCCGGTGAAGTCGGCGATCTGCTCGAAGGTGAGCGACGTCTTGTCGATCAGCCAGACGGCCGTCGCCTTCGGCATCAGGGGCAGTGTCATCGATGGCATCCTTGCGGTCGCGGCGGCGCTCGCCCGCGGCGCCTTGGGTCTGTCACGCTAAATAAGACAATCGCAGGTCGGGTCAACCACGATCCGGGCAACCCCGGCCTGACTCCGGCGGCTCAGTCGGCGAAGCCGACCCCCTCGGCCTCCAGGCGCTGGCGCACCAGCGCCTTGGGCACCTTGCCGTAGCCGGATTTCGGCAGCGAATCCCAGAAAACGATACGCAATGGCTGCTTGTATCGCGCAATGCGACCGGCGAGGTGGTCCCGGATCGCCGCCTCGTCCACCGCCGCACCCGGCTTCGGCACCACGGCGGCGACCCCGGCCTCGCCCCACTTGGCATGGGGCAGCCCGACCACCGCGGCTTCCGCAACCGCGGGGTGTGTCAGAATGGCCTCTTCGATCTCACGTGGATAGACGTTCGAGCCGCCTGAGATGTACATGTCCGAGGCGCGGCCGGTGATGTAGAGGAAGCCGCGTTCGTCCAGGTGGCCGAGATCGCCGGTGTGGAACCAGCCGCCAGCGAAGGCCTTCGCATTCGCCTTCGCGTTCTCGAAGTAGCCGGCGAACACCGCCGGGCCGCGCACGCAGATCTCGCCGGTCTCGCCCGCGGGCAGGCGCCGCCCGGCCTCGTCCAGGATCGCCACGTCCATCCCCGTGCGCGGCATGCCGCAGGAGCCGAGCGGGAACGCGGGGTCGTCCTCCAGGCTGTGCTGGTCCGGGCGCAGCACGGTGATGTTGGCCGTCACCTCGCCGAGGCCGAAATACTGGGTCAGGCAGCCGCCGCCGAGCTTGGCCAGCGCGCGCTTCTGGTCGGCGCGGTACATCGGCGCCCCGGCATACATCAGGTGGCGGAGCGAGGCGTGCTCGTGCCGATCGACCGCTTGGTGCTCGACCAGCAGGCTCAGCATGGTCGGCACGACGAACATCGTCGTCACCCGATGCGTCTCGACCAGCGACCACACCTCCTCCGGATCGAACCGCTCGGATGCGGTCATCACCGTCGGGCAGCCGCGCGCGACGGTGGCGAGCGCATGGATGCCGGCGGCGTGGCTGAGCGGGGCGCAGACCAGCGCGCAGTCGCGCTCGCTGAGGCCCGGCATCAGGTCGGCGAGGTGGTTGGCGGTCACGAACGACATCTGCCCGTGCGTCAGCACCGCCGCCTTGGGCCGCCCCGTGGTGCCCGAGGTGAAGAAGAACCAGCAGGCGTCGCCATAGGCGACCTCCGCCTCGTGATCGCGCGGCGGCGGCGCAACCTCCGCCATCGCCGCCTCGAGATCGACCTCGCCATCGCGCGCATCGCCGACGGCCAGCACGGTCCGCAGCGCGGCACTCTCGCCGCGCACCGCATCCGCGTGGGCGGCGAAGCCGCGGTCGCGCAGCATCGCCCTGGCCCCGCTCGCCGCGCCGAGATATGCGACCTCCGCCGGCGTCAGCCGCACATTGGTCGGCACCCAGACCGCGCCCACCTTCAGCACGGCGAACAGGCTCTCGAACATCGCCACCGTGTTGCGGCTGTGCACCAGCACCCGGTCGCCGTGGCCGACGCCGTGCGCGCGCAGCACCGCGGCGAAGCGGTCCACCCGCGCGTCGAGCTCGGCCCAGGTGAGCCGTATGGCGCCCTGGAGCAGCGCCAGCCGATCGGGCAGCCGCCGCGCCGTCTGCGTCAGCAGCCGGCCGAGATTCATCGCCGTCGCCGGACCCATTCCTTGCTTCCTCCCCTCGCGGGCGTCATCAGATGTTCACACGCTGCCCCCTGCCGGGCACGGCCGCGCCGGCATAGATCAGCGCGCGCCGCACGAATACGGGAGTCCCCTCGATGCCGCTCGGCCGCCGCCACCTCGCCCGCCTCGCCCTCGCCGGCGCGGCGCTGCCCGCGCTCCGCCCCGCCCGCGCCGCGGTCTCGGGCACGCTGGTGCTCTACACCAGCCAGCTCGAGCCGGATGCCGCGCGCACGGTCGAGGCATTCAAGGCGCTGCATCCCGGCGTGCAGGTGGAGTGGATCCGCGGCGGCACCGGCCAGATCATGACCCGGCTGCGCGCCGAACTCACCGCCGGCAGCCCGCGGCCGGACGTGCTGCTGCTCGCCGACAGCCTGACCTTCGAGGGGCTGAAGGCGGAAGGCCGGCTGCGCGCCTCGCCCGAGGTGAAGACCGCCGGCGTGCCCGAGGACCATGTCGCCGCCGACCGGAGCTATTTCGGCACCAAGCTGATCACCACCGGCATCATGCACCACATCCGCGCGCCGTTCGTGCCGGCGCGCTGGGCCGATCTGGTCGATCCCCGCGCCAAGGGCCAGGTGGCGATGCCCTCGCCGGCGGTGTCGGGCGCGGCGGCGATCCACCTGCTGGCGCTGACCCAGAACCCCGCGCTCGGCTGGGGCTACATCGAGAAGCTGGTCGAGGGCGGGGTGCAGGCGCGCGGCGGCAACGGGCCGGTGATGCAGGCCGTCGCCGGCGGCGAGCGCGCCTTCGGCATGGTGATCGACTACCTGCCGATCCGCGAGGCGGCGAAAGGCGCGCCGGTGCGCTTCGTCTTCCCCGAGGACGGCGTCTCCGCGATCACCGAGCCGGCGGCGATCCTCTCGACCGCGCGCAACGTGCCGGCCGCCGTCGCCTTCCTCGACTTCCTGCTCTCGCCCGAGGGCCAGCGCCTCGCCGCCAGCCAGGGCTTCCTGCCGGCCGATCCGTCCGTCGCACCGCCGGCGGGCTTCCCCGATCCGCGCACGATCCGCATCATGCCGCTCGACGCCGCGCGGGCGGCGCGCGAGCGCGACGAGACGCTCAGGCGTTTCGCCGCCCTGACGGGGAGCTGACCGGACTTCATGCTGCGTGACGGGCGGGGGCTCGCCGCCCTCGCCCTGTGCTGGCTGGCGCTGATCGGCGCCGTGCCGCTCGCCCGCCTGCTGGCGGAGGGCGTGCTCGCGCCCGGCGCCGTGCTCGCCGATCCGGCCGTGTGGCGCGCGGCCTCGCGCTCGCTGGCCGTCGCTGCCGGCGCGGCCGGGTTCGCGGCGGTGCTGGGCGCGGCGCTCGCCTGGGCGCTCCTGCTGCGCGGGCCGGTGCCGGCGCGCAGGACGCTGGTGTTCTCGGCCGTGCTGCCGGTGCTGGTGCCGCCGCAGGTGATGGCGCTGGGCTGGATCCAGGCGGCCGGACCGTCCTCGCCGCTGCTGCTGGCGCTCGATCTCGCCCCGCCGCTCGGCACCACCAACCCGGTCTACAGCCCGCTCGGCATGATGCTGCTGCTGGGGGTGCAGGGCACACCGCTGGTGTTCCTGACCCTGGCCGCGACCTTGCGTCGCATTCCCGGCGAGGCGGTGATGGCCGCGCGCGGCCTCGGTGCGACCCCCGAGACCGCGCTCCGCCACGTGGTCTGGCCGCTGCTCGCCCCCGCGCTCGCATCCGGCGCGGGGCTCGCCTATGTCGCGGCGCTCGGCAATTTCGGCGTCGGCGCGCTGATCGGCATCCCGGCCCGCTACATCGTGCTGCCGGTGCTGATCTGGCAGACGCTCGCGACCGGCGGCGCGGGCGCGCTCGGCCAGGCGGCGGCGATCGCGCTGCTGCTCGCGGCGATGGCCGCACCCGCGCTGGCACTTCAGGGCTGGGCCGCGCGCGCGGCACCGCTCGCCGGGCGACTGCCCGTCGCGCCGATCGCGCTCGGCCGGACCGGGCGGGGGGTCGCCGCGCTCGTGTTCGGCTATCTCGGCGTCGTGCTGCTGGTGCCGCTCGCCGCACTCGCTTCGGCCGCCTTGGTGCCGGCGGTCGGCGTGCAGATCGGCGCCGACAGCGTGACGCTGCGCAACTTCACCGCCGCGTTCGCGGCCGGCTCGCATACCCTGCGTGCGATCGGCAACTCGCTGATGCTGTCGCTGGGGGCGGCGGCGATCCTGGCGCTGGCGGCGCTGCCGATCGCGCTCAGCCTGCGCCGGCGCGAGGTGCGACTCGGTTCGGCCGCCGCCGACCTGCCCTACGCGCTGCCCGGCACCTGCACCGCCGTCGCCGCCATCCTGGTGGTGCTGTCGGTGCCGGGCGGGATGGCGCTCTACGGCTCGCTCGCGGTGATCCTGCTCGCGTATCTGACGCGCTTCCAGGCGCTGGCGCTGCGCCCCGCGGCGGCCGCTGCCGCGCGGCTCGATCCGCTGCTGGATCATGCCGCACGCGGCATGGGCGCCGGCACGCTGCGCCGCGTCGTCTCCATCCACGCCCCGCCGCTCGCCCCGGCGCTCGCCGCCGGGGCCATCCTGGTGGCGCTGACCGCGATCAACGAGGTGACGGTGTCGGTGCTGCTCTATGGCCCGGGCACGCAGACGCTCGGCGTGCTGGTGTTCACGCTCCAGGACAGCGGCCAGTCGGCGCAGGCGGCCGCGGTGTCGTGCCTCGCGCTCGCGCTGATGGCGGCGCTGATGGCGGCGGCGACGCTGGCCGCGCGGCGGCTGCCGGCAGGGACGCTGCCGTGGCGGCCGTGAGGCGGCGCCCCCTCACTCCGTCCCGCTCCCCCGTTCCGGTGGAGAGCGAACGCAGCGCCGCGACCGGGTTCCCTCGGCCGCCGCCGGGCCTAGCGCAGATCCCGATCAGGTGGAATCACCTGATCGGGTGAAGATGCGCGCCGAGAGAGCCCGGAGCCGTTTCCGACAGGTCGGAAGCGGCTCTAGAGCGTTTTCCGATCAGTCTGGTTCATATCCTGCTGCGGCGAAGTAGT
>CAZHMM010000068.1:0-19741 GCA_964533585.1 uncultured Elioraea sp.
GATCGCGATGTCCCCGCCGAGTTCGAGGCGGAGGAACAGGCGCAGGGGAGCGGCGCGGGCCATGGATCATTCCAGCACGCGCGGCGTGGCCTTGCCAAACATGGTTGACCGGAAATATCGTCACCGGGACATATCCAACAGGAACGCATGCCATGACCGCGCTGCCGCGCCGCGCCTGCCTCGCCGCCGTCCTGCTTGCCGCGCCGGCAGTGGCGAAGGCGGCCGATGTGACGGTGTTCGCCGCCGCCAGCCTGACGAACGCGATGCAGACGCTGGCGCAGGAGTGGCGGGCCGCCGGACGGGGCGAAGTGCGCCTCTCCTTCGCCGCCTCCTCCACCCTTGCGCGGCAGATCGAGCAGGGCGCGGCCGCCGACATCTTCGCCTCGGCCGACGAGCAGTGGATGGACTACCTCGCCGAGCGCAGCCTGATCCAGCCCGCGAGCCGCACCAGCATGCTCGGCAATACGCTGGTGCTGGTCGCCCCCGCCGCCTCGGCCCCGGCACCCGTGACGGTCGGCCGCGGCCTCGACCTCGCCACGCTGCTCGGCCCGCGCGGCCGGATCGCCACCGGCGACCCGGCGCATGTCCCGGCCGGGCGCTACGCCCGGCAGGCGCTGGAGGCGCTCGGGCTGTGGCAGGCCGCCGAGCCGCGGCTCGCGCGCGCCGACAACGTGCGCGCCGCCTTGCTGTTCGTCGAGCGCGGCGACGCCCCGCTCGGCATCGTCTACGGCACCGACGCCGCCGCCTCGCAGGGCGTGCGCGTGATCGGCACCTTCCCGGCCGACAGCCACCCGCCGATCTCCTACCCCTTCGCGCTCACCGCACGCGGCACCTCGGCCGAGGCGCGCGCCTTCCTCGCCTTCCTCACCGGACCCGGCGCGGCGCCGACCTGGAAGCGGTTCGGCTTCAGCCTCCAGGAATAGGCGTTGGACCTGCTGACACCCGAGGAGTGGAGCGCGGTCCGGCTCAGCCTCTGGGTCGCGAGCCGGGCGGTGCTGGTCTCGCTGCCGGTCGCGATCCTCGCCGCGGTGGTGCTGGCGCGCGGCCGCTTTCCGGGCAAGTCGCTGCTCGACGCGCTGGTGCACCTGCCGCTGGTGATGCCGCCGGTCGTGGTCGGCTGGGCGCTGCTGATGCTGTTCGGCGCGCAGGGCCCGCTCGGCCGGCTGCTCGCCGACTGGTTCGACGTGCGGCTCGTGTTCACCGCCGAGGGTGCCGCACTCGCCACCGCCGTGACGGGCTTCCCGCTGATGGTGCGCGCGATCCGGCTGTCGGTCGAGGCGATCGATCTCGGCCTGGAGGACGCGGCGCGCACGCTCGGCGCGCGGCCGCTCGACCGCTTCGCCACCATCACGCTGCCGCTGATGGCGCCTGGCCTGCTCGCCGGCGCGATCATCGCCTTCGCGGCCGGCCTCGGCGAGTTCGGCGCGGTGATCACCTTCGTCTCCAACATCCCGGGCGAAACCCAGACGCTGACGCTCGCGATCTACACCGCGGTGCAGACGCCCGGCGGCGAGGCGATGGCGGCGAGGCTCGCGGCGATCTCGTTCACCCTGGCCCTCCTCGGCCTGCTCGCCTCGGAGCTGATTGCCCGCCGCGTGCGGGCCTGGCTCGGCCGGTGAGCCTCACGGTCGCGCTCAGCCGCCGTCTCGGCGCCTTCACGCTCGAGGTCGCCTTCGCGGCGCCGACCCCAGGGGTGGTCGCGCTGTTCGGACCGTCGGGGTCGGGCAAGAGCAGCGTGGTCGCCGCCATCGCCGGGCTCGCCCGCCCCGATCGGGGGCGGATCGCGATCGACGGCAGCGTGCTGCTCGACACCGATCGCGGCGTCGCCCTCAGGCCCGAGCGCCGCCGCGTCGGCGTGGTGTTCCAGGATGCGCGGCTGTTCCCGCACATGTCGGTCGAGACCAATCTGCGCTACGGGCTGAACCGCGCCCCGCCCGGCGAGCGCCGGATCGAGTTCGCGCCGGTGGTCGAGATGCTCGGCATCGGCCATCTGCTCGCCCGGCGCCCGCACACGCTGTCGGGCGGCGAGCGCCAGCGCGTCGCGGTCGGCCGCGCGCTGCTCGCCCAGCCGCGCCTCTTGCTGATGGACGAGCCGCTCGCCAGCCTCGATGCCGACCGCAAGGCCGAGGTGCTGCCGTTCCTGGAACGGCTGCGCGACACGATCCGGCTGCCGATCCTCTATGTCTCGCATGACTGGGGCGAGGTCGCGCGGCTCGCCGACACGCTGGTGCTGCTCGATCAGGGGCGGGTCGTCGCCGCCGGGCCGATCGCCGCGCTCGCCACCGACCCGCGCCTGCCGCTCGCCGCGCGCGAGGGGGCGGGCGCGGTGTTCGACGCGACCGTCGCCGCGCACCTGCCCGAGCGCGGGCTGACGCGCATCGACTTCCCGGGCGGGGCGCTGCTCGCGCCGAGCCTGGAGGCCGCGCCGGGCACGCGCCTCCGGCTCCGCGTCCCCGCTCGTGAGGTCTCGCTCGCGACCGCGGCGCCTGAGGGGATCAGCGTGCACAACATCCTCGCCGGCACGGTTGCCGCGATCTCGCCCGGCCCGGCACCGGCGCTGGCGATCGTCGCGGTGCGGGTCGAGGCGGCAACCCTGCTCGCCCAGGTGACGGCAGATGCGGTCGCGCGGCTCGGCCTTGCCGAGGGTGTTCGCGTGTTCGCCCTGGTCAAGTCCGTCGCGGTGCTGCGCGCATGAGGCGCCCGGCCGAGGCGGCCGCCTGGGGCGTGCCGGTGGGCCTGCTCGGCGGGCTGATCGGGCTCGGCGGCGGCGAGTTCCGCATCCCCGTGCTGCTGCGCCGCTTCGGCCTGACGCCCGGGCAGGTGGTGCCGCTCAATTCGGTGATCAGCCTTGTCACGCTGGTGGCGTCCTTCGCGTTCCGCGCCGGCAGCCTGAGTCTCGCCCCGCTGGGTTCCCACCTTGCCGACATCGCGGCGTTGACCGCAGGCGGGCTCGCCGCCGCGCTCGCCGGCGCGGGGCTGGTGGCGCGGCTCTCCGACCGCCGGCTGCACCAGGCGATCCTCGTGCTGCTGGTCGGGATCGGGCTGCTGCTGATCGCCGAGGGCGTTGCCGGCGCCGCCTTCCGGCTCGACATCCTGCCCGATGGAGCCGTGCCGCGCGCCGCGGCGGGGTTCGCGCTCGGCGCCGCGATCGGGCTGGTCGCGACCCTGCTCGGCGTCGCCGGGGGCGAACTGCTGATCCCCACCCTGGTGTTCGTGCACGGGATGGAGGTGAAGCCGGCCGGCAGCGCGAGCCTCGCCATCTCGATCGCGATCGTCGCCGCGGCGCTGCTGCGCTACGCCCGCCTCGGCCGGCTGCCGCCGCGCGCGCACGCCGCCGGGATCGGGCTGCCGATGGGGCTCGGCAGCGTGGCGGGCGCCGCGCTCGGCGCCGTCTTGGCCGCGGCCGCGCCCTCGGGCACTCTCAAGGTTGTGCTGGGGTTGATTCTGCTCGCGGCGGCTGTGGTGTCCGGCCGGCGCTGAACGTCATCCCGGTCACACGCCTTCCAGTGCGGCAGTGACGGGACCGCCATGCCCATCTCCGAGTACCGCGAGATCCGCTTCAGCGCGACCGCCCTGCGTGCCGCCCTACAGGCCCGGCTGGCCGAGGCCAACAGCCGCGCGGCCAAGGGCCAGGAGCCGCCGCTCGCCGGCACCGTGGTCGCCGCGACCGTCGCGCGCGCCGATCCGGTGCAGATCACGGTCGAGATCGCCTCACCCGAAGGGGCTCAGCGCGGCCAGGTGGTGATGGAGGCGGTGGAAGTCGCCGCCGCGCTGATCCGCGCCTGCATGCAGAGCGGCATCCGCCTGCCGCGCGACGGCGCGAAGTCGGTGAAGGCGACCCAGAACGGCGTGGCGCTCGTGGTCACCGTCACCCATGCCGCGCCGCCCGCGCGGCCGCGCGTCTCGTGATCCCGGTCAGCCGACCGAGAAGGTGAGCTCGATCCGCTGGCCGAGCGGGTCGGTCAGGAAGATCTGGTGCAGCGGGAAGCCGGGCACCGGCGCCTCCTCGTAGCCGATCCGCGCCGCGTCCAGCCGGGCGCGCGCCGCCTCCAGCCCCGCGGCGGTGAAGGCGACGTGATCGAACCCGGCGCCGCCGCGCGCGGGCGCGCGGGTGCCCGGCGCGATCGCGGCGCGCCCCGCGAGGTGCACCACCGGCCGCCCGTCCAGATAGAGCCAGTGGCCAGGGAAGCTGAATTCGGGCCGCTTGCCCTCGGCCAGCCCGAGTGCGGCGACGTAGAAGTCGCGCAGCGCCGCGAGATCGGCCGGCGCGCAGTTGATGGTGACGTGGTTCATGCCGGCAAGCTGCATCGTGCTCCTCCCCGTCTGCCGCCACCATAACCGAGCGGCGGCCCTTGGGCGATCGGGCGGGCGCGGCTAACGTCCGCCGCCCATGCCCGCCCCTCCCTCGCCGATGCTCGCGCAGTGGTTCGCCGCCAAGGCCGACCACCCCGACGCGCTGCTGTTCTTCCGCATGGGCGACTTCTACGAGCTGTTCTTCGAGGACGCCGAAGCCGGCGCGCCCGCGCTCGACATCGCGCTCACCACGCGCGGCGAGCATGACGGCCGCCCGATCCCGATGTGCGGCGTGCCGGCGCACAGCCACGAGGCCTATCTCGCGCGGCTGATCCGGCGCGGCTTCCGGGTCGCGATCGTCGAGCAGACCATGGATCCGGCCGAGGCGAAGAAGCGCGGCCTGCGCGGCCCGCTGCCGCGTGCCGTGGTGCGGCTGGTCACCCCCGGCACGGTGACCGAGGAGACGCTGCTCGAGGGCGCGCGGCCGAACTGGATCGCCGCCAGCACCGGCGCGGCGCTCGCCTGGCTCGACATCTCGACCGGCGCCTTCGGTGTGCGGCCGGCATCCGGAGCGGCGCTCGCGGCGGCGCTCGCCGCGCGCGACCCGGCCGAGCTGCTGCTGCCGGAGGATCGGCTCGCCGATCCGGTGTTCGCCGAGTGGCGGGCCCGCGCGGTCGCGCTGCCGGCGGCGCGGTTCCGGCCCGAGTCCGGCCAGCGCTTGCTGGAGGCGGCCTACGGGGTGGCGACGCTCGACGCGTTCGGCGCGTTCAGCGAGCCCGAGTTCGCCGCCGCCGGCGCGCTGCTCGACTATGTGCGCGCGACCCAGGCGGGCGCCCTGCCGCGGCTCGAACCGCTCGCGCGCGAGGCCGAGGCGGCGACGATGGCGATCGACGCCGCGACCCGGCGCAGCCTGGAGCTCGACCGCGCCGGCCCGGACACGCTGCTCGGCGCGGTGGACCGCACGGTGACCGCCGCCGGCGCGCGCCTGCTCGCCGCACGGATCGCCGCGCCCTCGACGCTCGCCGCAACGATCGCCGCGCGGCTCGATGCGGCGGGGTTCTTCCTCGCCGACCCTGGCCTGCGCGAGGCCGTGCGCAGCCGGCTCAAGGGTGCGCCCGACATCGCGCGCGCGCTCGCCCGGATCGCGCTGGGGCGGGGCGCGCCGCGCGATCTCGCCGCGATCCGCGACGGGCTGGCGGCGGCACACGCGGTGCAGGCTGCGCTCGCCGCCGCCAGCCTGCCGCGGCCGCCGCTGATCGCGCAGGCCGAGGGCGCGCTCGACCCCGCCCCCGCTCTCGCCGAGCGCCTCGCCCGCGCGCTGGCCGATCGCCCGCCCGCGCGCGCCGGTGAGCCGGGTGCGATCCGCCCCGGCTTCGACGCCGCACTCGATGCGGCCCGCAGCCTGCGTGACGACTCCCGCCGCGTGGTCGCGGCGATGGAGGCCGAGGCGCGCGCGGCGACCGGCGTGCCCAACCTCAAGATCCGCCACACCGCGCAGCTCGGCTACTTCATCGAGGTGCCGGAGGCGGCGGGCTTGCGCCTGCGCGACGCCCCGCCCGACGCGCTGCCCGGCTTCACGCACCGCCAGACCATGGCCGGAACGATGCGGTTCGTCACCGAGGCGCTCGCCGCTCTCGATCGCCGCATCGTCGAGGCGGGGGCGGAGGCCGATGCGCGCGAGGCGGCGATCCTGGCCGAGCTGACCGCCGCCGTGCGCGCCGAGGACGGCACGATCGCGGCGGCTGCCGAGGCGCTCGCCACACTCGATGTCGCCGCCGCGACCGCGGTGCTCGCCGAGGCCGAAGCCTGGAGCCGACCCGAGATCGAGGAGAGTGCGGTCTTCGCGATCGAGGACGGCCGCCACCCGGTGGTCGAGGCCGCGGTGCGGCGCGAGGCCGGCGCTTACGTCGCCAACGGCGTCGATCTCTCGCCCGGCGGGCGGCTCTGGCTGGTCACCGGGCCCAACATGGCCGGCAAATCGACCTTCCTGCGCCAGGCCGCGATCCTCGCGATCCTCGCCCAGGCGGGGCTGTTCGTGCCGGCGCGGCGCGCGCGGATCGGCATCGTCGACCGGCTGTTCAGCCGCGTGGGCGCCTCGGACGATCTCGCGCGCGGCCGCTCCACCTTCATGGTCGAGATGGTCGAGACCGCCGCGATCCTGAACCAGGCGACACCGAGGAGCCTCGTCATCCTCGACGAGATCGGCCGCGGCACGGCGACCTGGGACGGGCTCGCGCTCGCCTGGGCGGTGCTGGAGGCGCTGCACGACCGGCTGCGCTGCCGGGCGCTGTTCGCCACCCACTTCCACGAACTGACCGCGCTCGGGCCGCGCCTGCCGGAACTCCGCCTCGCGCATCTGCGCGTGAAGGAGTGGAAGGGCGAGGTGGTGTTCCTGCACGCGGTCGCCGAGGGCGCGGCCGATCGCTCCTACGGCCTGCACGTGGCGAAGCTCGCCGGCGTGCCGCGCGAGGTGATCGCGCGCGCCGGCACGGTGCTCGCGGCGCTGGAGGAGCGCGCGCGCGGCCTCGCCCCGCTCGCCGAGGAGATGCCGCTGTTCGCGCAGCAGGTCGCGCGGCCGAAGGACGTGCCGGACGCGCTCAGCCGCCTGCTCGCCGAGACCGATCCCGACGCGCTGAGCCCACGCGAGGCGCTCGACCTCGTCGTCCGCCTGAAGGGCATGATCTAGACGCAGCCGGGACCACGGTCCACAACAGCGCCGAGCGAACTCCGGGAGGAACCACGCATGGACGGCACGCCGAGTGCCACCTGGCACGGCATCGTCGCGGCGACGCTGCGGCAGACCGACGTGCGGCTCGTCACCTATGTGCCCGACCGCGTGCTGACGCCGCTGATCGCCACGGTCGAGGCCGATCCGTTCTTCACCGCCTTCCCCACCACGCGCGAGGAGGAGGCGGTCGGCATCGTCACCGGCGCCTGGATGGGCGGCATGCGCGGCATCGTGCTGATGCAGACCTCCGGCTTCGCCACGCTGCCGAACGTGCTCGCCTCGCTCGCCTGCGCCTGCCAGATCCCGCTGGTGATGATGGTCTCCGAGCGCGGCACGCTCGGCGAGTTCAATCTCGGCCAGGCGATGGTCTGCCGCACCATGCGCCCGGTGCTGGACGCGCTCGGCATCGAACACCACACCATCACCCGGCTCGACGAGACCGAGTTCGTCGTCGAGCGCACCATCCGCCAGGCGGTCGCGACCCAGGCGCCCGCCTGCCTGATCCTGTCGCCGCTGCTGACCGGCGGAAAGAGGTTCCCGGCATGAGCCCCGCGATGGACACGCTGCACAACGCCCAGGTGATGAACCGCGCCGCGCTGACGCAGCGGCTCGTCGCCAGGCTCACCGACCAGGCCGTGATCGGCGGCATCGGCAACACGAACTTCGATCTCTGGGCGGCCGGGCGGCGGGCGGAGAACTTCTACATGCTGGGCAGCATGGGGCTTGCGGTGCCGATCGCGCTCGGCGTCGCGATCGCCCAGCCGAACCGCACCGTGATCGCGCTGGAAGGCGACGGGTCGCTGCTGATGCAGCTCGGCTGCCTCTCGACCGTGGCCGCGCGGCGCCCCGGCAACCTGATCATCGTCGTCTGGGACAACGGCATCTACCAGATCACCGGCGCGCAGAAGACGCCGGCCGCCTCCGCGCGCACCGACCTCGTCGCGATCGCCCGCGCCTCGGGCATCGCCGAGAGCCACTGGGCCGCCGACGAGGCCGAGTTCGATGCGCTGGTGGAGCGCGCGCTCGGCGCGCCGGGGCCCTGGTTCATCGCCGCGCGGATCGACGACAAGCCGGCGGCCGGACAGACCGAACGCGATCCCGTGCGCATCCGCGACGGCTTCATGCGCGGGATCGGCAGCCGCGCCTGAACCGGGCTACGGCGCCTCCAGCGCGGTGCGGACCCGCACGGCGAGTTCCTGGCGCCGATACGGCTTGGCGAGCAGGCCGATCGCCTCCGCCTCCGGCGGCTCGTCGCCCGGCCCGGCCGGCGCGTAGCCGGAGGCGAACAGCACCCTGAGCGCGGGGTTGATCCGCCGCGCCTGCTCGCCGAGCGCGCGCCCGTCCATGCCGCCGGGCATCACGATATCGCTGAACAGCAGATCGATGTCGGCGCGGTGCGCGAGCGTCTCCAGCGCCTCGGGGCCGTTGCCGGCGGTGCTGACGCGATAGCCGAGGCTCTGCAGCAGGGTCGCCGCATGCTCGCGCACCAGCGGATCGTCCTCCACCAGCAGGATGTGCTCGCCCGCGCCCCGCGGTGCCGCATCGGCGCCGCGGCGGTGGCGCGGTCCAGGCTGCTCGGCCGCGCGCGGCAGGTAGAGCCGCACGGTGGTGCCCTTGCCGAGGCTCGTCTCGATGCGCGCATGGCCCCTCGACTGGGTGACGAAGCCGTAGACCATGCTGAGCCCGAGCCCGCTGCCCTTGCCCACCTCCTTGGTGGTGAAGAACGGATCGAAGGCGCGCTCGGCCACCTCCGGCGGCATGCCCGTGCCGGTGTCGGTCACCGACAGCATGACGTAGTCGCCCGGCGCGATCGTCTCGCCCTCGGGCACGAGGGCGGCGTCGAGCGAGGCATTGGCGAGTGCCACCGTCAGCCGCCCGCCCTGCGGCATGGCGTCGCGCGCGTTGATCGCCAGATTGAGCACCGCGCTCTCGAGCTGACCCGGATCGACCAGCGCCGGCCAGAGGCCGCGCTCGGCCGTGACCTCGAGGTCCACCCGCTCGGTCAGCGCCTGGCGCAGCAGCCCGTCCATGCCGGCGAGCAGCGCGGCGAGGTCGACCACCCTCGGTTCGAGCGGGCGGCGGCGGGCGAAGGCGAGCAGCCGGTCGGTCAGTTCGGCGCCGCGCTCGGCCGCGGTCGCCGCCATCTCGGCGAGCCGGCGCAGGGGCTCGTTGCCGGCAAGCGCCTCGGCCAGCGCCTCCGCATTGCCGAGGATCACGGTCAGCAGGTTGTTGAAGTCGTGCGCGACCCCGCCGGTCAGCTGGCCGAGCGCCTCCAGCTTCTGCGACTGGCGCAGCCGCTCCTCGACCTTGCGCCGTTCGGTCACGTCGCGCTCGACCGTCACCCAGTGGCTGACGCGGCCCGTACGGTCGGGGATCGGCGCGACGTCGAGCTCGAGCCGGATCGTTCCGCCCGCCTTGGTGTAGGCGACCAGCTCGGTGCGCGCGGTCTCGCCGCGGCGGAGCGCGTCAGCGACCCGGTCGAGCTCCTCCTGGCTCGTCTCGGGGCCGTTCAGCATCTGCGGCCTGGCACCGATCGCCTCCGCGCGCGACCAGCCGGTCAGGCGGACGAAGGCGTCGTTGACATAGACGATCCGGGCGGCGGCGGAATCGCCGCCGGGGTCGGCGGTGATCATCACCATGTCGTTCAGCCGCGACACCGCCGTTTCCAGCAGCCTGAGCTGCTCCAGGCTGGCGCGCTGCGCGGCGATCAGGCGGCGCCGGTCGATCGCCAGCGCGACCGGCCGGGCGACTGCGTCAGCGAGCGCCAGGATCGGCGCGGGAAAGGCATGCCCGGCAGGGGCCGGGCGGGCGAGCGCGATCGCGCCGGTGACCTCGCTGTCGCGCGCCCGGAGCGGCACGCCGAGCACGGCGAGCGGGGCGGTGCCGCCGGCGAGGGGGCCGAGCAGGGGATCGTCGGGCGCGAAGCCTCCGACGAAATGCGGCGCGCTCCGCCCGATGCGGTCGGCGAGGTCGCCTCCCTCGTTGCCGGGCTTGGCGGCCGAACCGGCGGCACGACGGGCGACCGCAAGCGCCATCGTGCCATCCCGCATCAGCCAGGCCGCGCCGCGGTCGGCGCCGGAGGCCCGCATCAGCGCCTCGATCGTGTTGGCGAGGATCGGGTCGATCTGCTCGGAGGCGACGATGCCGTGCGCGACCGCCGTGAAGCCGCCGAGGGCGGTGCGCATCGCCGCGATCGCCTCGTCGAGCTCAGCGAGCTCACGCACGCGTGACGCCTGCCTGGGGACGTCGCGGAACTCGAGCCGGGCGACCGCCTGCGCCTCGCGCGCGAAGGCCGTGACAGGCCGGGCGACCAGCCGTGCCACGACCCAGATCACCGGCACGGCGAGCAGCAGCGCCAGCCCGGCCGCGGTCATCAGCCGCGCCCGGATCGCGTTCGGCCCCCGGCCCAGCGCCTCCTCGGGCGCGGCCATGGCGAAGGCGGTGCCGGGCAGGCCGAGCGGCACGATCATGGCGAGCCAGCCCTGGCCGCCGACGCTGAGCCGCCCCTCGAAACGGTCCGTGCCGTTGCGCCAGCGCTCGGCCAGATGCGCGAGCACCGGTTGGCCGAGCTCGGCGGCGCGCGGCAGGATCTCGGCAGCCGGCGAGACCGGGGTCGGCGCCCGCGCCGCCACAAGCCGGCGCAGCCGCGCGCCGTCGGCGTCCGCCATCACCCCGCCCTCGGCGTCCAGCACCACCGCCTGCGCCTCGGCGGTCAGTCGGCCGACCGAAAGCCGCGTCGAGAGATCCCAGAGCGCGACATCGACGCCCGCGATCGCGCCGGAGGCGGCGCGGCGGGCCGCGGTGATGCCGGGCTCGAGGGTGGTGAAGAAAAGATACGGCGCAGTTACGATGACCTCGTCCGCGCGCATCGCGTCGCCGAACCAGGGGCGGACGCGCGGGTCGAAGGGGTAGTCCACGCCCTCACGGCGCTCGACCGGCGCGAGCGCGTCGTTCAGGAACTCGAAGCGCGCGCCCGTCGGGCCCGCCCACTGCACGAGCCAGTCCGCGCCGGCCGGCGCCGCGAGGCGCTCGGCGTGCGCTCCGACCGGGCGCAGCAGCATGAAGCTGCCGTCCGGCCAGCCGAGATAGGCCGCCGAGAGTCCCGGCACCGAACGCAGCACGCCCGCCAGGGCGTGCAGCCGCTCGGCGCGCTCGGCCTCGTCGGTGGTGCGCGTGATCGGGTCGGCGGCCAGCGCCTCGGCCGCGCCGCGCGCGGTCGCCTCCAGCCGCCGAAGCTCCTGCACCGCCAGCCGCGCATTGCCGTCCAGCGCCGCCGAGACGGCCTCGTCCACCAGCGCGCGTGAGTTGCGCGCGGCGACCGTGCCGAGCGCCAGGGCCGCGGCGCCGAGCAGCAGCACGAACAGGGCGGTGATGTGCAGATGCAGCGGTGCCTGCCAGCGCCGCGCGCGCCCGTCCGCCCCCGCGCGGCGGCGCTCGTTCGATGGTTCGGGCATCAATGCCGCGGCCGATCGCCGCCTGAGGCCTCAATGCGCATGCGGCCGATCGTAACCCAAGTGTGCCGCCCGGGCAGCACACAACTGCTGGATGTAGATCGCCGTCCGCCCGCGCCGATGACCGGTCGGCACGCCATGATGTGCGGGCGGCCCGCGCGCGCCCCCCGTCGCGTCCCCCCTTCTTCGCGGCTGCGAAATCCGGTTACACTGACCCATGGACCAAGCTGTCGGCGGGCTTCCCTCCGCCGCCGGACGGGGCAGGGCGGCCCCGCCGGCGGATGCCGACACGCTTGCCGCCGAGCTCGCCGCGCTGCCCCGCAACGGCGCCAATCCGCCGCGTGACGAAGCCCTGGCGTTGTTCCGCCGTCATCTCGGCCGCGTCCAGGCCGACACCAAGGCGCGCTTCGAGGCGGGCATGTCCGGGCTCGAGGCGGCGCGGCTGCTCGCCGCGCGGATGGACGAGACGGTCACGCTGCTGCACCGCTGGACCACGCGCGTGGTCTATCCGCCCGGCGTCGAGTCCGCCGGCGAGGCGCTGGCGCTCGCCGCCACCGGCGGGTTCGGCCGCGGCGTGCTCGCCCCCTTCTCCGATCTCGACCTCCTGTTCCTGACGCCGTGGAAGGAGCCGCCGCGCACCGAGCAGGTGGTCGAGTTCATGCTCTACTTCCTGTGGGATCTCGGCCTGAAGGTCGGGCATGCCACGCGCAGCATCGATGAGTGCATCGCGCATTCGCGCAGCGACCAGACCATCCGCACCTCGCTGATCGACGCGCGCTTCCTGGCCGGCGACCGGCCGGTGTTCGACGAGTTCGCCGGACGCTTCCGCGAGGACTGCGCGCGCCAGGGCGCGGCCACGTTCTTCGCCGCCAAGCGCGCCGAACGCGCCGAGCGGCAGCGCAAGTACGGCGACTCCGCCTTCCTGCTCGAGCCGAACGTGAAGGACGGCAAGGGCGGGCTGCGGGACCTGCAGACCCTGTTCTGGATGATGCGCCACACCAGCGGCATCGCCCGGTTCGAGGACGCGGCCGATCCGGCGCTGCCGGGTGGCCCGCTGATCGCGGAAAGCGAGGTGCGCGCCTGGCGCCGCGCCGCCGAGTTCCTGTGGTCGGTGCGCTTCCACCTGCACTACACCACCGGCCGCGCCGAGGAGCGGCTGACCTTCGACCTCCAGCCGGTGATCGGCGCGGCGATGGGCTACACCCGCCACGGCGCGGTGCAGGGGGTCGAGCGCTTCATGAAGCACTACTTCCTGACCGCGCGCGAGGTGCGCCGGCTGACGCTGACTATCGAGCCGGTCGTGGAACGGGCCGCACTCGGCCAGCCGGCGCTCGCGCCGGAGGCGCCGCCCGCGCTGGCCGCGCGCGGCTTCGCGCTCGAGTCCGGCAAGCTGGTGCTCGCCGCCGGACGCAGCTTCACGGCCGAACCGATCCTGCTGTTCCGCGTACTCCAGGCCGCGCGCGACTCCGGCCGCGAACTGCACCCGCTGACGCTGCGCGCGCTGGTGCAGGAGGCGCGGGTGGCGGCGCGGCTGCGCGACGAGCCGGAGGCGAACGCCGCCTTCCTCGACCTGGTCGCCTCGCCGAAGATGGACAGCGCGCAGTGGCTGAAGGTGCTGAACCTCGCCGGCATTCTCGGCCGCTTCATCCCCGACTGGGGGCGTGTGGTCGGGCAGATGCAGTTCGACACCTATCACGTGTTCACCGTCGATGAGCACACGATCGAGGCGGTGCGCGTGCTCAACCAGCTCGAACAGGGCGAGCTCGCCGGCATCGCGCCGGTGGCGACCGCGCTGATCGGCCAGGTGCAGTCGCGCCGCGCCCTCTACGTCGCGATGCTGCTGCACGACATCGCCAAGGGCCGCGGCGGTGATCATTCCGAACTCGGCGCGGCGATCGCGCAGGAGCTGGGCCCGCGCCTCGGCCTCTCGGCCGAGGAGACCGAGACCGTCTCCTGGCTGGTGCTGCACCACCTGGTGCTGAGCCAGACCGCGTTCCGCCGCGACATCGACGATCCCAAGACCATCCTCGACCTCGCCGAGCTGGTGCAGAGCCCGGAGCGGCTGCGCCTGCTGATGGCGCTGACGGTGGCCGACATGCGCGCGGTGTCGTCAAAGATCTGGAACAACTGGAAGGCCACGCTGCTGCGCGAGATCTACTGGCGCGTCGCCGAGGTGCTGGCGGGCGGGCTCAACGTCGCCGAGCGCGACACCCGGGTGGCGCGCGCCAAGCAGGCCGCTGCCGCCGCGCTCGAAGCGGAGGGGTGGAGTGCGGCCGACCGCGAGGCCCTGCTCGGCCTCGGCTATCCCGCCTACTGGCTCGGCTTCGACCCGGAGACGCATCTGCGCCACGCCCGGCTGATCCGCGACGCCGAGGCGGCCGCGCAGGCGCTCTCGATCAAGACCGTGGTGCTGGCCGAGCGCGGCGTGACCGAGGTGACGGTCTACACCGCCGACCACCCCGGGCTGTTCAGCAAGATCGCCGGCGCCTTGGCGGTCGCCGGCGCCTCGATCGTGGACGCGCGCATCCACACCATGACCAACGGCATGGCGCTCGATACGTTCTGGATTCAGGACGCCGCCGGCGGGGCGTTCGATGCGCCGCACCGGATCGCGCGCATGGGCGTGCTGGTCGAGCAGGCGCTGTCGGGGCGGCTGCGCATCGCCGAGGAGATCCGCAAGGCGCGCCCGCCCTTCCCGCGCACCCGCGCGATCCACGTGCCGCCGCGCGTGGTGATCGACAACCACGCCTCCGCCACGCACACGGTGGTGGAGGTGAACGGGCGCGACCGGCCGGGCCTGCTGCACGACATCACCGCGGCGATGAGCGAACAGGGGCTGCAGATCGCCTCCGCGCACGTGACCACCTACGGCGTGCGCGCGGTGGACGTGTTCTACGTGAAGGACGTGTTCGGCCTGAAGATCGAGAACGAGCGCAAGCTCGCGAGCCTGAAGGAGGCCCTGCTCGCCGCGCTCGACGTGCAGGGCGAGGCCGCCGGGGCGCAGCCCGCCGCGGCCTGAGCCGGCCAGGCCACGTCCCTTCCCATGCTGCGCAACGTCCTGACCGTCGGCGGCTGGACCGCGATGAGCCGCGTGCTCGGCTTCGTCCGCGACATCCTGATCGCCGCCGCGCTCGGCGCGGGCCCCGCGGCGGACGCGTTCTTCGTCGCGCTGAAGCTGCCGAACTTCTTCCGCCGCCTGTTCGGCGAGGGCGCGTTCTCGGCCGCCTTCGTGCCGCTGTTCGCCGGCAGCCTCGCCGCCGACGGGCGCGAGCAGGCACGCCGCGTCGCCGAGGGCGCGCTCTCGGTGCTGCTCACAGCACTCGCCGCCCTGACGCTCGCGGCGATCGTCTTCATGCCCGAGGCGATGACGCTGCTGGCGCCGGGCTTCCGCCGCGATCCGGAACGGTTCGCGCTCGCGGTGGAGCTGACGCGCATCACCTTCCCCTATCTGCTGCTGATCTGCCTGGTCGCGCTGTTCTCGGGCGTGCTGAACGGGCTCGACCGTTTCGCGATCGCGGCCGCCGCGCCGCTGCTGTTCAACGTCGCGCTGATCGGCGGGCTCGTGCTCGCGCCGCTGCTCGCGCTGCCGCTCGCGCACGGGCTCGCCTGGGGCGTGGCGGCGGCGGGGATTCTCCAGTTCGTCCTGCTCGCCTGGGCGGTCGCGGCCGCGGGCATGCCGCTGCGGCTGCCGGTTCCACGGCTCTCGCCCGAGGTGCGGCTGTTGCTTCGGCGCATGGGACCGGGCGCGGTCGGCGCGGGGGTGACGCAGATCAACCTGATGGTGGACGTGATCATCGCCTCGTTCCTGCCGCAGGGCTCGATCGCGTTCCTCTATTACGCCGACCGGATGAACCAGCTGCCGCTCGGCGTGATCGGCACCGCCGTCGGCACCGCGCTCTTGCCCGCGCTCTCGCGCCAGGTGCGCGCGGGCGAGGGCGCGGCCGCGCTGAGAACCCAGAACCGCGCGATCGAGCTCTCGCTGCTGCTGACCGTGCCGGCGGCGGTCGGGCTCGCGGTCGCGGCCTGGCCGATCGTGCACGTGCTGTTCGGGCGCGGCGCGTTCGGGCCAGGCGACGTCACCGCGACCGCGGCCGCGCTCGCGGTCTATGCGCTCGGCCTGCCCGCCTATGTGCTCGTGAAGGTGTTCGCGCCCGGCTTCTTCGCGCGCGGCGACACGGCGAGCCCGGTGAAGGTGGCGATTGTCTGCGTGGTGCTGAACATCCTGCTCTGCCTCGCCCTGATCGGCCCGCTCGCGCATGTCGGCGTGGCGCTGGCGACGACGATCGCGGGCTGGGTGAACGCGCTGGCTCTCGGTGTCTGGTTGTGGCGCCAGCAACGGCTCGTGCCCGACGCGCGGCTCGGCGCATTCCTGCCGCGGCTGGTCGCTGCCGCGGCAGCGATGGGCGTGGTGATCTGGGCGGCGCAGACGCTCGCCTTCGATGCGCTGTTCCGCGCCCAGGGCTATCGCTGGGGCGCGCTCGGGCTGCTGATCGCGCTGGGCGCAGGGGTGTTCGGCGCGGCCGCGCTCGCGCTCCGCGTGGCCGACGTCGCCGAGCTTCGCGGCTATCTGCGCCGGCGCCGCTGACCGTGCGCCGCTGACCGTGCGCCGCCTGAAGGTCAGCCCTGCCGCCGCCATTGAATCGTGACCGGCGAAGGCGCAAGGCTTGCTGGCCGCGGTCCGCGGCGCATCATGCCCTCCGCACCCCTCCCATGATCCGCCTCCCAAGACGCGTCACCACGCGGCCTGCCGCGTCCGCTGGCGCAGGCGCCGTTCGCCTGGTCGCCCTTGGCTATGCCGGACAGATGGCGCTCGGCTTCGCGCTGCTCTCGCTGCCCTTCGCCCAGGCCGAGCCGGTCGCGCCGCTCGATGCCCTGTTCGTCGCAGTCTCCGCGGTCTCGACCACGGGTCTGGTTCCGGTCGATCCCGGGACCTCCTTCACCGGGTTCGGCCAGCTCGTGATCCTGCTGCTGATCCAGGCCGGCGGGCTCGGCTTCATGACCATCAGCTCCTTCGTCTGGACCATGCTCGGCCAGCGCGGCGGGACGACGCTGCGCGAGCGGCTCACGCGCAGCGTGTTCTCGCTCCCCGGCAACGTGGCGCCGCGCGTCTTCATCGGCCGCGTGGTCATCTACACCGTGGCCGTCGAGGCGATCGGGGCGACGGCGCTCGCGGCGCTGTTCGCCCGCGCCGGGGTCGCGAACCCGATCTGGTCGGGCGCGTTCCACAGTGTCTCGGCGTTCTGCACCGCCGGGTTCTCGCTGAATGCCGACAGCTTCGTCGGCTTCAACACCGACGCGCCGGTGCTGCTGGTGATCTCGGCGCTCTCCCTGCTCGGCGCGATCGGCTTCCTGGTCGCCGGCGAATGCTGGGACCGGCTGCGCGGGCGGCAGAGGCGGCTGTCGATCTCCGCGCGCGTGATCCTGTCGATCACCGCGGCGACGATCGGCCTCGGCACCCTGGTGCTGGCGCTCACCGAGCCGCTGATCACCGCGATGCCGCCCGGCCCGCGCATCCTGAACGCGTTCTTCCAGGCGATGACGGCGGCGACCACGGTCGGCTTCAACGCCATCCCGACCGACGGCATCGCGCATCTCTCGGTGATGGTCACCTACGTGCTGATGCTGATCGGCGCCTCGCCCTCGGGCACCGGCGGCGGGCTGAAATCGACCGCAGTGGCGACGCAATGGGCGTTCATGCTCGCGGTGCTGGCCGGGCGCGAGGAGGTGACGCTGTTCGGCGTCGGCGTGCCGCCGGTGAAGGTCCGCCAGGCGATCGCCACCTTCTTCATGGCCGCGACCGTGCTGATCGCGGCGATGTTCCCGCTGGTCGCGACCGAAACGCTCGACTTCGAGCATCTGCTGTTCGAGGCGATCTCGGCGATCGGCACGGTCGGGCTCTCGCTCGGCGCGACCAGCGAGCTCACCGATGCCGGCAAGGCGGTGATCGCGGCGGTGATGTATGTCGGCCGGGTCGGCGTGCTGGCCTTCGGGGTCGCCCTCGCGATGCGGCAGAAGCGCACCCACGTGATCCCGCGCCGCGAGGACCTCGCCGTCTGATGCCGCCGGGCTTGACCGCGGCGCGTTCCCGGCCGATCACCCCGGCCCCGATCCCCTCCACAAGGACCGATCCATGACCGCCTCGCTTCCGCGCATCTTCTCGGGCGTACAGCCGACCGGCAACCTGCATCTCGGCAACTATCTCGGCGCGCTGCGCAACTGGGTGAAGCTGCAGCACGACCACGAGTGCCTGTTCTGCGTGGTGGACCAGCACGCGATCACCGTCTGGCAGGAGCCGGCCGAACTGCATCGCGCGACGCTCGAGGTTGCCGCCGCGATGGTCGCCTGCGGCATCGATGCCGAGAAGCACATCGTCTTCAACCAGTCCGCCGTGCCGGGCCACGCGCAGCTCGCCTGGATCTTCAACTGCGTGGCGCGCATCGGCTGGCTGAACCGCATGACGCAGTTCAAGGAGAAGGCCGGCAAGGATCGCGAGAACGCGTCCGTCGGGCTCTACGCCTATCCGAACCTGATGGCCGCCGATGTGCTGCTCTACAAGGCGACCCGCGTGCCGGTCGGCGAGGACCAGAAACAGCATCTCGAACTCGCCAACGACATCGCGCAGAAGTTCAACCACGATTTCGGCCGCGCCGTGTTCCCGGTGATCGAGCCCTTGATCCTCGGACCCGCCGCACGCGTGATGTCGTTGCGTGACGGCACCAAGAAGATGAGCAAGTCGGATGCCTCCGACCAGTCGCGCATCAACCTGACCGACGATGCGGACGCGATCGCGCTGAAGGTGCGCCGCGCCAAGACCGACCCCGAGCCGCTGCCGTCCGAGGAGGCGGGGCTGGAGGGTCGGCCCGAGGCGCGCAACCTGGTCGGCATCTACGCGGCGCTGACCGACATGCACCACGGCGCGGTGCTGGCCGAGCACGGCGGCAAGCCGTTCAGCGCCTTCAAGGCGGCGCTGACCGACCTGCTGGTCGCGAGCCTCAGCCCGATCGCGGCTGAGATGCGCCGGCTGGTCGGCGATCCCGGCGCGGTCGAGGCGATCCTGCGCCGGGGTGCCGAGCGGGCGCGGGCGCTGGCCGCGCCCGTGCTCGCCGAGGTCGAGGAGACGGTCGGGTTCGTCCGCGTCTGAGCGTGCCGCTCAGTCCGGCGTGATGTTGTTGTCGCGGATCACCTGGCCCCAGCGGTCGATCTCGGCGTTCAGGAACCGCTCGAAGGTCTCGGGGTCGGAGATGCGCAGATCCATGCCGAGCCCGGCGAGCCGCTCGCGCGCCTGCGGCTGACCGATCGCGTCCGTCAGCGCCGCATGCATGCGCGCCTGCATGGGCTTCGGCGTGCGCGACGGCATCAGGATGCCCCACCACGCATAGGCCTCGAACCCCTCGAAGCCGAGCTCGCGCATGGTCGGCGTGTTCGGCAGGCCCGGGTGGCGCTCCGCACCGGTGATCGCAAGCGGACGGATCGTTCCCGCATCGAGCTGCGGCCGCAGCACCACGATCGTCGCCATTGCCAGCGGCACGTTGCCGGCCGCCGCGTCCTGCACCAGCGGGCCGCCGCCGCGATACGGCACATGCGTCATGCCGAACCCGCCGAGCCTCTGCAGCTGCGTCATCGCCAGATGCGCGAGGCTGCCATTGCCGATCGTGCCATAGGGGGGCTCCTTGCCCGCCTGTTTGCCCTCGGCGATCACCTGGCGGAAGTCGGTATAGGCGGTCGAGCGGTGCGCGGTGACCACCATGGCGTTGGTGCCGACCAGCATCAGCGGCGCGAGATCGCGCTTGGTGTCGAAGGGCAGGTTCGGGATCAGCGTCGGATTGGTGGCGTGGGTGTCGAACACGAACAGCACGGTGCAGCCGTCGCCCGGCGCGGCCGCCGCCGCCGCGGTGCCGATCGAGCCTGCCGCCCCGCCGCGGTTCTCGACCACGATGGTGCGGCCGAGCAGTTCGCTCATGCGCGGCTGGATCAGCCGGGCGAGCGCATCGGTGCTGCCGCCGGGCGGGAACGGGACCATGAAGCGGATGGTGCGCTCGGGGCAGAGATCGCCCTGGGCGAGCGCGGGCCCGGCCACCAGCATCGCGGCGCAGACCGCCGCAGCAAGTCGCAGACGCATGACCAGTCCTCCCTGTTGTTGCCGCCAAGGCATCACGCGGCGGGCGGGGCGTCAACCGCGCGCAGTTTCGACTTCGCGTGACGGTGCCTGCCCGTCTAGCCTCGCTCGGCGGCCGCGGAACCCAGACACGTCCCGCGCGTTGCCCGTCGA
>CAZHMM010000069.1:0-19522 GCA_964533585.1 uncultured Elioraea sp.
TGATCGAGAGCCTGATGAACGCCGGCCGGGTCCGGCCGCTGCGGCTGGCGGAGCGACCGTTCCCGGTCACGCCGCTGGACGAGGCGGAGCGGGTATCCGCGGCGATCCGCGCGCGGGGCTTGCTCGACTGACCGATCAGCGCAGCGGCGCCTTTCCCTCCGGCGCGCCGAGCAGTGCCGTCGAGAGACGCGGCGGCAGGAGTCCGACAACGCGGGCCGCGAGGCCCATCCACCACGGGAACACCACACGCTGCCGGCCGCGCGCAATCCCGCGCAGGATGATCGCGGCGGCGCGCTCGGCATCCATCAATCCGGGCATGGGGAATCGATTGCCGGCGGTCATCGGCGTGCGGATGTAGCCGGGGCAGACGCTGGTCATCCTCATCCCGTCGCGTGCCGCGACCGCGGCTGTGGCGACGGTCCAGGCGTCGGCGGCCGCCTTGGTGGCGCAATAGGCCGGCGCGCCGGGAGCGGCGACGAAGGCTGCGATCGAGGCGATCACCGCGATCCGCCCGCGCACACCGTCGGGTCCCGGCACCTGGGCGCGCATCGCCGCCAGCGCCGGATGCACCGTGTTGAGTACGCCGAGCAGATTGGTCTCGACCAGCAGCCGCGTCTGCGCCGGTGTCTCGGGCTCGCCGCGGCCGGTACCGGCGGAGACGCCGGCATTGGCGATCACCAGATCGAGCCGCCCCGCATCGGCGATCCAGGCCGCCATCGCGTCGGCGTCACGCACGTCGAGCACGGTCTCGTGGACCTGAGCGCCCTTGGCTCGCAGAGCCGCGCCGAGCTCGGCCAGCCGCGCGGCGTCCCGCCCGGAACACCGCAGCCGCGTGCCCGGGCCCGCGCAGGCGAGCGCCAGAGCGCGCCCGAGCCCCGAGGAGGCACCGGTGATCGCCACGGAGCGGAACCGCGCGTCTGCCATCGCTTCCCATCCCTAGTCCGCACGGCTACAACGCGCCACCCCATGCCCGCCCCCTCCCCCCTGCTCGCCTCGATGACCGGTTTCGCGCGCCACCGCGGCGAGGACCACGGCATCGCCTGGGTCTGGGAGGTGAAGAGCGTGAACGGGCGCGGGCTCGACATCCGCTTCCGTCTGCCCAACGGTCTCGACGCGATCGAACCCGCGCTGCGCGACGCGGCACAGAAGCTGATCCGGCGCGGCAACATCTCGGCCACGCTCTCGGTCCGGCGCGACGAGGCCGGCGCGCGGCCCACGCTCGATCCGGCCGCACTGGACGCCGCGCTCGCGCTGATCGAGCAGGTGCGCGGCCGCATCCCCGACGCCCCGGCACCGAGCGCCGAATCCGTGCTCGCGCTGCCGGGCGTGCTGCGCCCGCCTGCCGCCGAGGAGGAGGACGAGGCGGTCGAGGAGGCACGACGCAGCGCAATCGCGGCAAGCTTCCGTGCCGCGATCGAGGCGCTGGCGGAGGCCCGGCGCGAGGAAGGCAACCGTATCGGCGCGGTGCTGGCAGCGAAGCTCGACGAGATCGAGGCGCTGGTCAGCGCGGCCGAAGCCGACGCCGCCACCCAGCCCACCGCGCTGCGCGACAAGCTGACGGCAGCGTTGCAGGGCCTGCTCGACCAGGTGCCGCAACTGCCGGAGGAGCGGCTCGCACAGGAGGTCGCGTTGCTTGCCGCGCGGGCGGATGTGCGCGAGGAGATCGACCGGCTGCACGCGCATCTCGCCCAAGCGCGCGCACTGCTCGCCGAGGGCGCGCTGGTCGGGCGGCGGCTCGACTTCCTCACCCAGGAGTTCAACCGCGAAGCCAATACGCTGTGCAGCAAGGCGGCCGCCCCCTCGCTGACGGCGACCGGGCTCGCGCTCAAGGCGGCGATCGAGCAGTTCCGCGAGCAGGTGCAGAACCTTGAGTGACGGGATCGCACGGCGGGGCCTGCTGCTGGTGCTGTCCTCGCCCTCGGGCGGGGGCAAGACCTCGATCGGCCGGGCGCTGCGCGTGACGGATGCCAATCTCGGCCTCTCCGTCTCGCTGACCACGCGTGCCCCGCGCGACGGCGAAACGGATGGCAAGGACTACCATTTCGTCGACGAGGCGACGTTTCTCGCCGCTGTGCGCGACGGCGCCTTGATCGAGCACGCCGAGGTGTTCGGCGCCCGCTACGGCACGCCGCGCGCGCCGGTCGAGGCCGCACTCGCCGAGGGGCGCGACCTGCTGTTCGACATCGACTGGCAGGGCACGCGACAGCTCCGCGGATCCCTGCCCGAGGACGTGGTGTCGGTGTTCATCCTGCCGCCCTCGATGGCCGAGCTGGAGCGGCGGCTGCGCGCGCGGCGGCTCGACGACGAGGCCACCGTCACGCGCCGCATGGGCCGGGCCGCATCCGAGATCGCGCACTGGGACGAGTACGGCTACGTGGTCGTGAACCGCGACTTCGACCTCTCTGTCGCCGCCGTGCGCTCGATCCTGGCCGCCGAGCGGCTGAAGCGCGCCCGCCAGACGGGGCTCGCTCACTTCGTCGCGGGGCTGCTGGCCTGACTCGGTCCGGACCGGGTATGAACCCGGCATGATCGACCCCAAGGCCCTCCTTGACCGCTTCCTCGGCGCCGGCACGGCCGATCGGGCCGCCGGCACGCTCTCCAGCGCGGACCGGACGCTCACCGGCATGGGCGTGCCGGGCGGGCTCGCGGGTGCGGCCGCGGGCGCCGGCATCCTCGCCCTGCTGCTCGGCGGCAAGGCCGGCAAGGTCGCGCGCTACGGCGGCGCGGCCGCGCTCGGCGCGCTCGCCTACCGCGCCTGGCAATCCTGGCAGCAAGGGCAAGCGGCGCCGACCGTGCCGCCGCAGCCGGCGGAGATCGGCGCGACGGATGCGCGCTTCCTGCCCCACGCCACGATAGGGGCGGACGGCCAGCCCTTCGCGCTCGCGCTGATCCGCAGCATGATCGGCGCGGCCAAGGCCGATGGCCACGTCGATGCCGAGGAGAGCCGGCGCATCTTCGAGGCGGTGGAGCGTGCCGGGCTCGGGGCCGAGGAGAAGGCGGCGATCTTCCAGGCGATGAACGCGCCATCCGATCCGGCCGCGATCGCCGCCGCCGCCGCGACACCCGAGCAGGCGGCCGAGCTCTGGCTCGCGGCCCGGCTCGCGGCCACGCCCGATCACCCGGCCGAGCGCGCCTTCCTCGATGCGCTGGCGCACCGGCTGAACCTCGATCCCGGCCTGCGTGCGGCCCTGGAAGCCCAGGCGGCGGCCGCGCAGGCGGGCGGATGACACGCCGGCCGGATCTCGTGCTGGAGCTGGAAGCGGCGGCCGCCGGCCGCATCGCCGGAGTGGACGAGGCAGGCCGCGGCCCGCTCGCCGGCCCGGTGTTCGCCGCCGCGGTGATGTTCCTGGTCCGTCCCGACCCTGAGCTTGCCCAGCGAGTCGACGACAGCAAGCGGATGAGCGGCGCGCAGCGCGCGATGGCCTATCGCCTGCTGGACAAGGCCCGAACCGAGGGGCATGTGGCGATCGGCGTCGGCGCGGCATCGGTGGCCGAGATCGGACGGTTGAACATCCTCCAGGCGACGTATCTGGCGATGCAGCGTGCGGTCGCGCGCCTGCGTCCTGCTCCCGACATGATCCTGATCGACGGCAATCGCGGCCCGGCGTTCGACTGCGCGGTGCGCTGCGTGGTCGGCGGCGACCGGGTGAGCCTGTCGATCGCCGCCGCCTCGGTGGTGGCGAAGGTACTGCGCGACCGGGCGATGCACCGTCTCGCCGCGCGCTGGCCCGATTACGGCTGGGCGGCGAATTGCGGCTATCCCACCGCCGCGCACCGGGCGGCGCTCGCTGCCTTCGGTGCCACGCCGCATCACCGGCGCGGCTTCGCCCCGGTCGATGCGGTGCATTTGCGCGATTGACGCGGACTCGGCCGATTCGCAGGATGGGCGCTTCGCCGCCGTCCTGGCGGCGCCGAGGGTTCCATGGGCCGCCAGCTCGACCTGCCGCTCGATCGCGTGCAACGCGGCGACTGCATCGCCGTGATGCGGTCGCTGCCGCCTGCCTCCGTGCATGCGATGTTCGCCGACCCGCCCTACAACCTCCAGCTCCAGGGCGAGCTGCGCCGGCCCGACGACTCCCTCGTCGATGCGGTGGACGAGGCGTGGGACCGCTTCCCCGATCTCGCCGCCTATGATGCGTTCACCCGCGCCTGGCTCACGGAAGCACGCCGCGTGCTGCGCCGCGACGGCACGATCTGGGTGATCGGCAGCTACCACAACATCTTCCGCATCGGCGCGATCCTGCAGGATCTCGGCTTCTGGATCCTGAACGACATCGTCTGGCGCAAATCCAACCCGATGCCGAATTTCCGCGGCCGGCGCTTCACCAACGCGCACGAGACGCTGATCTGGGCGGCCTGGGACAAGGAGGCGCGGTACCGTTTCAACTATGAAGCGATGAAGGCGCTGAACGACGAGTTGCAGATGCGCAGCGACTGGACGCTGCCGCTCTGCACCGGCGCCGAGCGGCTGAAGGGGCCGGAGGGGCGCAAGCTGCACCCGACCCAGAAGCCAGAGGCGCTGCTGCATCGGGTGATCCTTGCCAGCACGCAGCCCGGCGAAACGATCCTCGATCCGTTCTTCGGCACCGGCACCACCGGCGCGGTCGCGCGTCGGCTGAACCGGCGCTTCATCGGCATCGAGCGCGACGAGGGCTATGCGGCCGCGGCCGAGGCGCGGATCGCCGCGATCGATCCGGTGGCGGACGAGACCCTGACAGCGACGCCGTCGAAGCGCGAGGCGCCACGGGTGCCGTTCGGCGCGCTGCTGGAGGCGGGGCTGCTGGCGCCGGGGACGCGGCTGTGGGACCGGCAGCGGCGGGTCAGCGCCGAGGTGGCGGCGGACGGCACGGTGCGGACGCGCAGCGTGCGCGGCTCGATCCATCGCGTCGGCGCCGCCGTGCAGGAGGCGCCCTCGTGCAACGGCTGGACCTTCTGGCACTACGAGGAGGCGGGCACGCTGCTGCCGATCGACGTGCTGAGGGAAAGGCTCCGGGTGGGTTAGCGCGCGTCACGGCCCGCCGCACGGCGAAGTCTCCAGGGACTCTCCAGCAAACCTCAAGATCGCCGCCAAGCCTGCGCGCACGCGGTGAGGCATGGTCCCTTCGCACCCCGCCATCCCGGCGGGACCGGATCGAAAGGACATGCACCATGACCAGCCACAAGGCCGTCGCCGTCTCCGCGCAGCGCTGGGTCGGCCCCGAACTGTTCAAGCATTTCGCCGGCAAGGCGATGGCCGACGCCGCCAAGCGCAAGGGCGCCTGAACACTCAGCCCGGCTGCCGTGCCCTCTCTCTCCGCGTCGCGGCGGGCGGTCCGTCCGGAACGCCCGCCCGCCGCAACCCCTCGATGCAGCGGTCGATCAGCGCGACATCGCCGCAGAAGAAGAAGTCCGACCGCGTGGTCGCCAGCGTGTAGCCGGGCTGCCGCCGCATCAGTTCCGCCAGCACGGGCGGCGCCTCCGAGGTCCGTCCCATCAGGCCCAGCGCCGCCGCCAGCACCACGAACGGCCAGTGCTTCGCGTTCGGCAGCCGCGTGCCCTTCCGCGCGAAGGCCGCCGCCGCCTCGTCCTCCTCGAGTGCCAGGTGGGCGAGCGCGCGCATCGCGTAGAAGCTCGACAGATGCGGGTCGCGCGGACTCAACTCGGCCGCCCGCTCGAAATGCGCCAGCGCCTCCTCCGCCCGGCCGCAGCAGGTGAGGGTGAAGCCGAGCGCGAAATAGCCCTGGGCGAAGCTGGGGTTCAGCACGATCGACTGCTCCAGCAGCCCGATCGCCTCGTCGTACTCGTGCAGGAAGCAGTGCGCGCGCCCGAGCACGCACAGATTCATGCTGTCCTGGTTGTCGAGCGCGGCGGCGATCCGCCCCTGCTCCAGCGCCTCGCGCAGCAGCCGCGCCCGCTCCGCCGGCTCGCCCAGCACCGAGCTCTGCAAGTGCACGTAGGAGAGCGCGCCATGCGCGCGCGCGAAGCCCGGGTCGAGCTCGATCGCGCGGCGGAACATCGCCTCCGCCTCGGCCAGGCCGGGCGTGGTGAAGCCCCAGAGGTGATAGAGGCCGCGCTGGTAGCAGTCCCAGGCGTTCAGGTCAGCCGGCGGCTTGCGCGCCGCCGCCTCGCGCTCGATCCGCGCGAGCTCCGGCTCCACCACCGCGGCGATCTGCTGCGCCATCGCCGCCTGGATCGCGAAGATGTCGGGCAGCACGAAATCATAGGAGTCCGACCAGAGCTGGCGCGAGGTCTCGGCCGAGACGAGATCGGCGGTGATGCGCACCCGCTCGCCGCGCTTGGCGACACTGCCCTGCACGATGTAGCGCACGCCGAGGGTGGCGCCGATCTCGCGCGGCTGCATCCCCGGCGCATCGAGCCCCGCCGCCGAGTGCCGGCTCAGCACGTCCATCCAGCGGTTGCGCGCGAGCATGCGCACGACATCCTCGGTCAGGCCGTAGCTGAAATAGTCGGTATCGGGGTCCTGGCTGAGATTGCGGAACGGCAGCACCGCGATCGAGGGGCGGCAGGACCCATCCCCCGCCGGCACGATCGCCGCGGGCACCGGCCGGCGAGGCGGCGCAGCGGTCTCGGCAGCTTGCCTGGTCTCACGCGCCTCGACCGCGCCGACGAAGCGGAAGCCGCGCTTGTGGATGGTCTTGATCAGCGCCTGGCGGTTGCCGTCATCGCCCACTGCCTTGCGCGCGGCGTTGATCCGGCTGGAGAGCGCCGCCTCGGAGACGAAGCGGCCCTGCCAGATCGTCTCGAACAGCTCGTCCTTGCTGACCACCCGGTCGCGATGGCGCACGAGATGCACGAGCAGGTCGAACACCTGCGGTTCGACATGCACGGCCTCGCCGCCGCGGCGGAGCTCATGCCTGTCCAGATCGACCTCGTACCCGGCGAAGGCCAGGTGCATGCGGGATGTCTCCTCGACATCGGCGCCGCCCCGCGAGGCTGACGCCCAGCGCCGCGTCGGGGTCTGCGACGCGGCGGCCCGGCGATGGCCGAACCATTATGGACGCGGAGCATCCGCCCCCTCAAGGCTCACCGCCTGAGGCGCGGCCAAGCCAAATCACCACGAAATCTCAAGCCCGGCTCAAGCGCCTCGCCAAGCGTGGAAACGCCGCTGCGGGCAGAAACGCGGGCACCGGCCGGATGGGCCGGCAGCCCACGGTTCCACCGTACAGGAGTGACCACGATGACCACCAAGACCCAAGGCCCCGGCGCTTCGACGCTCGGCCGCTCGCTGATCGGCCGGATCGCGACCTGGCGTGCGCGCTCGACGGGGCGGCGGGAGCTGATCGCGATGGACGAGCGGATGCTCCGGGATATCGGCGTGAGCCCCTCCGTGGCCTACGCCGAGGCGATGAAGCCGTTCTGGCGGGGCTGACGCGCGTCGCCTGCCAGACCTCAGTCGGAACGGATTTCGCCATGAGTGCATCCATCGCCCTCCCTGCCGGCACGCGGTCCGGCGCGCCTGAGCGACTCCTCGCCCTGGCGCGCCGACGCCGGCGCGGCATCGCCATCGGCATCGGTGCGGCGCTTGCCGCCGCCGCGATCTGGGGTGCGGCGCTGGCCATGACGCGGCTCGGCGTGTCCGGCACCACCGGGCTCGCGCCGCTCGACATCGTCGCGTTGCGCTTCCTCGGGCCGACGCTCGCGCTGCTGCCGGTCCTGCTGCGCGCGTGGCCACGGCTTCGCCAGCTCGACCCGCTGCTGCTGCTCGGCCTGTTCGCCGGCGGCGGAACGCCGTTCGTGCTGGTGGTCAGCTCCGGCCTTCAGACCGCCGGCGCGGCAGAGGCAGGCGCGCTGCTGCCAGGCACGGTGCCGCTCTCGGTCGCGGCCCTCTCCGCCTGGCTCGGCGAGCGCTTCGAGCGGACCAGGCTCATCGGGCTCGGGCTGATCGGGCTCGCGGTCGCGGTGCTGGTCGGGCCAGCCATCATCGGTGCAAGCGGCGTGTCGTGGCTCGGCTATGCGCTGCTGCTCGGGGCCTCGGCGCTCTGCGCGATCTACACGCATGCGCTCCGTCGCGCCGGGCTGGGCCCGCTGGAGGTGGTCGCCCTCGTCAGCACGGCGTCGGTCGCGACGCTGGTGCCGGTCTATCTCGCCGGGCTCGGCGCGGGCCTGTTCGCCGCGCCCTGGCACGAGCTCGCCGTGCACGGGCTCTACCAGAGCGTGGCCTCGGGCCTGCTCGCACCGGCCGCCTTCGCGATCGCGGTCGCCCGGCTTGGCGGAGCGCAGGCCGCAGCCTTCGGCAGCCTCAGCCCAGCCGCCGCCACGCTGACCGGCATCGTGCTGCTCGGCGAGGTGCCTGGTGCGGCCGCGCTGGTTGCGGTCGCCGCCTCAGGGTTCGGCGTCGCGCTGGTCAATCTCGGCGGGCGTCGCCCTCAGCCGGGCGCGTCGCAGAGATAGCGGCGCAGGTGGTAGGGCTGCGCGGCCAGCGCCGGGCAGAACGACGCCACCACGGGTTCGAGGCGCTGGTAGAGATCGCGCCATTCCGCGTTCAGCGCCTCCAGCCGCTCGCGCGCGGCCTCCGCCTCGGCCGCGAGCTTCGCAAGGTCGAGCGTGAGCAGCCGCCCGTCCTGCACCACGAACCGGCCACCGATCATCACGTGGCGCACCGAGGTGCCGTCCTCGGTGTGCACGAGCTGGTTGACCGACCAGTTGTGCGGAATCCAGTTCACGCTGGCGAGGTCGAGGAAGACGATATCGGCCTTCTTCCCCGGCGCGATCGCGCCGATGTCTTCGAAGCCGAGCGCGCGCGCGGAGCCCTCGGTCGCGGCGTGATACACCTCCTCCACGCTCGCCCAGGCGCGCGGATCGGGTGTCTGCACCTTGGACAGCATCGAGGCGTAGCGCATCGCCTCGTACATGTTCTGGTTGTCCGAGCAGTTCGCCCCGTCGGTGCCGATCCCGACCGTGACGCCGAGATCGCGCGCCGCACGGAAGCGGAACATGCCGTTGCCGAGCCGCATGTTGCTGCCCGGGTTGTGCGCGAGCGATCCGCCGCGGTCGCGCACGATCTTCAGATCGTCGTCGTCGAGCCAGATCGCGTGCGCCGCGGTGAAGCGCTCGTCGATCAGGCCGAGGCTGTCCATATGCGCGATCAGCGTCCTGCCGTAGCGCTTGATCCCGGTGATCGCCTGCACCTTGCTCTCGCCGACATGGGAGTGCAGGCCCGCGCCGTGCTCGCGCGCGAGATCGCGGCAGGCGCACATGAACACATCCGAGCAGTGATGCGGGATGGTCGGCGCGACCGCGGCGCGGATGTCCTTGCCGGCCCAGCGCCAGTGCTTGAGCACGCCGCGCATGGCATCGAGCGTGCGCTGCCACGCCGGCAGGCGCAGCCGATCGACCTGCGATTGCAGTTCCGCCGGCAGCGCGTCGTAGAGCCCGGGGATCGCCTGGTAGACGGTGCGGTCGGCCACCATCGGTGCCACGACGGCGCGCATGCCGATCCCGGCATAGGCCTCGGCCACCGCATCGAGCCCCTCGGCGGTCGGCAGCGGGAATTCGAAGTAGAGATCATAGGCGGCGGTGCAGCCCTTCAGCACCATTTCGGCGGCGACGATCTGCGTGGTGAGCTTCTTGTCGGCGAGCGCGCGGTTGCCGCCGATCCAGGGCGCGGCGGCGAGCAGCAGTTCGAGCGTCCACTTGTCGCCCTGGCCGCGGGCGAGCCCACCATGGCCGTGCGTGTGCGCGTTGATCAGGCCGGGATGGATCAGATAGCCGGCAGCCTCGATCACGCGCGCGCCCTCGGGGGCGGCGAGCCCCGCCCCGACCGCGCGGATCACGCCATCCTCGATCAGCACGTCGGTCGGCTCCGCGCGGCGCTTCGCGGGGTCGGCGAGGCGCGCGCCGCGGATCAGCGTCACGCCAGGTTCGATCTCGGCCATCGTGGTTCCTTCGTTCAGCCGGCGGGGGTCGCGGCGTGCTCGGCGCCGGACGACCAGGGGAACAGCACCCGTTCCAGCATCGCCACGGCCTGGAACAGCAGGATCCCCATGATCGCGAGGATCACCACGGCGCTGAACGCGAGCGGGGTGCGGAAGAACGCCATCGAGGTCTGGATCAGGTAGCCGAGCCCGGCATCGGCGCCGACGAACTCGGCGACCACCGCGCCGACCACCGAGAGCGCGGCCGCCACCTTCAGCCCGCCGAACACGAACGGCACGGCGAAGGGCAGGCGGATGCGCACGAGCTCCTGGAGCTTGCCGGCGCGGCAGGCGCGGCCGAGCTCGATCAGCTCCGGCGGTGTGGCGAGCAGGCCGGCGACCGTGCCGACCACCAGCGGGAAGAACGCGACCAGGAAGGTGACGATGATGCGCGGCACCTCGTTGGCACCGAGGGCGACGATCAGGATCGGCGCGAGCGCCACCTTCGGGATCGACTGCGTCACCACCAGCAGCGGATAGATCGCGGCCGAGATCGCCGGCGATGCGGCGATCAGCATCGCCAGCGGCAGGCTGATCACCACCGAGGCGCCGAAGCCGAGCAGCACGGTGGTGAGCGTGGCGAGCGTGTGGTCGAGGACGGTCGGCCAGATCGCGATGGTCGCCGACCAGATCGCGGTCGGCGCGGGCAGGATGAACTCGCGGATGCCGAACAGATGGACCGAGGCTTCCCAGACCGCGAACAGGCCGGTCACCGCCAGCCACGCCGGCAGCGATTGCCGGAACCGGGCGAGCCACTCACGCCGCGCGGGCGTTCCGTTCGCCGAAGATGTGCGCGCGGATGCGGCGGGTGCAGCGGTGGAACTCATCGGAGCCCTCCTGCTCGAAGGAACGGGGCCGCGGCAGATCGACCTCGATCACGTCCACCACGCGGCCCGGGCGCGGCGACATCACGACGACACGATCCGCCAGCAGCACCGCCTCCGGGATCGAGTGCGTCACGAACAGCACGGCCATCTGCCGTGCGGCCCAGAGGCGCAGCAGTCCGAGCGACATCTCCTCGCGCGTCAGCGCATCGAGCGCGCCGAACGGCTCGTCCATCAGCAGCACCTGCGGCTGCTGCAAGAGCGCGCGGCAGATCGCCACGCGCTGCTGCATCCCACCCGAAAGCTCGCGCGGCAACCGCGCCTCGAACCCGGCAAGGCCGGCCGTGGCGAGCAGCGCGCGCGCCTCGTCCTCGGTGTCCGGCGCGACGCGGTGCATCAGCCGGAGCGGAAAGGTGACGTTGCGCAGCACATCCGCCCAGGGCAGCAAGGTGGGCGCCTGGAACACCATCGCCGTCTCGGCACGCGGCGCGACAACCTCGCTGCCGTCCAGCACCACCCGCCCATCCGTCGGCGGGACCAGCCCGGCGACGAGGCGCAGCAACGTCGACTTGCCGCAGCCCGAGGCGCCGACGATCGCCACGAACTCGCCCGCGGCGACCTCCAGCGAGACGTCGCGCAGCGCCTCGACCGGAGCTCCGTCGCGCCCGAGGAACGTCTTGTGGACCCGATCGAGCCGGATCACGGCAGGTGGCTGAGATCGATCGCCTGGGCGTAGCCCCAGGACGGATCGATCTGCTGGGACTCGGCAACCTGCGTCCAGGTGAACGCCATCCGCTCGGGGTCGTGCCGGCCAAAGCCGGTCTTCTGCTGATGCTCGTTGAACACGTAGGACATGGTCGCGCGCAGCGAGCCGATGCAGTCGTCAAGCTCGACCTCGCGATTACGCTGCACGTGCAGCCGGCACGCCTGCTCGCGGTTCGCGTTCGCCCAGGTGAAGGCATCGGTCGCGCCGCGCAGGAAGCGGCGGACCAGATCCGGGTTCTGCGCGATGATCTGGTCGGTGGTGACCAGGCCGGTGGCGTAGATCGCGAAGCCCGTCTCGACGAAGGGCAGCACGACGATCTCCTCGCCCGCGCGCTGCGCCGCCTTGTTCTGGTAGTAGTGGTGGATCGCGAAGAACGGCGCGGCATCGATCCGCTTCGCGATCAGCAGCGCCGCCATCGCCGAGGCATCGGTGTTCACCCACTGGATGCGATCGGGGTCAGTGCCGGCGCGGCGGGCGACCTCGGGGAAGTAGAGCCGGTGCGAGTTGCCCGGCGTGATGCCGATCCGCTTGCCCTCGAGCCCCCGGAAATTGGTGATGCCGGAGGAGCGCAGCACGAACAGCGAGTGCGGCGAGTGGGTGTAGATCTGCATGATCAGCTTGACCGGCGTGTTCTGCCGCGCGCGCGAGGCCAGCACCGCGCTGATGTCGGCGACCCCGAAGGGTGCTGCTCCGGCCGCCACCTTCTGCACCGTATCGCCCGAGCCGTAGCCGCGTGTCAGCGAGAGCTCGATGCCGTGCTCGCGCCACGCACCGCGCTCGGCGCCGGAGAAGTAGGCGGCATGCTCGCCGGTGGGGATCCAGTCGAGCTGCAGGAGCACCCGGTCCTGCGCGTTCGCGGGCCCGCTCGTCGCCATCGCCAGCAACAGCACGCCAGCGCCGATCGCCTGTCGCGTCATCGTCGCATCTCCCTGTTTGTTCGTTGTGCCGTGAGTGGGCGCTCCCGGATGCGATGAAACGCCAGCACGGCGCGGCGCGCAACTGGCCGACTGCGCGTCGGCGCATCATCGGACGGCTGACGCGAACGTGACGGTCACGATCAAGGAATTGTGTCTTAGTCTGCGCGCCGGCAGCGCGAGCGCCGCCAATCCTGGCCCCCCGTCGACGCGGCAAAGTGTCCCATGCGCGCGAAGCGACCGAGGCTTCCATCCGCCTCCCAGCATCCGGCCACGCCGGACCTGCCGTGGTCGGCCCGCCCCTCCGTGCAGGATCAGGAAACGGTGTGCGGCCGATCCGAAGGCTGGATCGGCTCGCGGTCGGCGTGGCAGGACTCGCCATCGCGCGATGACTGATCGATCAAAGCAAGCCAAGATTGCATGCGCCGGTGGCCCGGCCGACCTTCCTTTGCACAGCGCCCCGCGAGGCGTGGCCGAGCCCGGACCAGGTGGCGGGCGCCCGGCTGACGCCGTCGCCGGCGCGGGAGAGACGCAGGCCAGCGGCAGGCCGACTCGGGAACGGCAGCGCGAGCACGCCGCGCTGAGCCGGGCCGAGGGGCTGCTGCGCATCGCCGGACGAATGGCGCGCATCGGCGGCTGGAGCCTCGAGGTCTCGACCGGGGCGCTGACCTGGTCCGACGAGGTCCGCGCGATCCATGAGGTCGCGCCTGGCACCGAGGTCGTGCTGGAGCAGGCGATCGCCTTCTACGCGCCGGAGTACCGCGAGCAGGTGCGGCGCGCGGTCGAGACCTGCGCGGCCACGGGCACGCCCTACGACGCCGAGTGGGAGATCCTGACCGCCAAGGGCAACCGACGCTGGGTGCGTGCGATCGGCGAGGCGGTGCGCGACGCGCAGGGCCGGATTGTGCGCGTCCAGGGTGCGTTCCAGGACATCACGCCGCTGAAGCGCGCCCAGGCGGCGCAACTACGGTTGCTCGAGAACGCGGTCTCGCGCCTCAAGGACCTCGTCGTCATCACCGAGGCCGGACCGATCGATCCGCCCGGGCCGCGCATCGTGTTCGTCAACCGGGCGTTCGAGCAGCGCACCGGCTGGTCCGCCGCCGAGGTGATCGGGCAAACGCCCCGTCTGCTTCAGGGGCCCGGCACGGATCGCGCGATGCTCGGCCGCATCCGGGCCGCGCTCACCTCAGCCCAGCCGATCCATGCCGAGTTGATCAACTACACCCGCTCGGGCGAGCCGTTCTGGATGGAGATCGATCTGGTGCCGCTTGCCGACGAGACCGGCACGCTCGGCCACTGGGTCGCGGTGCAGCGTGACATCACCGCCCGCAAGCGCGAGGAGGCGCTGCGCGCCTTCGAGACGGCGGTGTTCGGCCTGATCGCCGCCGGCGCGCCGCTGAGCGACGTGCTGACGACGATCCTGCGCGCCGTCGAAGACCTCACGCCCGGCGCGCTCGCCTCGTTCATCCTGCTCGACGAGGACGGCATCCACATGCGGCCCGGCCCCGCGCCGAGCCTGCCGGAAGCATTCAGCCGGAGCGTGGATGGGGTCGCGATCGGCCCCCGCACGGGCTCGTGCGGCACGGCCATGCATCTCGGCAGGCAGGTCGTCACGGTCGATATCGAGACCGATCCGCTCTGGGAGCAGATCCGCCCGCTCGCGCGCGCGCACGGGCTCCGGGCCTGCTGGTCCACCCCCGTCAAGCGCGCGGACGGGCAGGTGGCGGCGAGCTTCGCGCTCTACTGGCGCGAGCCGCGCGCGCCGAGCGACGACGACCGCGCCTTGATCGCGCGCATCTCCGGCCTCGCCTCGATCGCGATCGAACGGGGCCGCACGCTCGACGCGCTGCGCGAGAGCGAGCAGCGCTTCCAGGCGGTCGCCAGCGCCACCGCCGACGTCGCCTGGGACTGGGACCTCAAGCGCAGCACCGTCTGGTGGGGCGAGGACGTCGAGCAGGTGTTCGGCCACGCGCGCGAGGCGCTGGCGTCCGGCCCAGGCGGCTGGGCCGAGCATATCCATCCCGAGGATCGCGCCCGCGTGCTGGACGGGATCGCGGCCGCGATCGCGCGGCGCGACCGGCTCTGGGAGGACCAATACCGCTTCCTGCGCCGCGACGGGACGGCGCTGCATGTCGAGGACCGCGGTCGGCTGATCCTGGACGAGAACGGCCAGCCGGCACGCTTTGTCGGCGGCATGCGCGACGTCACCGAGCGGATCGAGGCGCAGGCGCGCATCGCCGAGCTGCAGCAGCGCCTCAACACGCTGGTCAGCGAGGCCAATGTCGGCATCCTCGTGCATCACGAGTTCCGCCCGATCCTCGCCAATGCCGAGCTCGCGCGCATGCTCGGCTACCGTGACGCCGCCGAGATCCTTGCCCTCGACGACATCCGCGTGCTGTTCGCCGAGGGCGAGCGGGCGCGGCTGACCGGATACTACGAGGCCCGCTCGGCAGGCCGCGAGGCGCCCGGCGTCTTCGCGGTGAAGGGCAGGCGGCGTGACGGTACCGAGCGCGACCTCGAGAATCGCGCCTTTCGCATCGACTGGGGCGGCAAGCCGGCCGTCTGCGGCATGCTGACCGATGTGAGCGAACGGCGCGTGATGCAGGATCGGCTGCTCAAGTCGCAGCGTCTGGAGGCGATGGGTCAGCTGACCGGCGGGATCGCGCATGACTTCAACAACCTGCTGACGATCATCCTCGGCAATGCCGAGATGCTCGCCGAGACGCTGGCCGCCGAATCGCCGCTGCGTCCGCTCGCCGAGATGACCCGCAGCGCCGCCGAACGCGGCGCCGAGCTGACCAACCGGCTGCTCGCCTTCGCCCGCCGCCAGGCGCTCGACCCGAAGGCGACCGATGTCGATGCGCTGCTCGGCGCCATGGCGGCGATGCTCCAGCGCACGCTCGGCGAGCATGTCGAGATCGTGCTGGCGCCAGGCCAGGGCGTGCCGCCGGCGCTGGTCGATGCCGGGCAGCTCGAGAATGCGATCCTCAATCTCGGCATCAATGCGCGCGATGCGATGGCCGGGGGCGGACAGCTGACGATCGAGACCGCCAGCGTGTTCCTGGAGCGTGGCGCCGCCGAGACCGATGCCGATCTCGTTCCGGGTACATATGTGATGATCTCAGTCACCGACACCGGCTCTGGCATGAGCGCCGAGGTGCTGGCGCGTGCCTTCGATCCGTTCTTCACCACCAAGGAGGTGGGCAAGGGCAGCGGGCTCGGGCTCAGCATGGTCTACGGCTTCGCCAAGCAGTCGCGCGGCCATGTGCGCATCCACTCCGAGCCGGGACGCGGCACCACCGTGCGGCTCTACCTGCCGCCCGCCGTGACGGCGCTCAACGTCGCGGAGCCGGCGCCCGAGCATGGGCCGGCGCCGCGTGGCCGCGAGACCATCCTGGTGGTGGAGGATGATGCGCTCGTGCGCCAGCATGTGATCGGCGTGCTCGAGACGCTCGGCTACCGCGTGCTCGGTGCGGCCAACGGCCGCGAGGCGATCGAACGGCTGCGCGGCCACCCCGACATCGACCTGCTGTTCACCGATGTCGTCATGCCGGGCGGGATGAACGGGCGGGAGCTGGCCGATGCCGCGCAGGCGCTGCGGCCCGAGCTGCCAGTGCTGTTCACCTCCGGCTACACCGAGGACGCGATCGTGCATCACGGCCGGCTCGATCCGGATGTGCATCTGCTGCGCAAGCCCTACCGGCGCCAGGACCTGGCAGCCAAGCTGCGTCAACTGCTGAACGGACGCGGCGAGTGACGGGCTGGCTTCCGCGACGCACGGATCGCGGCTAGGGAGAGGGGATGCGGATCAGCCGGATCACCGCCACGCTCGAGCGGCTTGCCCCCACCGAGGGGGCGCGCGGCTATGCCGGGCTCGAGGCCCCGGCGCTGGTGCGCTGCCGTGTCGAGACGGAGGACGGGCTCGCCGGCAGCGGTGTGACCGGCCGGTTCCTCGCCGAGCAGGTGAGCGCGCTGCTGGCGGACGGGTTCGATGCGGCGCTGCGCGGGGCGGATGCGCGCGGGATCGAGGCGATCCGCGGGCTGCTGGTGCAGCGCTTCGCGCCGCGCGGTGGCACGGGCGTGTTCGTCTCGGCCCTCTCCGCGCTCGACATCGCGCTCTGGGATCTGCGTGCGCGGGCGCTCGGCGAGCCACTCTGGCGCCTGCTCGGGGGCGCGCGTTCGAACGTGCCCTGCTACGCCACCGTCGGCCTGCCCGGCTACGACGAGGCCACGCTGGTCGAGGCGTGCCGCACCGCGATCGCGCAAGGGTATCGCGGCGCGAAGATGCTGGTCGCCGCCGGCGGGCGCGGCGTCGATGAGGACGCCGCACGGGTGCGCGCGGTGCGCCGTGCGCTCGGCCCGGGCCCGTGGCTGATGCTGGATGCGAATTGTGGCATGACGGTCGCGGACGCGAAGCGGCTCGCGCTGCTGGTGGCGGACTGCGACATCGCCTGGTTCGAGGAGCCGGTGCACGGCAACGACATCGAGGCACTCGCGTCCCTCCGGCGCGCGATCCCGATGCCGATCGGCGCCGGACAGATGATGCAGTCCCTCGGCTGGTTCCGTGATGCCCTGGCGCGTGGTGCGGTGGACTGGCTCCAGCCCAACGCGGCGTTCTGCGGCGGCATCTCGACGCTCCTGCGGGTGCTGGCGCTGGCCGAGGCGCATGGCGTGCCGGTCGCCCATGCCGGCGGGCTTGATATCGCCAACGCCGCGGCCCTCGCCGGCCATGCGCATGGCGGCTTGCTCGAGATGCACGGCGCCCAGCACGGGATGCGCGCGCTGCTGGCCGAAGACCTCGTCCCCGCAGGCGGTGTGATGGCGCTGCCGGATCGCCCCGGCATCGGCTTCGCGTTCCGCGCGCCCGGCTGAGGGTTCCGAACCGGCCGAGGGCGTGCGACGCTCGCCGCCTTCGAACCGGGAGACTGCCCATGACCGGCACACGCGAGGGCGCGATCGCCCGCGCCCACGCACGCTTCGACAGCGGCGCCTATCTCGACAACCTGCGCCGCCTCGTCGCGGTGCCGACCGAGAGCCAGATGCCCGAGCGCCTGCCCGATCTCGTGCGCTACTGCGCCGAGACCGTGCCAAGCGTGATGGACGGTATGGGCTTCGAGACCGCGGTGCTGGAGAACCCCGAACCCGGACGCGGTCCGGTGATGCTCGCGACCCGGATCGAGGACCCAGCCCTGCCGACCGTGCTGATCTACGGCCACGGCGACGTGGTGCGCGGACTCGCCGGGCGCTGGCGCGAGGGGCGCGATCCCTGGGCGGTCACGCTCGCCGGCGATCGCTGGTACGGGCGCGGCACGGTGGACAACAAGGGCCAACACCTGATCGGCATCGAGGCGCTGCGCGCGGTGCTGGCCGAGCGCGGCCGGCTCGGCTTCAACGCCAAGGTGTTCGTCGAGACTGGCGAGGAGGTCGGCTCACCGGGCATGCGCGCGCTGCTCCGCCGCGACCGCGACCGTCTGTCTTCAGACGTGTTCATCGGCATCGACGGGCCGCGCCAGACCACCTTCAAGCCCGAGCTCACGCTCGGCGCGCGCGGCGGTGTGGCGTTCGATCTCGTGGTTCGCCTGCGCGAGGGCGCGCACCACTCCGGCCACTGGGGCGGGGTGCTCGCCGATCCGGGCTTCATCCTCGCCCATGCGCTCGCCACGATCGTCACTCCGAAGGGGCGCATCCGCGTGCCCGGCTGGCTGCCGGCGGCCGTGCCGGCGAGCGTGCGCGAGGCCTGCCGCGCGCTGGTGCTCGAGGACATGCCCGGCCTGCCGGAGCCTGATCCCGACTGGGGCGAGCCTGGGCTCGGCAAGGCCGAGCGGATCTATGCGTGGACCTCGGTGATCGTGCTCGCCTTCATCACCGGCCATCCGGATGCGCCGACCAATGCGGTGCAGCCCGAGGCACGCGCACGGCTGCAGGTGCGCCACACCGTGGATGTGCCGGGCCCGACGATCGTGCCGGCGCTGCGCGCGCATCTGGAACGGGAGGGCTTCGGCATGGTCGAAGTGGTGCCGGTGCTGGAGCGCGACGCGTTCCCGCCGGCGCGCACCGACCCCGGCGATCCCTGGGTCCGCGCGGTGGTCGAGTCGATGACCCGCACGACCGGCCAGCCGCCCAATGTCGTACCGAACTCCTCGGGCTCCAATCCGTCGCAGCTGTTCACCGAGGAGCTCGGCACGCCGGTGATGTGGGTGCCGAACTCGTATCCCGGCTGCAATCAGCACGGCCCGGACGAGCACGCGCTCGCGCCGCTGCTGCGCGAGGGGCTCGGGGTGATGGCGGGAATCTGGTGGGACATCGGCGCGGGCGGTGCGCCGCGCTGACGCAGGCGGGGCGCGGAGACACGAACGCCCGCCAGGCGAGTGCCGGGCGGGCGCGCATGGTTGCGGGGACAGGATTTGAACCTGTGACCTTCAGGTTATGAGCCTGACGAGCTACCGGGCTGCTCCACCCCGCGGTGAAGCCTGGGCAAGGTTGAAGCCTGGGCTTGGTGCGATGGTTCTGTGGATGTCCCCGGATCGGAAGACCTGGCAGCGACCGACTCTCCCGCGTCTTAGGACGCAGTACCATGGGCGCTGAGGGTTTTCACGGCCGAGTTCGGGATGGGATCGGGTGTTGGCCCCTCGCCAAAGCCACCAGGTCATCCGATCCGGGGACGCCCCGCTGATCGCGGGGCAAGTGGGTTCTGCGTGCGATGCAAAGATGTGCCGGGGGCCGCGCTTCGTGCTGCGCATGGGCCTGACGGGCCGCCCGAGGGGCAATCCCGTCATGACGCCGGATCACAAGCCGAACGAGCGATTAGTACCGGTTAGCTGAACGCGTTGCCGCGCTTATACATCCGGCCTATCGACGTGGTGGTCTTCCACGGCTCTTCAGGGAGACCTCGTCTTGAGGTGGGTTTCCCGCTTAGATGCTTTCAGCGGTTATCCCGTCCGTACTTGGCTACCCGGCTGTGCCGCTGGCGCGACAACCGGCCCACCAGAGGTACGTCCATCCCGGTCCTCTCGTACTAGGGACAGATCCTCTCAAGTCTCCGACACCCATGGCAGATAGGGACCGAACTGTCTCACGACGTTCTGAACCCAGCTCACGTACCGC
>CAZHMM010000070.1:0-19349 GCA_964533585.1 uncultured Elioraea sp.
GTCGCCGGGGCCATCCGCGCCGCGGGCGGGCAGGTCCACGCCGTGGTGGCCGACGCCATCGCGAAGCCGGCCCGGTCGCGCTGGCGCAGCGTCGGGTCCGCCAGCAGCGCGTAGAGCGCCGCGAGATCGCCCGAGGCGGCGATGCGCGACAGCTCGGCGACCGCCCGTTCGCGCCGTGCCGTCTCGTGCCAGCTCCGCGCCATCGGCGCGGCGAGATCGCCCAGCGCGCGGCCGAGCGCGGGCATGGCGGCGCCCGCATGCATCCGTTGCAGCATGGCCAGCACGCCGATCACGGCGAGCGCCGCCTCGGCGGCCGAGCCGGCCTCCTCGATCGCCGCCAGTTCGCCGTCGAGCCGCCCGTCGACCTGCACGGCGATGAAGGCGGCGATGTGCCGGTCGAGCGGCAGGGCGCCGGCCGGCAGGCTCGGCGCGATCTCCTCCAGCGCGCGCAGCAGCGCCGGCAACGAGGTCGCCATGCGCCCGCCGAGCAGCGGCGAGAGGCAGGGCAGCGCCGGGTTGAGCAGATAGAGCAGCCGCTCGGTGCCCGAGCCCAGCGCCGATGACCGCCGGATCAGCCGGTAGTGCCGCGCCATCCGGTCGAGCGCCACGGGATCGACGTGGCGGTGGCCGCACGCCGCGCCCCAGCGGCCGATCGCCAGGCTGTCGATCAGCTCCTGGAGATCGCCGAGGTCGAGCGCGTGCTCGCCGCGGCCGAGCACGGTCTCGGCCAGCACCGGGCCGAGCGCGTCGGGCATCAGCGCCGCGCCGCGCCAGAACATCGGCGCATGCGGATCGATCAGCGCGATCGTCCGGCAGAGCATCGTGTCGAGCACCAGCGGGTCGACCGCGCTGACCTCATCCTCGATCGCCTCGCGCAGCCGGGAGGCGAGCTGGGCGTCGCCGAGCGCGCGCTCGATCCAGACCGCGACCGCGCCGCTGCGCGCGGCGCCCACGCCCTCCGGCCAGTGCGTGCCGAGCGCGGCGGCGAGGCTGTGGACGTCGCGCGGCTGCGCCGGACCGATCGGCAGCGGCCGGCTCGCCTTGCGGATCGGCCGGGCGCTGATCGAGCGGGTGCGGGCCGAGCCGGGCCAGCCGGCGAGTTCGGCCGGGCTTGGCCGATGATCGGGGTCCTCGGCCAGCAGGCCGCGCACCAGGGTGACGAGCCCGCCCGGCAGGCGCTGCTCCGCGAGCACCGCGACCAGGCTGCCGCGCTCCAGCTTGGCACGGGTGGCGGCAGCATCGTCGAGCCCGGGCATCGGCCACTGGCCGGTGGCGAGCGCCACCAGCGTGACGCCGAGCGCGTAGAGGTCGTCGGCGATCGTGCCCTCGCCGCGCCCGATCGGCAGGCAGAGCGCGGAGGAAGCCGGTTCGACCACGGCCGGCTGGGCGAAGGCGGCCGGCAGGGCCCAGGCCTCGCCCAGCATCGCCGGGCCGCCGGCAGGCGGGCGGAACAGATTGTCGGGGCGGATGCCGCGATGCGGAATGCCGAGATCGGCGAGCGCGAGCAGGATCGCGCCGACCGGGCGGACCACGTTCTGGATCAGATCGCCCTCGCGCAGCGGCGCCCTTCGCTCGCCGAACGGCAGCAGCGCCGGCCCGGGCGGCAGCGGATAGACGATCAGGCGCTGCTCGGTGCCCTCCCACGCCACCACGTCCTGCGCCAGCGGGCGCATCAGGTGGGGGATATCCTCCTCCATCACCAGCCGCTCGATCGCGCGCAGCCGCGGCGGGTGGTGGAGTCGGCAGACCACGGCGAGGCCTGGCGGGGCATCGGCCGCGAGCGGACGCGCGGCAAACGCGGCGAGCCCGCCGCCGACCACGCCGCGGATGGGGTTCAGCGGGTCAACGGCGTGATTGCCGACCCTCGCCTGCCCTCCGCTCGCCATTCCGCCCTCCAATCCGTGCCTGCGCCCACACACTGGCGCATGACGGTTGACCGGGCGTTAAGGGGCGGGTCAGTCCGCGAAGGGGTCGCGCATGACGATCGTGTCGTCGCGCTCGGGGCTGGTGGAGAGCAGCAGCACCGGCGCCTCGACCAGCTCCTCGATCCGGCGCACGTACTTGATCGCCTGGGCCGGCAGCTCGGCCCAGGAGCGCGCGCCGCGGGTCGAGCCGGACCAGCCCTCCAGCGTCTCATAGACCGGCGTGACGGCCGCCTGCGCCGCCGGTGCGGCGGGCAGATGCGACAGTCGGTCACCGCGCAGCTCGTAGCCGACGCCGATCTTCAGCGCCGGCAGACCGTCCAGCACATCGAGCTTGGTCAGCACCAGCTCCTCGATCCCGCCGACCTTCACCGCCTGGCGCACCAGGGTCGCGTCGAACCAGCCGCAGCGCCGCCGCCGGCCGGTGACCGTGCCGAACTCGTGGCCGCGATCGCCGAGCAGCCGGCCGGTCTCATCGTGCAACTCGGTCGGGAAGGGGCCGGAGCCGACCCGGGTGGTGTAGGCCTTGGCGATGCCGAGCACCCGGCCGATCGCGCCTGGCCCGATCCCCGCGCCGCCGGCGGCGTTGCCGGCGACGGTGTTGGACGAGGTGACATAGGGGTAGGTGCCGTGATCGACGTCCAGCATCACCGCCTGGGCGCCCTCGAACAGGATGCGCCTGCCCTCGCGCTTGGCCTGGTCGAGCCGCTCCCAGACCGGCTCGGCGAAGGGCAGCAGGCGAGGGGCGAGCGCCAGCAGGTCGGCGAGCAGGGCCTCCTTGGAGAATGGTTCAGCACCAAGTCCTTGCAGCAGGGTGTTGTGGTGAAGCAGCAGGTCGTCGAGCTTGGCCGAGACAGTCTCCGGCTCGGCGAGGTCGCAGAGCCGGATCGCCCGCCGCCCCACCTTGTCCTCGTAGGCCGGGCCGATCCCGCGCCCGGTGGTGCCGATCTTCGCCTCGCCGCGGGCGGCCTCCCGGGCGCGGTCGAGTGCCGGATGCAGCGGCAGGATCAGCGGCACCGTCTCGGCGATGCGCAGGTTGGCGGGCGTCACCGCCAGCCCCTGCGCCGTTACCTTGTCGATCTCGGCGAGCAGCGCGTGCGGGTCAAGCACCACGCCATTGCCGATCACGCCGAGCTTGCCGCGCACCACGCCGGAGGGGAGCAGCGAGAGCTTGTAGGTCTCGCTGCCGACCACCAGCGTGTGGCCGGCGTTGTGGCCGCCCTGGAAGCGCACCACGATGTCGGCGCGGCTCGCCAGCCAGTCGACGACCTTGCCCTTGCCCTCGTCGCCCCACTGGGCGCCGATCACCGCGACATTTGCCATAGGATCAATCCTTGAGCGGGATTGCCTCGCCACCCTGGGCGAGGTGAGTGCAGCCGAGCCGGCGCGCCTCGGCGGCCGCATCCTCGGGCTGGCCGAGGGCTGCGACGGTGGCGAAGCCGGCTGCGCGCAGCCGCGCGGCCTCGGCAACGGGGGTGCCGGCGGGGATGAACACGCGCGGCCGGGTCGGGCGTGGCCGCGCCGCGGTCAGTGCCGCGTCGGGGTAGAGCGTCACACCGGTCGCTGGCTCCTCGCCCGCGCGATAGCCGCCGCCCCGGCCGAGCTCGTCGGAAAGCGCGGCCGAGAAGATCGAGAAGGCGACGTTGCGGTGATAGCGCAGCCCGCGGAACTCCAGCGGGTCCGCGGTCAGGCGGATGGACGGATCGTGCGCGCGCACCGCCGCGACCGTGGCGGCGAGCCGGTCGGCGAGCAGGCGCGCCGGCCCCGGCAGGGTGGCGGCGGCGAGCGCCTCGAGCGCGCGGTCGGCCGCACCCGCGGCGTGCAGCAATTCGTCGAGCGTGTCGGCGATCGGGCCGGCCAGTGCCGCCACCTCGGCCGCGTCCTTGCGGTCGAGCGCGTGGCGGAGGCTTGCCTCGTGCTCGGGCGGCAGACCGAGCGGGGCGAGCAGCTCGTCGGCGAGGGTCGGCAGCATCAGGTCGAAGCTGACCGAGGGCACGCCGAGCACGGCGAGCGCCTCCGCCGCGACCGCGATCACCTCGGCATCCGCTTCGGCGCAGTCCGCACCGATCAGCTCGATCCCGGCCTGGGCGAACTGGCGTGCGGCGCGCAGTTCCGAGCCGCGCACCCGCAGCACCTGGCCGGAATAGGAGAGGCGGAGCGGGCGGGGCGACCGGCCGAGCCGCACCGCGGCGATGCGCGCGACCTGCGGGGTGATGTCGGCGCGCAGCCCCATCATGCGCTGGCTGAGGGGGTCCATCAGCCGGAAGGTGACGTCGGCCGTGGCGGCCCCCGAACCGCCGAGCAGCCCCTCCTCGAACTCGAGCAAGGGGGGCTTCACCCGCTCATAGCCGTGCGCTGCGAACACCCCGCCCATCGCCTCGATGGCGGCGGCCTCGGTCTCGGCGTCGGGCGGCAGGAGGTCGCGCAGGCCCGGGGGCAGCAGCGCGATCGCGGCGGGATCGGTCATCGGCGCCGCGTCTAGCAGGGTTTGGCGCCGCTGGAGAGGGGGCAGCGGCCAGTGCCGACAACCAGACCCGGTCCTCCGTCTTCGCGCGACGCGGACGCCGCTGCAAGAGAACCGTCACATTCACCACCGGAACGACGCGCGTGCCCGCCGATGTCATGCTGCTTGTCCTGCTCGGCGCGGCCCTGCACGCGGGCTGGAACGCGCTGGTCAAGGCGGGCACGGACAAGCTGCTCGACATGGTGGCGGTGGCGGTGGGCTCGGCGCTGCTGTGCGCGGCGCTCGTCCCTTTCCTGCCTGCGCCGACGCGCGAGAGCTGGCCCTGCATTGCCGCCTCGGTGGCGATTCATGTCGGCTATTTCGCGCTGGTCGCCGCCGCCTATCGCGCCGGCGAGATGAGTGTGGCCTACCCGCTGATGCGCGGCACCGCGCCGCTGATCGTCGCCGGCGTCCGCGGAGTGGTGCTCGCCTTCGCCGTGCCGCGCCGGGCGGCCGGGGCCGGGCAGGGGCAGGGCAGTGGCGCTGGCGCTCGCCAATGCGGGGGTGATCGCCGGCTATACGCTGGTGGACGGGCTGGGCGCACGGGTCTCCGGCCATGCTCCCGCCTACACCGCCTGGCTGCTGCTGCTCGCCGCACCGCCGCTGCTGGTCTATGCGCGGCTGCGGCGGCCGGCGGGGCTGGCGGTGGCGCTGCTCCGGCGCTGGCGCGTGGCCACGATCGGCGGGGTCTGCACCACGGCCTCCTACACGCTCGCCCTCTGGGCGATGACGCGCGCGCCGATCGCCACGGTCGCGGCGCTGCGCGAGACCTCGATCCTGTTCGCCATGCTGCTCGCGTCGTTCGCGCTGAAGGAACGCTTCGGCCTGCCGCGCCATGCCGCGGCGGTGGCGATCGCCGGTGGTGCCGCGGTGCTGCGGCTCGCCTGATCGGGATCGGCGCTACGTCGCGCCGACCGGGCGGCGCGGCCCCGGCCGGCGCAGCAGCGCGGTCATCGGCATCGCCGCGAGGGCGAGCAGGGCGAGCAGGCGGAAGTCGTTCATGTAGGCGATCGCGCGCGCCTCGCGGGAAACCATCTCGGCGAGCGCCATGCGCCCCGCGACGGTGTCGAGGCTCCAGAGCTCGGCCACGCCGGGCAGGCGGAGCGCCGGATTGAACGGGGTGACGTGCTGCACCAGCGTCGCGTTGATCACCTGGGTTTCGCGCACCAGCAGGAAGATCACCACCGCGATGCCCATCGAGGCGCCGACATTGCGCATCAGCGCATACATCGCGGTCGCCTGGTTGCGCAGCTCCGGCGCCAGCGTCGAGAAGGTCATGGTGGTGAGCGGGACGAACATGAAGCCGAGGCCGAAGCCCTGCACCATGCCCGTGCGGATGATCGCCGCCTGCGAGACCTGGGGCGTGAAGCCCGCCATCTCCCACAGCGACACCGCCGCGCAGCCGAAGCCGAACGACAGCAGCAGCCGCGGATCGACCCGCGTGATCAGCCGCCCGACCAGCAGCATCGAGATCATGGTCCCGAGTCCGCGCGGCGAGGTGATCAGCCCCGCTGTCAGCACGGGATAGCCGAGCATGGTCTGGAGGAACGGCGAGAGCAGCGCGATCGTCGCCAGCAGCAGGATGCCGACCACGAAGATGAAGCACATCCCCACGGCGAAGTTGCGGTCCTGGAACAGCCTCGGATCGATGAAGGGCCGCCGCGCGGTCGCGGTGTGCACCACGAACAGGTAGAAGGCCAGCGCGGCCGAGAAGGCGAGGGTGGTGATCAGCGTCGAGTCGAACCAGTTCAGCCGCTCGCCGCGATCGAGCACGAGCTGGAACGAGCCGACCGCGATCGCCAGCGTGGCGAAGCCGAACCAGTCGAAGCCGATCGGCTTGGGTTCGGTGCGCGGCATCGCCGCCGAGAGGCCGAGGAAGGCGACGATCCCGACCGGCACGTTGATGTAGAACACCCAGCGCCAATGGAAGAACTCGGTCAGCACGCCGCCGAACGTCGGCCCGAGCACCGGCCCGACCATCACGCCGACGCCGAACAGCGCCATCGCCGAGCCGTGCTGCTCGCGCGGATAGGTGTCCAGCATGGTCGCCTGCGAGAGCGGCACCAGCGGTGCGCCGAACGCGCCCTGCATCAGCCGGAACACCACCATCTGCTCCAGCGAGGTCGCCATGCCGGACAGCATCGAGGCGATGGTGAAGCAGGTGATCGTCGTCATCAGCACCTTGCGCCGGCCGAACCGGTTGGCGAGGTAGCCGCTGAGCGGCGTCGAGATCGCCGCGGCGACGATGTAGGAGGTCAGCACCCAGTTGATCTGGTCGAGTGTGGCCGAGAGTTCGCCCATCATGTAGGGCAGCGCGATCGTCGCCATCGTCGTGTCGAGGATCTGCATGATGACGGCGAGCATCACGCAGGGGATGAGGATGGTGCGATTGGATGCGCCCGCTGCCGGCGCCATCGGCGCTAGAGCCCGGTCCAGCGGCGCAGATCGCGGAACAGCCCGGCGAGGCTGCGTTCCTGCCCCGTGTCGATCTCGACGATCACGCTCATCCCCGCGCGCAGCTTTGGTGCGTCCTCGGGCAGATCGAGCGCGAGGCGGAGCGGGATGCGCTGCACCACCTTCACCCAGTTGCCCGAGGCGTTCTGCGGCGGCAGCACGGCGAACTCGGCGCCCGAGGCCGGGCTGATCGAGGCGACCCGTGCGGCGAAGCGCACCCCCGGATAGGTATCCACCCGCACGGTCGCCGGATTGCCGACGCGCACATGCGTCAGCGCCGTCTCCTTCGGGCTTGCCTCGACCCAGATATTGTCGGTGGCGATCAGCACGAAGGCGGCGCGCGCCGCCGGCAGGTAGGCGCCCTGCGGCAGATGATCGACATGCGTCACCACCCCGGCGAGCGGCGCATGCACGCGGGTGCGGCGGAGGTCGCGCTCGGCGCGGTCAACCTCCGCGCGCGCCTCCTGGAAGCGCGGGTGCAGCTCCGGATCGAGATCGGCCGCTCCGCCGAGGGCGGCGAGCGTCGCCTCGGCCTGGCGCTCGGCCACCGCGACGCGCGCGCGCGCCGCATCAATGTCGCGGCGTGCCTGGTCGAGCGCCATCTGCGCCGCCACGCCGCGCGCCGAAAGGTCCTGCTGGCGGCGGAACTGCGCCTGGTAGAACGCCACATCGGTGCGCGCCTGATCGAGCTCGGCGAGCTTCTCGCGATAGGTGGCGCGCAGCGTGGTGAGCTCGTTGCGCACGCCCTGGAGCCGCGCCAGCGCCGCGGCGAGGGCGATGCGGTAGGACTCGTCGTCGAGCCGGAACAGCAGCTGGCCCCGCTCGACGATCTGGTTTTCCGCCACCGCCACCTCGGCGACAAAGCCCGGCACGTCGGTTGCGATATCGATCCGTTCGGCGCGGATATAGGCGTTGTCGGTCGAGACGATGCGCCCGCCGGCGAGATAGAGGTGCAGCGCGAGGACGAGCAGCGCGAGGGGCCCGAGCAGCAGCAGCACGACGCGGCGGCGCTGGCGCTGCGCGACGGTGGGCCGGGTCGGCGCGGGGGGATCGCGCGGCGGCGCCTCGGGCTCGCGCAGCCGGGCGACGGCCTGCTCGGTGCGCTCGCCGGTTTCGCCCGGCGGCAGGGTGCGGGTGCGCGCGTCAGCCATGGCGCGCGATCCGCTCGCCGGTGCCGTTCGCCGAGGCCGCGATCAGGTTCTCCTTCATCGTGGTCAGGATCTGGATCAGCTGCTCGCGCTCGGCCTCGGGTACGCCGGCGAGCGCCTCGGCGCGCGTCTCGGCGCCGATCGCGCGCATCTTCTCCAGCACCGGATGCGCCTTGGGGCGGAGGAACAGCAGCCAGACGCGCCGGTCCTTCGGATGCGGCCGGCGCTCGGCGAGGCCGGCCGCCTGGAGCCGGTCAAGGATGCGGCCGAGCGAGATCGGCTCAAGTTCGAGGATGTCGGCGAGCCCGCCCTGGTGGATGCCCTCGTTGCGCGCGAGATGCGCCAGCACCTGCCACTGCGCGCGCGTCAGGCCGAGATCGCGCGCGTTCTGCTCGAAGCGCTTGCGCAACAGCCGCGCGACATCGTGCAGCAGGAAGCCGAGCGTCCGTTCGGGGTTGTCCATGTCTCCGTCCCATCCCGGGCTCGGACCATAAGCACGTCTATCTTAGCCCTGCTCACGAGGAAGTCGAGGCCCCGGTGCCACGCTTGCGCTGGCCGGGCGCACGGGCCAGAAGGGCGGCACTCAGCGAAGGACGGTTCGATGCAGGATGTGCTGATCGCCCCCTCGATCCTGGCCTCGGATTTCGCGCGGCTCGGCGAGGAGGTGCGCGCGGTGGACGCGGCCGGGGCGGACTGGATTCATCTCGACGTGATGGACGGGCATTTCGTGCCGAACATCACCTTCGGACCCGACATCGTGCGCGCGCTCAGGCCGCATTCGTCGAAGTGCTTCGACACGCATCTGATGATCGAGCCGGTCGATCCGTATCTCGAAGCCTTCGCCAAGGCGGGGGCGGACCGGATCATCGTGCATGTGGAGGCGAGCACGCATCTCGACCGCTCGCTGCAAGTGATCGCGGCGCTCGGCAAGCAGGCCGGCGTGTCGCTCAATCCGGCGACACCCGCCTGCATGGTCGCGCATGTGCTCGACCGGGTGGACCTGGTGCTGGTGATGACGGTGAACCCCGGCTTCGGCGGGCAGCGGTTCATTCCCGCGCAGCTCGACAAGATTCGCGAACTCCGCCGCATGATCGGCGATCGGCCGATCCGCATCGAGGTGGACGGCGGCATCACCCCCGACACCGCGAAGCTGGCGGTCGCGGCCGGAGCCTCGGTGCTGGTGGCGGGCTCGGCGGTGTTCGGCGCCGGCGACTACGCCGCCGCGATCGCCGCGCTGCGCCCGCTCACGGCGTAGCGCGCGCGCCGACCAGCCGGCCGAGCAGCGCCGGCACCTCCTCCGGGTGCGCTGCGATCGCCGCCGCGCCCTCGGCCATCGCGGCGGTGCCGTAGCCCCAGGTCGCGAAGATGCAGGGGATGCCGGCGCCCCGGGCCGCCTGCACGTCGTTGTGGTGGTCGCCGATCATCACCGCCGCCGCTGCCTCGCCGCCGGCGGCGCCGAGCGTGGCCAGCACATGGGCCGGGTCGGGCTTGCGCACGGGGAAACTGTCGCCGCCGCCGACCGCGGCGAATCGCGCGGCGAGGCCGAGCGCGTCGAGCAGCGCCCGCGCCGCCGCTTCCGGCTTGTTGGTGCAGACGGCCATGCGCCAGCCCTGGGCCTCGAGCGTGTCGAGCAGGTCGGCGATGCCGGGAAAGGGGCGCGTCTCGACCGCGGCATGCGCGGTGTAGTCGGCGAGGAAGCCGCCATACGCCGCCTCGTCGAACACCCGCCCGCGCGCCGCCAGCGCGCGCGTGACCAGCGCCTTCGCCCCATCGCCGATCATGCCGACGATCTCGGCGCGGCTGTATGGCGCGAGACCGAGCGAGGTGGCCATGCGGTCGGCGGCGGCGTGGAGATCGGGCGCGCTGTCCACCAGCGTGCCGTCGAGGTCGAACAGCGCGGTCGGGTGCATGGTCAGGGCTCTACGCAAGCGGCGCGCGTCGCGCAAGCCGCGCCTCGCCGCAGCCGGGTCCCCGGTCGGCGCGCGCTGATCGCGGAACGTGCCGTTCGCGCATGAAGCATCGCCGGATGCCCCATGCCCGACGGGTGAACTTGCGCCGCGTTAATGATTTGCCACCGCGACAGGAGTAGGCAGGCAACATTGGACGGCTGATCCGGTGCAGCCCGTTCCGGACCATCGCCCATCCGTGAGGCAAGGGAGTGGGTGCGCATGCGCCAAACAGGGCTTCTGGCGTCCGTGGCACTGCTGCTCGGGGCGTTCGGCCTGTCGTGGTTCACGCACGGAACGGGTGTCATCCGGAATGATCCGGAGCGCCACATCAGCGTTCCCTCGACGCTGACGGTGCCGATGCGGGTGCAGGTCGCATACGATGGCGCCGACGTGCTGTTCCGCTATCGCTGGCGCGCACCGAACGCCGGCATCTTCCATGACATGCTGCGTTTCCAGGGTGGTTCCTGGCAGGTTGCCGCCTACGCGATCGGCCTGCTCGTCTGGCCGTTCGAGGCGCTGTCGGCCTCGCCGCTCGGGCGCAACCACATGCTCGCGGCGACCTGGACGCTGGCCTACTGGACGCTGCTGCTGATCGTGCGCTGGCGGCGCGGCGAGGCGGTCTGGGTCGGGCTCTCGCGCTGGGTGATGGTCGGGCTGGCCGCGCTGGGCAGCCTGCTGCTGACGATCACCGGCACCCTGGGCGGTCATCTGACCGGCACGCCCACCGCCATGTCGCAGGCGCTGCGGGCGCTGCACTGGGAGGTCTACACCACCTTCTATGTGCCCGACCTGACGCTCGCCGCGCTTGTCGTCATCGCGGTCGTGCTGGCAGGGCTCGGTCTGTACTTCCGACGGGCCGCCGCCTCGGCATAGGGTGCGGCGGGACGTGGCGCCGGGCGGCCGGTCAGCGCCCGCCCGGCGCCTCCCGACCGTCCGGCAGGGCTGCGCCGCCCCGCCTTGACATCCCCGAGCCGCAAGCGCATCTCCCCAATCAGGACTAAGGTCGTCCTGATTGTGCGGAGAGGGCCGTGTTCAGGCTGTCCAAGCTCAGCGACTACGCCGTGGTGCTGCTCAGCGAGCTGGGCCGCGCGCAGGACGGAACCGTGCGGACCGCGTCGGGCCTTGCCGGCGCCACCGGGATCGCCGAGCCGACCGTCGCCAAGGTACTGAAGCTGCTCGCCTCCGGCGGGCTCGTCGCCAGCCAGCGCGGCGCGCATGGCGGCTACCGGCTTGCCCGGCCACTCACCGCGATCCCGATCGCCGACGTGATCGGCGCAATCGAGGGGCCGATCGCGCTCACCGCCTGCGTCGACGGCCATGTGGGCAGCTGCGAGGTGGAATGCTCCTGCCCGGTGCGCGGGCGGTGGGATCCGGTGAACGCCGCGATCCGCCACGCACTCTCCGAGATCACGCTCGCCGACATGGCCTGCCCGGCCTGGGCGCTGCCCGGACCGGCGCGCCTCGCCGAGCCGGTCGTTTGACACAGAGGGAACACGCATCATGCCTGCGGTAGCCGAGACGCTGGAGACGGTCCGCGACGTCACCCAGGGCACCTACAAGTGGGGCTTCGAGACCGAGATCGAGCAGGAGCTCATCCCCAAGGGCCTGGACGAGGACGTCGTACGGCTGATCAGCGCCAAGAAGCAGGAGCCGGCGTGGCTGCTGGAGTGGCGGCTGAAGGCATTCCGCGCCTGGCAGGCGATGGAGGAGCCGCGCTGGGCGGCGGTGAAATACCCGCCGATCGACTATCAGGACGCGCACTACTACGCCGCGCCGAAGGCGAAGGCGGACGGGCCGAAGTCGCTCGATGAGGTCGATCCTGAGCTGCTGCGCACCTACGAGAAGCTCGGCATCCCGCTGAAGGAACAGGAGCGGCTCGCCGGCGTGGCCGTCGATGCGGTGTTCGACAGCGTCTCGGTCGCGACCACGTTCAAGGACAAGCTCGCCGAGGTCGGCGTGATCTTCTGCTCGTTCTCGGAAGCCGTGCGCGAGCACCCCGAGCTGGTGAGGCGTTGGCTCGGCACGGTCGTGCCGTACGGCGACAATTTCTACGCGGCGCTGAACTCGGCGGTCTTCTCCGACGGCAGCTTCGTCTACATCCCCAAGGGCGTGCGCTGCCCGATGGAGCTCTCGACCTATTTCCGCATCAACGCCAAGAACACCGGCCAGTTCGAGCGCACGCTGATCGTCGCCGAGGAGGGGTCCTACGTCTCCTATCTCGAGGGCTGCACCGCGCCGATGCGCGACGAGAACCAGCTGCACGCCGCGGTGGTCGAGCTGATCGCGCTCGACAATGCGCAGATCAAGTACTCGACGGTGCAGAACTGGTACCCCGGCGATGCCGAGGGCAAGGGCGGGATCTACAACTTCGTCACCAAGCGGGGCGCCTGCCGCGGGCGGAACAGCAAGATCTCCTGGACCCAGGTCGAGACCGGCAGCGCGATCACCTGGAAGTATCCCTCCTGCATCCTGCAGGGCGAGGGCTCGGTCGGCGAGTTCTACTCGGTGGCGATCACCAACAACTTCCAGCAGGCCGATACCGGCACGAAGATGATCCATATCGGGCCCAACACGCGCTCGACGATCGTGTCCAAGGGGATCAGCGCCGGGCACGGCCAGAACACCTATCGCGGCCTCGTGCGGATCATGCCGCGCGCGAAGAACGCGCGGAACTTCACCCAGTGCGACAGCCTGCTGATCGGCGATCGCTGCGGCGCGCACACCGTGCCCTATATCGAAAGCCGCAACCCGACCGCGAAGGTCGAGCATGAGGCGACCACCAGCCGCATCGCCGAGGATCAGCTGTTCTACTGCCGCCAGCGCGGCCTCTCGGAGGAGGAGGCGGTCGGGCTGATCGTCAACGGCTTCGCGCGCGAGGTGCTGAAGGAACTGCCGATGGAGTTCGCGGTCGAGGCGCAGAAGCTGCTCGCGATCAGTCTCGAAGGCAGCGTGGGTTGAGAACGGGATACCGAACGATGTTGAAGATCGAAGGGCTCAGCGCATCCGTCGAGGGCAAGGAGGTGCTGAAGGGCATCGACCTCGAAGTGCCGGCCGGTGAAGTGCACGCGATCATGGGGCCGAACGGCTCGGGCAAGTCGACGCTCGGCTATGTGCTCTCCGGGCGCGAGGGCTACGAGGTGACGGGCGGCTCCGTGACGTTCCGCGGCGAGGACCTGCTCGGCAAGGAGCCCGAGGAGCGCGCGATCGCCGGGCTGTTCCTCGCCTTCCAGTATCCGGTGGAGCTGCCGGGCGTGGGCAACGCGAACTTCCTGCGCCAGGCGCTGAACAGCCTGCGCCGCGCGCGCGGCGAGAGCGAGCTCGACGCGATGCAGTTCCTCAAGCTGGTGCGCGGCAAGGTGAAGGCGCTCGGCATGAGTGACGAGATGCTGAAGCGCTACGTCAATGTCGGCTTCTCGGGCGGCGAGAAGAAGCGCAACGAGATCCTGCAGATGGCGGTGCTGGAGCCGGCGTTCTGCATCCTCGACGAGACCGATAGCGGGCTCGACATCGACGCGCTGCGCATCGTCGCCGATGGGGTGAACGCGCTGCGCTCGCCCGAGCGGGGGATGCTGGTGATCACGCACTACCAGCGGCTGCTCGACTACATCGTGCCGGATCGCGTGCATGTGCTGCTCAATGGGCGGATCGTCCGCTCGGGCGGGCCGCAACTGGCGCTCGAGCTCGAGGAGAAGGGCTATGGCGAGCTCCAGGACGCAGCCTGAGGCGGCGATGAACGCCCCCGTGGTGATGCCGGCGCTGGCGCCGGCGGTTTCGGCCCTGCTCGACCGCTACGCCGGGCTGAAGGACCGGCTGCCCGGCGCGCGTGTAGCCTGGGTCGAGGCGTGGCGCGCGCGCGGCGCGGAAGCGTTCCGCGCCGGCGGCTTCCCGACCAGGCGCGTCGAGGCCTGGAAGTTCACCGACCTCGCGCCGTTGCGCGAGATGCGCTTCGAGGAGGCGCTGGTCGCGACCGACGCGCATCCGAAGCTGCCGGCGGAAGCCGGTGGCGAGGAGGCGCGCATCGTGCTGCTCGATGGGCGGTTGCGCGCCGACCTGTCGCGGCTCGACGGGCTCGCCGACGGCGTCCGGATCGAGAGCCTCGCCGCACTGCTCGCGGCCGGTGATGACGGGGTGCGCGAGCTGCTGGGCGCGATCGCGCCGGCGGATTTGCCGCTGCCGGGGTTGAACGCGGCACTCGCCGAGGACGGCGCGGTGATCCGCATCGCCCCGGGCGTCGATGCCGGGCGCATCCGCATCGTCTCGCTCGGCACCGCACCGGCGGGCCATGCCGTCGCCTTCCATCCGCGCAACCTCGTCGTGCTCGGGGCGGGCGCGTCGCTGACGCTGCTGGACGGGGCGCATGGCGCGGGCAAGGGTGTCTACTGGCAGAACACGGTCAGCGAGATCGCGCTCGGCGAGGGCGCGCGGCTGACGCATGTGCGGTTGCAGGACGAGGCGCGCGACGCGTTCCACACCGCGCTCGTCGCCGTGCGCGTCGCGGCGCGGGGCGAGTACGACAGCTTCACCCTGGTGCGCGGCGCGCGGCTCGCGCGCAACGAGGTGCATGCGGTGCTGACGGGCCCCAAGGCGGCCTTGCACCTGAACGGCGCGCAACTGGTGGACGGCGAGCGCCACGCCGACACCACCACGGTGATCGACCATGCCGCCCCCGACTGCGAGAGCAACCAGACGGTCAAGACCGTGCTGACGGGCCGCGCGCGCGGCGTGTTCCAGGGCAAGATCCACGTCCATCAGGTGGCGCAGAAGACCGACGGCTACCAGATGAACCAGGCGTTGCTGCTGAGCCCCGAGGCCGAGATCAACTCCAAGCCGCAGCTGGAGATCTACGCCGACGACGTGAAGTGCAGCCATGGCGCCACGGTCGGCGAGCTCGATCACGACCAGCTGTTCTATCTGCGCAGCCGCGGCATCCCCGAGGTCGAGGCGAAGTCGATCCTGGTGCAGGCGTTCCTGACGGATGCCGTGTCGCTCGTCTCCGACGAGGCGCTGCGCGAGACGCTGCTCGCCGCGACCGATGCGTGGTGGGACGAGGTGGAGCATCCCGCATGAATGACGCGCCGCCCGTCGCCCCTGTCTTCGACGTCCAGGCGATCCGCGCCCAGTTCCCGATCCTGAAGGAGCAGGTGCGCGGCAAGCCGCTGGTGTTCCTGGACAGCGCGGCCTCGGCGCAGAAGCCGCGCGCGGTGATCGAGGCGATGGTGCACGCGATGGAGCACCAGTACGCCAACGTCCATCGCGGCCTGCACTGGATGAGCGAGCGCACCACCGAGGCGTTCGAGGCCTGCCGTGATGCCGCCGCGCGCTTCCTCAACGCGCGGTCGCGCGACGAGATCGTGCTGACGCGGAACTCGACCGAAGGCATCAACCTGGTCGCGCACAGCTACGGCCGTGGCGTCATGCGTCCCGGGCAGGCGGTGCTGATCAGCGCGATGGAGCATCACAGCAACATCGTGCCCTGGCAGATGCTGCGCGACGCGCACGGCATCGAGCTGCGCGTCGCCGCGGTGACGGATGCGGGCGAGCTCGACATGGAGTCCGTCGCCGCCCATCTCGCCGACGGCAAGGTCGGGCTGGTCGCGATCACCCACATGTCGAACGTGCTCGGCAGCTACACGCCGGCGGAGCGGATCGTCCGGCTCGCGCACGAGGCGGGTGCCAAGGTGCTGTTCGACGGCAGCCAGGCAGCGGTGCATCGGCGCGTCGATGTGCAGGCGCTGGATGCCGATTTCTACGTCTTCACCGGCCACAAGCTGTACGGCCCGACGGGGATCGGCGTGCTCTACGGCAAGGCCGAGCTGCTGGAGCGCATGCCGCCCTTCCTGGGCGGCGGCGACATGATCTCGACCGTGTCGTTCGAGCGGAGCGAATGGGCGCGCGTGCCGCACAAGTTCGAGGCCGGCACGCCGCCGATCCTCGAAGGCATCGGGCTCAAGGCGGCGATCGAGTGGGTCGAGCGGATCGGCTTCAAGGCCATGGAGGCGCATGAGCGGGCGCTGACCGATCACGCGCTCGCGCGGCTCTCGGCGATCGACGGCCTCACCATGATCGGCCGGGCGCAGGATCGCGGCGGCGTGGTGTCGTTCACGCTCGACCGGGCGCATGCGCACGATGTCGCCACCCTGCTCGACCGGCAGGGCATCGCGGTGCGCGCGGGGCATCACTGCGCCGAGCCGCTGATGCACCGCCTCGGCCTCGACAGCACGGCGCGCGCCTCGTTCGGCGTCTATACGACGCGAGCCGAGATCGACGCGCTCGCCGAGGCGCTGACACGCGTCAGGACGTTCTTCCGATGAGCGAGGCGTTCGACGACCTGCGCGACCTGTACCAGGAGGTGATCCTGGATCACGGCCGGCATCCGCGGAACTTCCGCCGGCTGGACGGGGCCTTGCACGCGAAGGGCGACAACCCGATGTGCGGCGACAAGGTCGAGGTCTGGCTGAAGCTCGGCGCCGGTGAGCGGATCGAGGACGCATCGTTCCAGGGCCGCGGCTGCGCGATCTCGATCGCCTCGGCCTCGCTGATGACCGAGGTGCTGCGCGGCAAGACCCGCGATCAGGCGCGCAGCCTCGCCGACGCGTTCCGCACGCTTGCCCGCACCGGCGCCTGTCCGGTCTGCGGCGAGGTGCACGCCGACGAGATCGAGCGCTTGCAGCCGCTCGCCGGCGTGGCCGAGTATCCGAGCCGGGTGAAGTGCGCCACGCTGGCGTGGCACGCGATGGAGGCGGCGCTGAAGGGCGAGGGGAGCGCGACGACCGAATGAGCGATCGGACGGACGCCCGCAGCGGCACGGTCTGGACGCCCGAGGGTGAGGTGCCGGCAACGCAGGGTGTCAGCGAGCAGGCGGTGATCGACGCGGTCTCGACGGTCTATGATCCCGAGATCCCGGTGAACATCTACGAGCTTGGCCTGATCTACGCGATCGACATCGAGGATGACGGCGCGACCAAGGTCGAGATGACGCTGACCGCGCCCGGCTGCCCGGCCGCGCAGGAGCTGCCCGAGCAGGTGCGCCAGGCGATCCTGTCGGTGCCGGGGGTGACGCGCTGCGACGTCGATGTGGTGTGGGACCCGCCCTGGGATCCGAGCCGGATGAGCGAGGAAGCCCGCCTCGCCGTGAACATGTTCTGATGTGCTAGGGTGAAGCCATGAGCACGGCAACCGCTGGAACCAAGCCCGCGCGCAGCCTGCCGCCGCTGATGCGCCTGACGGATGCGGCGGCCGAGCGGGTGCGCGCGCTCTATGCCCGCCCCGGCGCGAAGAAATTCCTGCGCATCGGCGTGAAGACCAAGGGCTGTTCGGGGCTGTCCTACGAGATGAGCTACGTGGACGAGCCGGGACCGACCGACGAGGTGGTGACCGACCAGGGCCTGACGATCCTGGTCGATCGCCGGGCCTCGCTGTTCCTGATCGGCACGGTGATGGACTACCAGACTGGCGCGCTGTCGTCGGGTTTCACCTTCGTGAACCCGAACGAGAAGGGCCGTTGCGGCTGCGGCGAGAGCTTCCACGTCTGACGCCGTTCCCGGGAGTGGGGGTGTGGGGGAGAGGGCCTTTCGGCCCTTTCCCCCACTCCGTTTTCGGGCTCTGCTGATCGCGCGATGAACGGCCATGTCGGCATCCCCTACCTGCGCGAGGTGGTGGTCTTCCTGATCGCGGCGGGCGTGGTCGTGCCGCTGCTGCACCGGCTGCGCGTCAGCCCCGTGCTCGGCTACCTGATCGTCGGCGGCATCATCGGCCCGTTCGGGCTCGGTCTCTGGGCGGATGCCTACCCGCTGCTCGGATACGCCGTGATCTCCGACCTCGCCGGCGTGCAGGCGCTGGCCGAGCTCGGCGTGATCTTCCTGCTGTTCATGATCGGCCTCGAACTGTCGCTCGACCGTCTCTGGGCGATGCGCAGCCTGGTGTTCGGGCTCGGCAGCCTCCAGATCGTGATCACGGCGGCGATCATCGGCGTGGTCGCGTGGGAGTTCGGCAACTCGGTGCCGGCCTCGATCGTGCTGGGCGCCTGCCTCGCGCTGTCCTCGACCGCGATCGTGATGCAGCTCTTGATGCAGAGCCACCGGCTGGCGAGCCCGCTCGGGCGGTCGAGCTTCTCGATCCTGCTGATGCAGGATCTCGCGGTGGTGCCGATCCTGTTCCTGGTCGGCGTGCTGGGGGCGAAGGTCGAGGAGAGCGTCGGCCTGGCGCTGGCCGGCGCGCTGGCCAAGGCGGTGCTGGCGATCGGCGCGATCTATGTCGTCGGCCGGCTGGCGCTGCGGCCGGTGCTGAGGCTGGTCGCACAGGCGCGCAGCCCGGAGATGTTCATGGCGGCGGTGCTGCTGACCGTCATCGGCATCGCCGCACTGACGGGCGCGGCCGGGCTGTCGATGGCGCTCGGCGCCTTCCTGGCCGGCCTGCTGCTGGCCGAGACCGAATACCGGCACGAGGTCGAGGTCGATATCGAGCCGTTCAAGGGGCTGATGCTCGGCCTGTTCTTCATGTCGATCGGCATGGGGATCGACTGGCGGACGGTGGCGGATGCGCCGGTCTGGATCGGCGCCTCGGTGCTCGGGCTGTTCGCCGTCAAGTCGAGCGTGACGGCGCTGCTCTGTCTCCGCTTCGGTCTCGCCGGGCCGCAGGCGATCGAGGCCGGGCTGCTGCTCGGCCAGGGCGGCGAGTTCGCCTTCATCGTCGTCGGGCTGGCGATGAGCCTCGGCCTGCTCGGCGATGAGGTCGGCCAGTTCATGCTGATCGTCACCGCGCTGACCATGATCGTCACGCCGCTGGTGGCGATCGCCGCGCGCCGGCTCGCCGCGCATCTGGAGAACCGCAGCGCGGCGAGGGCGCACGGCCACGGCATCGCCGAGCTGCCCGACCTCGCCGAGCACGTCATCCTGGCCGGGTTCGGCCGGGTGGGGCGGACGCTGGTGGATGTCCTGCGCGCCGAGGCGGTGCCGTTCCTCGCGCTCGACACCGATCCGGTGGCGGTGGCCGAAGCGCGCAAGGAGGGCCTGCCCGCCTATTTCGGCGATGCCTCGCGGCTCGACCTGCTGCACCGCGCGCGGATCGAGGCGGCGCAGGCCGTGGTGATCACGATGGACGCGCCGGCCGCGGCCGAGCGGATCGTGCGCGAGATCCGCGGCACCTGGCCGGACGTGCCGGTCTATGCCCGCGCGCGCGACGCGGCCCATGCGGCGCGGCTGCTGGCGGCCGGCGCCAGTGCGGCGGTGCCGGAGACGGTGGAGGCAAGCCTCCAGCTCGCCGGGCGGGTGCTGGAAGGGCTCGGGGTGAGCGAGGATGTCGTGCGGCGGCGGCTCGAGCAGCAACGGACCTTCGAGGGTGGCTGACGGCCGGACGCCCGCGCGGCGGCGAGGTG
>CAZHMM010000071.1:0-19195 GCA_964533585.1 uncultured Elioraea sp.
CTAGGAGGAGGATCGCGGCCGGCAACCCGGATGCGGAATCCAGTTGCGAGCCGCTCGCACTTGGCCTAGAAGGTTATTGCGAATGATTTGCAACTTCAGTACGGACGAGATGCCATGACCGACCGCTCCGCAATCCCTCTCCGCCGGCGCTCAGCCCTGCTCGGCGGCGTGACACTGCTCGCAGCACCAGGGCTGCTCCGCGCGCAGGAGCGGGTGGTGAACGTCTATTCCAGCCGCCATTACGACACCGATCGGGCCCTTTATGACGGCTTCACCGCTGCCTCGGGCGGGGTGCGCGTGCGGCTGATCGAGGGCGACGCCGACCAGCTGATCGAGCGCATCCGCAATGAGGGCGCGAACAGTCCGGCCGACGTGCTGGTGACGGTGGACGCGGCGCGGCTGGTGCGGGCGGTGGATGCGGAGTTGCTCGCGCCAGTGAAGAGCCAGCTGCTGGAGAGCCGGATCCCCGCGCATCTGCGCGACCCGAACGGCTACTGGTTCGGCCTGTCCAAGCGGGCACGCGTGCTGATCGTGCCGAAGGACTGGACGCCGCCAAAGCCGCTCGCGCGCTACGAGGATCTCGCCGATCCGGCGTTCCGCAACATGGTCGTCGTGCGCAGTTCGAACCATGTCTACAACATCTCGCTTGCCGGCTCGATCCTGGCGGCGAACGGCGAGGCCGCTCTCGAGGCCTGGGCGCGCGGTGTGGTCACGAACATGGCGCGTCCGCCGCAGGGCGGCGACACGCCGCAGATCATGGCTGTCGCCGCCGGGCAGGGGCGCGTCGCGATCGGCAACACCTACTATTTCGCCAGGTTGTTGCGCTCGGAGAAGCCCGAGGAGAAGGCGGCGGCAGAGACGCTGAAGGTGATCTTCCCAAATCAGGCGGATCGCGGCACGCATGTGAACATCTCGGGCGCGGGGGTGGTGCGCACGGCGCCGAACCGCGACGCGGCCCAGGCCTTCATCGAGTACCTGACCTCGATCAAGGCGCAGGAAATGTTCGCCAACGGCAACAACGAGTACCCGGTGGTGGACGAGGTGGACGTGGTGCCCGAGGTCGCTGCCTGGGGCCGGTTCAAGGAGGATCGGCTGAACGCGACCGCATATGCCAAGAACGGCGCGCAGGCGCTGGCGATCATGCAGCGCGCCGGCTGGCGCTGAGCCGGTCCGACCAAGGGGGGCTTCGCCCCCGGCTTTCGCTCCTCGATAGAGAATTGGTCGCAAATGTCGGTCAGCGCACGCCCCTGCCGTCCCCGCCGCAGCCGGTCTGCGCCTGCCGCGCGACCCGGTTGACGAGGCGGCTCTGCCGTCATCCTGCAGGGTCGACCGCCCACCGCTGCTGCATTGAACCAGTTCGTCGCGCCGCCTCCCCTCACTGCGCGACGAAGCCCGGGCAGCCGGACCTGTTCCCCCGGGCCGCCCCAATATCGCTCCGTAAGCCTCGCGCCTCGCGACCTTCGAGGGGCGCTTCCTTCTTGCGCTCAGCCCTGCCCGGTGCGCTTCATCGCGCGCGATAGGATGATCACCGGGATCAGCCCGACCGCGACGATCAACAGCGCGGCCGTGCTCGCCTGGGCGAGCTTCTCATCGGAGGCGAGGTTGTAGACACGGACGGCCAGCGTATCGAGATCGAAGGGACGCACGATCAGCGTCGCCGGCAGCTCCTTCATCGTGTCAACGAACACCAGCAGCACGGCGGCGATCAGGCTGCCTCGCAACAGCGGCAGGTGCACCGCAACCAGCGTGCGCCCGGGACCATGGCCCAGCACACGCGACGCGTCCTCGACGGAGGGGCGGATGCGGCCAAGCCCAGCCTCGACCGAGGACAGCGCCACCGCCAAGAACCGCACGACATAGGCGAACACGAGCGCGACCATCGTGCCCGAGAGCAGAAGCCCGGTGGAGATGCCGAAGCGCGCCCGCATCCAGGCATCGACCGCGTTGTCGAACGCACCGAACGGCACCAGCACGCCGACCGCGATCACGGAGCCTGGAATCGCGTAGCCGAGCGCGGCGACCCGGGCGGAGGTGCGCAGCAAGGCGGTGCCGTGCAGCCGCACGCCGTAGGCGACCACCACCGCCACCACGGTCGCGACCAGCGCGGCCACGCCGGCGAGAATTAGGCTGTTGCGCGCGAATGGCAGGATGAGCGGACCGAACAGCGGATCACCGTCGGTCAGCGCGAAGCGGAGCAGCACCAAGGCCGGCAGCAGGAAGCCGAACACGACCGGCAACGCGCAGGTCGCCACGGCCGCGGCGGCCGCGCCCGCGGGCAGCGGCGTGCGCGCGAGGAACTGGTGCTTCGAGGAGGTGTTGTGGAAGCGCTGCGATCCACGCGCGGCTCGCTCGAGCGCGAGCAGCACCGCGATCACCCCCATCAGGCAGGCCGCGAGTTGCAGCGCGGCAACCCGGTCGCCCATGTTCAGCCAAGCCTGGTAGATGCCGGTGGTGAAGGTGTCGACGGCGAAATGGCGAACGGTGGCGAAGTCCGCGAGTGCCTCCATCAGGGCGAGTCCCGTCCCCGCCGCGATCGCCGGGCGCGCGAGCGGCAGGCAGACACGGAAGAAGGCGCGCCGCTGCGTGCAGCCGAGCGTGCGCGCGACCTCGGTCAGGCAGACGGACTGTTCCAGGAAGGCCGTGCGCGCGAGCAGATAGACATAGGGGTAGAGCACCAGCCCCAGCATCGCGATCGCGCCCTCGAGGCTGCGGATCTCCGGGAACCAGTACTCGCCCCAGGCGAGGCCGAAGCTTGCCCGCAGCCAGGTCTGCACCGGTCCGGTGAACTCGAGCAGGTCGGTATAGACATAGGCCATGACATAGGCCGGCATGGCGAGGGGCAGCAGCAGCGCGACCTCGAACACGCGGCGGCCGGGAAACTCGTGCACCGTGACGAGCCAGGCGGTGGAGGTGCCGATCGCGATGGTCAGCGTGCCGACGCCGAGGGCGAGCAGCACCGAGTTGACGATGTAGTCGGCGAGCACCGTCTCGGCGATGTGGCGCCAGGCGGGGCCGGCCGGCGCAAGCGCACCGCCCAGCACTGCCAGGATCGGTGCCGCCACGGCGGCAGCCACCAGCAGCGCCGCCACGGTCCAGCCCGACGGCATTCGCGCGGCGAAGCGGAGCGGCGGGCGTGGCTGGTCGAGCGCGATGTCCGGCGGCACGGGTCTCGGCGCGGGCGGGCCCGCATTCCTTGCGAATGGTTCTCACTTGCATGCTTAGCACAGGCGGTGGCTCAGGGCCAGGGACCAACCCGCGTAAACGTGGCCTCGCCGCGCGTTCCGCCGCGGGAGGGTCGGCCAGACGGCCGGGCCCGATCCGGCCGACGGCGTGCGGCCGCTACCCGGCGGCCTTGCCGGCCTGCCACTCGGCGACCGAGATGCGCGGGATCTCGATCCGGTCGGTCGTGCGCGCATACCAGCCGCGCCCATGCATGCGCCCGATCAGGCCGAGCTTGGGCGTGTCGATGTAGCACTTCGCCGGATCGAGCACGCAGTCGTCACGAACGTGCATCGCCAGCACCTTGCCCATCACCACCGCGCGGCCATTGCCGAGCTCCACCACCGCCAGCCGCTCGCACTCCAGCGCGACCGGGCTCTCGGCGATGCGCGGCGGCGCGACGGTGGTGCTGGCGAGCGGTGTCAGCTTCGCCATCGCGAGCTCATCCACGCCGGGATCGACATCGATTGCGGTGATGTTCATCGCCTGGACGGTGTCCTCGGACACCAGGTTGACCACGAACTGGCCCGTGCGTCGGATATTGGTGCCGGTGTCCTTGAGCTCGCCCTTCTTCGGGCCGATGCCGATGCACACCACCGGCGGGTCGTTGCCCATCACGTTGAAGAAGCTGTAGGGCGCAGCATTCACCCGCCCCTCGGTGTCGAGCGTCGTCACCCAGGCGATCGGCCGCGGCACCACGGTGGAGACCAGCAGCTTGTAGACGTTGTCGGCGGACAGCGCGGCGAAATCGAACAGCATGGCGGGTCTCCGGGGGGACGGCTGCGGCAGAGATAGGCGCGCGCCCAGCACTCGGCCAGGGTCAAGGCCCGCGGCGACGTTTCGCGCCGCGACGCTTGGCCGGATCGTAGCCACCGCCGCCCGGGCCGAGTGGCTTGGGCTTCCAGTCGACCGCGCGTGAGGGGGCCACGCCGGGGCGATCGAGCCCGAGCTCCTTCGCCTCCAGCCGCCTGATCTCGTCGCGCAGTTTGGCCGCGGTCTCGAACTCCAGATCGGCGGCCGCCTCGCGCATGCGCCGTTCGAGCTCGGCGATTGTGGCGCGCAGATCCTTGCCGACGAACTCCGCCCGGCCTGCCTCCTCGACGGCAGCGACCGTGACGTAGTCCTGCTCGTAGACCGAGGCGACGATCTCGGCGACCTGCTTCTTCACGCTCTGCGGCGTGATGCCGTGCGCCTCGTTCCAGGCGAGCTGCTTGTTGCGGCGGCGCTCGGTCTCCTCCAGCGCGCGCGTGAGGCTGTCGGTCATGCTGTCCGCGTAGAGGATCACCCGCCCGTCGACGTTGCGCGCCGCCCGGCCGATCGTCTGGATCAGCGAGGTGGTGGAGCGCAGGAACCCCTCCTTGTCGGCGTCCAGAATCGCCACCAGCGCGCATTCGGGAATGTCGAGCCCCTCGCGCAGCAGGTTGATGCCGACCAGCACGTCGAACACGCCGAGGCGGAGATCGCGGATGATCTCGATCCGCTCCAGCGTGTCGATGTCGGAATGCAGGTAGCGCACCTTGATCCCGGCATCGTTGAGGAACTCGGTCAGCGTCTCGGCCATCTTCTTGGTGAGCGTGGTCACCAGCACGCGCTGGCCGCGATCCGCGCAGGCCCGGCACTCGGCGAGCAGATCGTCCACCTGCTTCTCCACGGGGCGGACGATCGTGACCGGATCGACGAGGCCGGTCGGGCGGATCACCTGCTCGACGAACACGCCCCCGGTCCGTTCCATCTCCCACGGCCCAGGCGTCGCCGAGACGAACACCGTGTCGGGGCGCATCGCATCCCACTCCTCGAACTTCAGCGGTCGATTGTCGATGCAGGAGGGCAGGCGGAAGCCGAACTCGGCGAGGATCGACTTGCGGGCGTAGTCGCCACGATACATGCCGCCGAGCTGCGGCACGGTGACGTGGCATTCATCGACGATCAGCAGCGCGTTGTCCGGCAGGTACTCGAACAGCGTCGGCGGCGGCTCGCCCGGGTTGCGACCCGAGAGATAGCGCGAGTAGTTCTCGATCCCCTTGCAGCTGCCCGTGGTCTCAAGCATTTCGAGGTCGTACATCGTGCGCTGCTCCAGCCGCTCGGCCTCCAGCAGCTTGCCGGCCGCGCGCAGTTCCGCGAGCCGCTCCTTCAGCTCGGCCTTGATGCCCTGGAGCGCCTGGGTGATGGTCGGGCGCGGCGTGACGTAGTGGCTGTTCGCATAGACGGTGATGCTGTCCAGGGCGGCGGTCTTCTCGCCGGTCAGCGGATCGAACTCGTGGATCGACTCGATCTCGTCGCCGAACAGCGAGATGCGCCAGGCGCGGTCCTCGTAGTGGGCGGGGAAGATCTCGACGCCATCGCCGCGCACGCGGAAACTGCCGCGCGCGAAGGCGATGTCGTTGCGCCGGTACTGCAATTCGACCAGAGCCTTCAGCAGGCGGTCGCGGTCGAGCGAGTCGCCGCGCGTCACCTTCACCACCATCTGGCTGTAGGTCTCGACCGAGCCGATGCCGTAGATGCAGGAGACCGAGGCGACGATGATCACGTCGGGGCGTTCGAGCAGCGCGCGCGTCGCCGCGTGGCGCATCCGGTCGATCTGCTCGTTGATCTGCGCGTCCTTCTCGATATAGGTGTCGGTGCGCGGAACGTAGGCTTCGGGCTGATAGTAGTCGTAGTACGAGACGAAATACTCCACCGCATTGTCGGGAAAGAACGACTTCATCTCGCCGTAGAGCTGGGCCGCGAGCGTCTTGTTCGGCGCCAGGATCAGCGTCGGCCGGCCCAGGTTCGCGATCACATGCGCCATGGTGAAGGTCTTGCCCGAGCCGGTCACGCCGAGCAGCACCTGATCATGTTCGCCCGTTTCCAGCCCTTCAGTCAGCGCCGCGATCGCCTGCGGCTGGTCGCCGTTCGGCGCGAAGTCGGCCTGGATGCGGAACTGCGCGCGGCCCGGCCAGGCGAGGCGCTTCGCGGGCACGAAGACGGCGGGCGTGTCGGCGATGACGGCGGGGGCGGGCATGCTCTCTCCTCGGTCATGCGGACAGATGGGGTGGCCGGGCGGCGGCACCATGGCGTCCGGCGCAGGGCAGGAGCAGCATAGCCCGATCGCCCGCGGAGGACGCCATGCGTCGCCTCATCCTGGTCCTGCTGCTGCTTGCCGCCCCGGCCGTCGCACGCGAGCCCGCGATCGCGACGCGGCACATGGTCGCGGCCGCCCATCCGCTCGCCGCCGAGGCCGGGCGGGATGTCCTGCGCCAGGGAGGGGCGGCGATCGACGCCGCGATCGCCGTGCAGGCGGTGCTCGGGCTGGTCGAGCCGCAGTCGTCCGGCATTGGTGGTGGCGCGTTCATCCTGCACTGGGACGCTTCGGCGCGGTCGCTCGTCACGTGGGATGGGCGCGAGACCGCGCCGGCTGCCGTCACACCGGGGCTGTTCCTGCGGCCTGATGGCACGCCGATGGGGTTCCACGAGGCTTCCGTCGGCGGGCGGGCGGTCGGCGTGCCGGGTGCGGTCGCGGCGCTGGAGGCAGCGCATCGGGCGCATGGCCGCCTGCCGTGGGACACGCTGTTCGCGCCGGCAGTCGCGCTCGCCGAGCAGGGCTTCGCGGTCTCGTCCCGGCTTGCCGCCGCGATCGCCGCCGACCGCGACCGGCTCGCGCGCGACCCGGCCGCGCGCGCCTATCTTCTCCTGCCGGACGGCACGCCGCTGCCCGCCGGCCACATGCTGCGCAACCCGACCTATGCCGAGACCCTGCGCGCGATCGCCGCGCGTGGTGCGGCGGCGCTGCGCGACGGCCCGATCGCTGAGGCGATCGTCACGGCGGTGCGCGGCGCGGACTGGAACCCCGGGACGATGCGGGCGGACGATCTCGCCGCGTATCGGCCCGTGCAGCGCGATCCGGTCTGCGTCCTCTACCGCGCCTGGCGGGTCTGCGGCATGGGGCCACCCTCCTCGGGGGGGATCGCGGTGGGACAGATTCTCGGCCTGCTCTCCCACACCGACATGGTCTCGCTGGATCCGCGCGGTGCGGATGCGGCGCATTGGTTCGCCGAGGCCGGGCGCCTCGCCTTCGCGGATCGCAATCTCTACGTCGCCGACTCCGACACGGTGCGCGTCCCCGTGCGCGGCCTGCTCGATCCGGCCTATCTCACGGCGCGGGCGCAGCTGATCGACCGCGACCGCGCCAACCCGTCGCCGAGGCACGGCAATCCGCCATGGCGTGACGCCGCCCTGGCGCCCGATCCGACCGCGCGCGAGCATGGCACCAGCCATGTCTCGATCCGCGACGCTGAGGGCAACGCAGTGTCGATGACCACCACCATCGAGGATGTGTTCGGCGCGCGGGTGATGGCGGCGGGGTTCCTGCTGAACAACCAACTCACCGACTTCTCGTTCCGCCCAGAGAGCGACGGCCGCCGCGTCGCCAATCGCGTCGAGCCGGGCAAGCGGCCGCGGAGCTCGATGGCGCCCACCATGGTGTTCGATCTGCAGGGCGAACTCCGCGTCATCGTCGGCTCCCCGGGCGGGGCGCGCATCATCGGCTACGTCGCGCAGACCCTGGTCGCGATCCTCGACTGGGCGATGGACCCGCAGGCGGCGATCGACCTGCCGCGCGTGGTGACGATCGGGGCTGCGACCGAACTGGAGGCGGACACCGACGCGGCGGTGCTGAAGGACGCATTGGAGGCACGCGGCCACAGTGTCACCGTGCGTCCGCTGCCCTCGGGGCTGCACGCGATCATCGTGACGGCGCGCGGCATCACGGGCGGGGCGGATCCACGGCGGGAGGGCGTGGCGCTCGGCGACTGAGGCGCTGCGCCGCCAGCATCGCGAGCACCAGCGGGAACAGCCACATCAGCCGCGCGGCGTAGCGGTCATGCACCGCGCCGCCCAGTCCGACGACGAAGGCGTTGGCGAGCGCGGCCGCAGCGACCGCGAATGCCAGCACCGCGACCGGCGAGCGCCGCGCCTCGCGGTCGAGCGCGAGCCACAGTGCGACGACCGGTACGGCGAGCAGCGACACCGGGCCGGCGATGCGCGCCGGCAGCGCGCGGGCGATCTCCTCATTGGTCTGGCGCGCGGCATCCAGCGCCCGTCCGGCCTCCGGGCCCAGCGCATCGGCGAAGCGCGGGATGACCACGCGCACCAGCAGTTGCTGGTCCTCGTTCACGCGCACCGAGAGATCCGTGCCGACGCGCGCGGTGACGAGCTGGTCGAGCGCGCGGGCGAGGCCGTTCAGCACGAACTCGCGCAGATGAGCCGCGATCACGCGGGGGTTCAGGGTGGCGAGCTCGTCCTCCAGACGGAAGAAGTCGCGGTCGCGCCACACCACCGAGTCCGGGCTCCAGAGGAATTCGTCGGAGTCGCGCGGCAGGGCAGCGATGTCGGCGCAGAGCGTCCAGGCCGGATCGGGGCAATGGGCGGAGAGATACGCCTGCATCAGCCCGTCGCCGACCAGGCGTGCGCCGAGGAAGAGAGACGAGCCGAAGGAGAGTGTCGCGGTGCCGGTGGACAGCCAGTTGGCGAGCAGATTGAACGCCGGCGCCGCGAACAGGGCGAGCACCGCGCCGGCGAGCCCGATCCAGGTCACGCCGATATCGCGCCGGAACAGGCGGAGTGTCGCCAACAGGGCGATGATCGCGCCAAGCGTCGGCAGATGCGTCAGGTGCACGGCGGTGGTCGCCGTCAGCGTCAGCCACACGGCGACCGCCTCGGTCCGGCCGAGCCTCCCGAGCGTCAATGCCGCGGCCGCCAGCACCAAGGGCGCGCTCAGTGCATCCGCCATCACCCAGGAAGCGAACCACGGCGCGCCGGTCGCGACCGCGAGCACCGCGGTGATGCCGAACAGCATCCACCCGGTTCCGAGCCGGGCCTGGCGCAGCACGAGCCAGAGCAGCCATGCGGTCAGCAGCGCCTGGGCGAGGATCACGGGCCAGAGCGTCCGTCCGAGATGCAGCGGGCCGATCAGCCAGCCATAGGCGGGCGGGCGGATCGAGCGCAGGCCAGGGGTGGTCCAGATCCAGAGATAATCCGCCGTGTCGCTGAACACGAGCGGCCAGCCGTTCCAGAGCGCCGGCCAGAGCAGCAGCAGTGCGGCGAGCGGGATCGCGAGCGGGGCGGGCAGGGACATCGGCGCGCAGTTACGGTGATGATATGGCGCTCCCGTGGCCACGCCCTACACGTTGCCGCTACTTGCGCGCCACGGCCCGGTGCTCCAGCCGCGAGAGCAGCCGCACCACGGGCCAGAGCAGGATGAAGTAGATCGCCGCCGCGGCGACGATCGGCGAGGGGTTGTAGGTGACGCTCTGCGCCTGGCGCGCCTGGTAGAGCAGCTCGGGCAGCGCCACCACCGAGGCGATCGAGGTCAACTTCACCACCTCCAGCGTGTTCGACACGAGATCCGGCAGCACGTTGCGCGCCGCCTGCGGCAGGATCACCCAGAGCATCGCCTGGGTCTTGGAGAGTCCGGTGCTGCGCGCCGCCTCCATCTGGCCGCGCGGGATGCTCCCGATCCCGGCGCGGAAGATCTCGCCGTAGTAGGACGAGGTGTTGAGGAAGAAGCCGATCGCCACCGCGCCGAAGGCGGAGATGTCGACCCCGGCGAAGGGCAGCCCGGCATAGATGAACACCAGCAGCACGAGCGGGGGCAGCGCGCGGAACAGATCGACCCAGACGATCAGCGGCCAGCGCACCCAGCGCGACCGCGCCGTCGAGAGCAGCGCCAGGATCACGCCGCCGAGCAGCCCGAGCGGCACGGCGACGGCGATCAGCTGCAGCGTGATCAGCAGCCCCTGCAGCAGGATCGGGCTCGCCGCCCGCATCACCTCGAGATTGAGGAAGGTGGCGACGAACAGTTCCACCGCTCAGCGCCTCCAGGCGAAGCGCGTCTCGACCCAGCGGCCGAACGCGACCACTGGGACGAACAGGATCAGGTAGGCGATCGCGCCGAGCGTCAGCGGCGACGGATTGGAGGAGAATGACACGCCGGCCGAGGCCTGGCTCAGAATCTCCGCGACGGCCACCACGGAGCCGAGGGCCGTGCCCTTGGTGATCGCGATCGTGCGGTTGGTGAGCGGCGGGATGGTGAGCCGCACCGCCTGCGGCAGCACCACCCAGAGGAGCGTGCGCGCGAAGCTCATGCCCGTGCTGCGGGCCGCCTCCCACTGTCCCTTCGGCACGGCGAGGATGCCGGCCCAGAAGATCTCCTCGGCGAAGGCGGCGAGCACGAAGCTGAGCGCGAGCCAGGTCGAGACGAAGCCCGAGGGCGCAAGCCCGACCGGCGGCAGGCCGAAATAGATCAGCACGATGATCACGAGCGGCGGCAGCGCACGGAACAGATCGACCAGGAACACGATCAGCCAGTTCACGGGCCGGATGCGGAAGCTGCGGATCAGCGCGAGCGCCAGTCCGAGCGCAAGCCCGCTCGCGACGATCAGCGCGGCAAGCCCGACCGTGAGGAAGAACCCGTCGATGATGCGCGGCAGGTACTCCGCCATCACCCGCGCGTTGAAGAAGGTGAAGACGAAGTTGTCCCAGTTCGTCATCGGTCGCGGCTCAGTGCCGGTCGAGCTCGCGCAGAAAGCCGCGCAACCGCTCGGCCCTGGGCTCGCCGAAGATCTGCGCGGGCGGGCCCTCCTCGACCACCAGCCCTTGGTCCATGAACAGCACGCGATCGGCGGCGGCGCGTGCGAAGCCCATCTCGTGGCTCACCACCACCATGGTCATGCCGCTCTCGCGAAGCTCTCGCATGACCTTAAGCACGCCGCCGACGAGTTCGGGGTCGAGCGCGCTCGTTGGCTCGTCGAACAGCATCACGCGCGGCTCCAGCGCGATCGCGCGCGCGATCGCCACACGCTGCTGCTGCCCGCCCGAAAGCTCGAGTGGGTAGGCGGTCGCCTTCTCGTCGAGCCCGACGCGCCTGAGCGCCGCGTGGGCGATCGCCTCCGCCTCCTCGCGCGGCCGCCCCAGCACCCGGCGCAGCGCGAGCGTGACATTCCCGAGTGCCGTCATGTGCGGGTAGAGGTTGAAGGATTGGAACACCATGCCGATGCGTCTGCGCGCGGCGTTGATGTCCGTGCGCCGGTCGAGCAGGTCGATCCCGTCCACCACCACGCTGCCAGAGGACGGCTCCTCCAGCCGGTTGCAGCAGCGCAGCAGCGTCGACTTGCCGCTCCCCGAAGGCCCGATGATGAACACCAGCTCGCGCGGGGCCACCACCAGATCAACCCCCTTCAGGACATGGAGGGCGCCGAAATGCTTGTGGATGCCCCGCGCTTCGAGGATCGGCGCGCTGGTCAGCATCCCCGCGCGTGAGGCGTCGGGTCGTAGCCCGGCATGTCGGGCACGCCGCGGCCCGGGAACGGCGTGTTCTCGGCGTCATCGGCGCCGGGCTTGGCGCCGAACCACTTCTCCGACAGCTGCGCGATCGTGCCGTCCTTCTTCAGGCACTCGATCGCCCAGTCGATCTGATCGCGCAGCTCGGTGCTGTCCCGGCGGAGCGGCGTTGCCCAGTGCGCCCGCGTCTCCTTCATCACGAAGTCCGGCACGAACTGCGGGTTGCGCGTGGCGGCGAACTTCACCACCGTGTTGCCAGCAAGATTGGCGTAAGCGCGGCCCGCGATCACCGCCTGCACGGCGTCGGTGTTGGTGTCGTAGGCCTGCACGGTGAAGCCGTAGCGCTGCGCGTTCGCCTGGCCCCAGGCGTCATACGCGCTGCCCTTGTTGACCGAGATGGTCTTGCCGCGCAGCTCCTCCAGCGAGGTGATCGGGGCCGAGCCGCGCCGGATGCCGAACTGGTACTCGGTGAAGATGTAGCCCTCGGTGAACAGCATGTTCTCGGCGCGCTCGCGCGTCACGGTTGTGGGCGCGCAAAGGAAATCATAGCGGCCCGCATTCATCGCCGCGATCAGGCCCGAGAAGGAGGCGCTGTCGATCGTCAGCTCGCGTCCCAGTTTCCGGGCGATCGCCTGGAAGAGATCGACGTTGAAGCCCTCGACTCCGCCGCCGAGCCGCGGCATCGCGTGCGGGGCGAAGGTGCCGTCAACCGCGCAGCGGAGCGGGGGTTGAGCTTGCGCCAGCGCCGGCGTGGCGGCGAGCGTCAGGAGCCCGGCGAGGGCGAACGCGGTTCTCTTCATCACGAAGCACTCCCGTTATTCTGCTGCATTGCGTCAACCATCGCGCAATGCGATCCGTCAGGCAACGGGGCCGGCCCCGGTTGATCCAGCCTCACGCGACCGGTAGCGTGGCTCTCAGTTGGAACCCACGGACTGGGAGGGGAGCTCAATGCCTGCGCTTCGTCGTACCTTGCTGGCCGCGGCCGCCACGGCCGGCCTCGTCATGACCTCGGCCGCTTCGGCCCAGGCGCCGCAGTTCTTCCGCATCGGCACCGGCAGCGCCGGCGGCACGTACTACCCGATCGGCGGGATCATTGCGAACGCGATTTCCTGCCCGCCTGGCGCGCGGTGCAACGAAGCCGGCGCGACGGATGGCGTGCCCGGCTTGGTCGCGGTCGCGCAGGCGACGCAGGGCAGCGTGCAGAACGTCAACCTGATCCAGGCCGGCAATGCCGAGAGCGGCTTCGTGCAGTCGGACGTGACGCACTGGTCCTACACCGCGACCGGTCTGTTCGACGGGCGGCCGAAGCTCGACCGGTTGCGCTTCATTGCGCATCTGTTCCCCGAGCACATCCACGCCGTCGTGCGCAAGGACAGCCCGATCCAGCGCTTCGAGGATCTGCGCGGCAGGCGGATCGCGATCGGCCTTCAGGCCTCCGGGGCGCGCATCGGCAGCGAACTGATCCTTGCCGCCTATGGGCTGCAGCCCAACCGCGACTTCACGCCGGAGTACCTGAACCAGGCCCAGGGCACCGAGCGGATGCAGGACCGTGGCCTGGACGCGACGATGACGGTGGTCGGCTATCCGGCTGCGGCGTTCTCGGAGTTCTGCTCGCGCACCGGCTGCCGCATCCTGCCCGTGCTGCCGGAGGCCGCGGCGCGCGTGATCGAGCGGGCGCCGTTCTACGCGCAGGGCACGATCCCCCGCACCGCCTATGAGGGGCTGGAGGCCGACACGCCGACGCTGACGGTCGGCGCGCTCTGGCTGGTGCGCGACAGCGTGTCCGACGATCTAGTCTATGGCATCACCCGTGCGCTGTGGTCGGAGGTGACGCGCGGCCTGCTGGATCGTGGCCATGCCAAGGGCCGCGAGATCGTGCGCGAGCGCGCTTTGCTCGGCCGCGGCGTGCTGCCGTTCCATCCGGGCGCGGAGAAGTTCTACCGCGAGGCGGGCTTGCTGAACTGACCGCGGCGCGATGACCGAGGCCGGCAGAGGCGGCGCGCAGGCAGCGCGCCGCCTCGATCACGAGCAGGCGGCCGAGCTCGAGCGCGTCTATGACAGCGAGCTCCGCTTCCGTACGGTCACGGGACCGGCGAAGTGGCTGGTCTCGATCGGTCTCGTCGCGCTGTCGGTGTTCCACTACTACACGGCCGGGTTCGGCATCGTCACTGAGCACTGGCACAAGGCGATCCATCTCGCCGCCGTGCTCAGCCTGATCTACCTGATCTTCCCCGGGCCCTCGCGGCTGCTCGGCCCGACGATCTATGGGGTTCCGCTGCTCGACTGGCTGCTCGCGCCGACCATCATCGCGGCCTCGATCTACCTGCCGGTGGTGTTCGACGAACTCACCTTCCGGATCGGCATGCCCAATGCGACCGACGTGACGATGGGCACGATCATGATCGTGCTCACGCTCGAGGCCGCGCGACGTGCCATGGGCCCGGTGCTACCCGGCATCGTGATCGTCTTCATCCTCTACGCGCTGTTCGGCCACCGGATCGACGGCGTGCTGAGCCATCCTGGCGCGGATTGGAGCGGCCTGGTCAACCATGTCTACCTCACCCAGGAAGGCATCTTCGGCATCCCGGCCAAGGTCGTCTCGACCTTCGTGTTTCACTTCGTGCTGTTCGGCGTGATCGCCACACGCATGGGGCTCGGGCAGTTCTTCATCGATCTCGCCTCGGTGATCGCCGGACGCTATCCCGGCGGACCGGCCAAGGTGGCGGTTGTGTCCTCGGCGATGTTCGGCTCGATCTCGGGCTCCTCGATCGCCAACACCGTGACGACGGGGTCGCTCACCATCCCGGCGATGAAGAAGATCGGCTATCGCGCGCATTTCGCCGGCGGCGTGGAGGCGGCGGCGAGCGCGGGTGGGCAGATCACGCCGCCGATCATGGGGGCTGCCGCCTTCGTGATGATCGAGTTTCTCGAGATCCCGCTGACCACGCTGCTGCTCGCCGCCGCGGTGCCAGCCTTCATGCACTTCCTGGGCGTGTTCGTGCAGGTGCATTTCGAGGCGAAGCGGCTTGGTCTGCGCGGCATGGACCCCGACGAGCTGCCCCGCCTCGGCCCGACGCTCGCGCATGGTTGGCCGACCGTGATCCCGCTCGTCATCCTGGTCTGGACCATCGTCGCCGGCTACACGCCCTATCTCGCCGCGTTCTACGGCATCACCGCTTGCATCGTGATCGGCTTCCTCAATCCGAGGAACCGGCTGACGCTGACCGATCTGTGGTTCGGCTTCGAGACGGGCGCGCGCTACGCGCTCGCGGTGGGTGCGGCGGCGGCGGCGGTCGGGATCGTGGTCGGCGTGATCACGCTGACGGGTGCCGGCTTCCGCGTCGGCTTCATCGTCACCCAGGCGGCCGCGCGCACGGCCGAGAGCTTCGCGCCGCTGATCGCGCTGCTGCCCGACGGCACGCTCACCATGCAGGGCGTGACGCTGTTCCTGACGCTCGTCTTCGTCGCCTTGGTCTGCGTGGCGATGGGGGCGGGCATTCCGACCACCGCGCTGTACATCGTGCTCGCCGCCATCGCTGCGCCGGCGGTCACGCAGCTCGGCGTGCCGCCGCTCGCGGCGCATCTGTTCATCCTCTATTTCGGCATCCTCGCCGATCTGACGCCGCCCGTCTGCGTCTCGGCCTATGCGGCGGCCGGAATTGCGGGGGCGAATCCGTTCCGCACCGGGCTCACCGCCTTTCGCCTTGGTCTCGGCAAGGCGATCGTGCCGTTCGTGTTCGCCTATGCGCCGGTGATGCTGATCGTGCTGCCGGGTTTCAGCTTCGGCGAGTTCGTGATGGTCGCGTTGAGCTGCGCGGCCGGCGTCTCCGCGCTCGGCATTGCGATGACCGGATACCTGTTCGCGCCGCTCTCGCTGCTGGCGCGGCTGCCGCTGATCGCGGCCAGTCTGCTGATGATCTCCCCGTCGCTCAACGCGACACTGATCGGCCTCGGGCTGGTGACGCCGGTCATTTTGTTGAACTGGTTCGCCGCCCGGCGGCGGCCGGTTCAGGCCCTCTCGGGATAGAGCGCGAGCAGGCCCGCCTCGCTGGCCGCGCAGCGGCCGCGTTCGGTGATCAGTCCGGTGACCAGCCGGGCGGGTGTGACGTCGAAGGCGGGGTTGCTCGCCGGGCTGCCCGGATTGGTGACGCGCACACGCGTCAGGGCCCCGTCGGTTGCAAGCCCGGTGATCTCGATCACCTCCTCCGCGCCGCGCTGCTCGATCGGAATCTCGGCAAATCCGTCGCGCACCGACCAGTCGATCGTCGAGTGCGGCAGCGCGACCCAGAACGGCACGCCGGTGTCACGCGCGGCCAGCGCCTTGAGATAGGTGCCGATCTTGTTCGCGACATCGCCTGTCCGCGTCACCCGATCGGTCCCGACGATGACGATGTCCACCTCGCCACGCTGCATCAGGTGGCCGCCCGCGTTGTCGGCGATGACCGTGTGCGCGACGCCGTGATTGCCGAGCTCGAAGGCCGTCAGTGCGGCGCCCTGGTTGCGCGGACGTGTCTCGTCCACCCAGACATGCACCGGAATCCCGGCGTCATGCGCCATGTAGATCGGCGCGGTCGCGGTGCCCCAGTCCACCGTCGCCAGCCAGCCGGCGTTGCAATGGGTGAGCACATTCACGGGCTCGCCCGGACCCTTGCGCGTGGCGATCTCCTCGATCAGCGGCAGCCCATGCCGGCCGATCGCTTGGCAGGTGGCAACATCGTCATCGCAGATCGCGCCGGCCACGTCCCACGCGATCGCCGCGCGCGCCGGATGCGGCTGGTTGCGCACCGCGTCGCGCACGCGATCGAGCGCCCAGCGCAGGTTGATCGCGGTCGGCCGCGTCGAGGCAAGCATCGCATGCGCGGCGTCCAGCGCTGCGTCGGAGGCATCCTCGCGCAGCGCCAGCGCCAGACCGTAGGCGCCGACCGCGCCGATCAGCGGCGCGCCGCGCACCTGCATCGAGCGGATCGCGTGTGCGGCACCCTCCGTCGTCTCGATCGCCAGCCAGGCCACGCGCCAGGGCAGCAGTGTCTGGTCCAGGATCGCGAACGACCTGCCGTCCGCCGCCGGACGCAGGCTGCGCGTTGTCTCCCCTCCGAGCCGCATCAGTGCGTCAACCTCTGATGCAGCACGCAGATCAGCGTGAACAGCCGCCGCGCGGTCTCGAAATCGACATCGATCTTGCCGTCGAGCCGTTTCGCCAGCAACTCGGCCCCCTCGTTGTGCAGGCCGCGCCGTCCCATGTCGATCGCCTGGATGCGCGCGTGCTGCCCGTCTGCCACCGCGGCGTGATGGGCACCAACCAGCATCAGGTAGTCCTTGATCAGGCCACGAAACGGGCCCATCGCCAGGATCACGGCCGCGATTGCCGAGCCGTCGGTGCGGCGGATGTCGAACACCAGCCGGCCTTCGTTCAGTCCCAGGTGCAGCGTATACGGCCCGTCCGGCGCGCCTTTCGGGATGAACCGGTTCTCGTGCAGCAGATCGGCGATCGCGCTGTTCCGGTCCGCCTCCAGCTCCGCCGAGGGCCGGGTCAGCGCCTCGGCCTGCAGCACGATCTCGTCGATCCGCGTCCGATGCGGCACGCGCTCACCCGTCGCCGCGCGGATCGTGCTCGCGCCCGGTGATGCCGTAGCGCATCATCAGACCCACGGTCGCGCCCTTCACCGGACGCAGCAGCGCGAGCGAGAGCAGCAGCGTCAACGGCAGAAACACTGCCGCCATCGTCCAGAGCGACGGCGCATAGCCGCGCTCGGCGAACAGCATCAGCGGGATGACGATGTGGCCGACGATGAAGATGGTGAAGTAGGGGGGGGCATCGTCCGCGCGGATCCGGCCCACCGGCGCGCCGCATTCCCTGCACCGCTCGGCGACACGCAGATAGCCACGGAACAGCGCACCCTTGCCGCAGCTTGGGCAGCGGTTCGCCGCCCCGCGCGAGAGCGCAGCCCACATCGAGGGAATGGCCCAGGCGGGCACGCCAGGGCGCGGGGGCGGGGAGGGCGGCGACATTCCTTATATATAGGGTGTGCGTGGCGTTCGTGTTGCGGTGCGTCAAAGTGCGGCCGGGCGCCAGGCGGATCAAGGGAAAACCGCACCGGCTTGGCCGGTCAGCCGCGCGGCCGCAGGATGGCCGCCATGACCGGACGGATCCTGTTCATCAACCCCAACAGCAACGCGCGCTGCGGCGCCGGCATCGCCGCGGCGCTCGACCCCTTCCGCGCCGAGGGGTTCCCGGCATTCGACGTCGTGACGCTGCCGGACGGGCCGCCGGCGATCGTCGCCTGGTCGGACTGGTACGCGGCCGCCGGCCCGATCCTCGCCGCCATCCGCCGCGAGGACAACCGCACCGACCTGTTCGCCATCGCCTGCGCGTCCGATCCTGCGCTCCCGGCAGCGCGCGAGGCCACGCGCAAGCCGGTGATCGGCATCTTCGCCGCCGCGGTCGCCCAGGCGCTGACGCTCGCCGAGCGGTTCGGCGTGATCGCGCTCGCCTCCGCGAGCATCGAGCGGCATGCGCTGGCGCTGCGGCAGATGGGCACCGAGGCGCGGCTCGCCGCCGAGATCGCCATGAACGTCGACATGGACACGCTGCTCGATCCGCGGGCGACGCGGGCGGCGATGCAGCGGACGGCGCGGGAGCTGGCCGCGGTGGGCGCGCAGACGGTGATCCTTGGCTGCGCCGGCATGGCGCATCACCGTGCGGCCGTCGAGGATGCCGCGGGCGTGCCGGTGGTGGAGCCGTGTCAGGCGGCGGCGGGGGTGGCGCTTTCGATTCTGCGTGCGGGGGGCGCTGCCCCCGCACCCCCGCTAGGGGCCATTGGCCCCTAGAACCCCGCTACACGACGGGCGGGTCAACCGCGCCGACCTGCGAGGTGATGCGCGTGTAGTGCTCCGGACGGCGATGGGCGGCGAAGTTGAAGATGCTCGTCCGGCCGAGACGGCACATGTCGAGATCGCACTCCGCGGTGATCAGCTGGTCCTCCCAGCTATCCGCCATCGCGACGATCTCGCCCTGCGGATTGACGATGATCGAGTGGCCGAACAGCTCCGCACCGTCCTCGATCCCGGCCTTGGCCACGCCCACCCCCCAGCAGGCGTTCTGGTAGCACCCGGCCTGGATCGACAGATGGCTGTGGAACACGCGCAGATGATGCGCCTCCCAGCCCTTGGCATCCTGGTTGATGCTCGGCGTATTGTAGCCGAGCATCACCAGCTCGACCGACTGCAAGCCCATCACCCGCCATGCCTCCGGCCAGCGGCGGTCGTTGCAGATCATCATCCCCATGTTGATCCCCTCGTCGCGCCGGCCCATCGGACTGCGCACAACCGGGAAACCGAGATTGCCGACTTCGAAGAACCGCTTCTCCAAGTGCTGCACCTTGCGCGCCGGATCGAACTCCGCGTGACCCGGCAGGTGCACCTTGCGGTACTTCAGCACGACCCTGCCGTCCGGGTTCACCAGGATCGCGGTGTTGAAACGCCGCTTGCGCTCCACCCCCGTCTCGTCGGCCTCGTGCGTCAGCTCCGCATAGCCGAGATGGAACCCCATCCGGTACTTGCGCGCCGCCTCGAACAGCGGCGCCGTCTCGTTCGACGGCATCGCCGCCTCGTACCAGTGATCCGCCTCGTCCAGGTTCTCGACGTAGTGGCGCGGGAAGAA
>CAZHMM010000072.1:0-18885 GCA_964533585.1 uncultured Elioraea sp.
GTCCTGCTGTCCGCCCCGGCCTTCGGGCAGCAGCAGGTCCCCGCCTGGGCCCAGGGCCGTCCCGACAGCATGGCGCAGAGCACGCTCGCGCCGCACCCGCCGCGCATGACGGTGACCGCGCCGGGCGACGTGCCGATGAACCGGCTGCGCGTGCCGCAGGGCTTCCGCGTCGAGCTCTGGGCGCACGGCATGCCGGGCGCGCGCATGATGGCGCGCGGCGACCAGGGCACGGTGTTCGTCGGCTCCCGCGTGATCGGCCGCGTCTATGCCGTGACCGACCAGGGCGGAAGCCGCAGCCACCGCATCCTCGCTGAGGGGCTGACGCAGCCGAACGGCATCGCCTTCAAGGACGGCGCGCTCACCGTGATGGCGATCAACCAGGTGCTGCGCTGGGACGGGATCGAGGGGCGGCTCGCCAATCCGGGCACGCCGGCCGATCTGACGGCGGCGTTCGATCTGCCCCCGGATCAGCATCACGGCTGGAAGTTCACCGCCTTCGGACCGGACGGCCGCATCTATACGAATGTCGGCGTGCCCTGCAACATCTGCACCTTCGACCGTGACCGCTTCGCGCTGCTGGTGAGCTTCCGCGCCGATGGCTCCGACCGGCGCATCGAGGCGCGCGGCATCCGCAATTCGGTCGGCTTCGACTGGCACCCGACCACGCGCGAGCTCTGGGCCACCAACAACGGCCGCGACTGGGCCGGCAATGACGAGCCGCACGACACGCTGCACCGCGTCCGCCGCTCCGGCGAGGATCACGGCTTCCCCTGGTGCGTGGGCAACTGGGCCGATCCGGCGGTGGAGCGGCGCCAGTGCAGCGAGTTCGAGCAGCCCGCCGCCTCGCTCGGGCCCCACAGCGCACCGCTCGGAATGCGTTTCTATACCGGAAGAATGTTCCCGGAGGCGTATCGCTGCGCGATCTTCGTCGCCCGCCGCGGCTCGTGGAACCGCGAGGCCAAGATCGGCTACGACGTCGTCGCGGTGAAGCTGGATGCGCAGAGCAACGTGACCGCGGTCGAGCCGTTCCTCACCGGGCTGCTCGACGAGCAGGCGCAGCAGTTCCACGGCAGGCCGGTGGATGTGCTGCAGCTGCCCGACGGTTCGCTGCTGGTCAGCGACGAGCAGAACGGCGCGATCTATCGCATCAGCTACGGCGGCTGATGCGCCCTCTGCGCTCCGGGGCCGCGGCGCTTGCCGCGGCCCTTTTCTGTGCCCCGGCTTCGGCCGCGCCCGAACAGGCCGAGCTCTGCGCCGCCTGCCACGGCGCGCAGGGCGTCTCGCCGATCGAGGACGTGCCCTCGCTCGCCGGCCAGCCGGAGACGTTCCTGACCCTGCAGATGATCCTGTTCCGCGAGCGCATCCGCCGCTTCGAGCCGATGAACGCGGCAATGCGCGGCATCCGCGATGCCGAGGTGGAGGCGCTCGCCCGCTTCTACGCCGCGCTGCCGCCGCCCGCGCCCGAAGCGGCGCCGGACGCGGAACGCGCCGCGCGCGGCCGCGCGCTGTCGGCCGAGCATCGCTGCGGCGTCTGCCATCTCGCCGACTACGCCGGCCAGAACCAGGTGCCGCGGCTCGCCGGCCAGCGCGAGGACTACCTGCTGCACGCGATGCGCGACTACCAGGCCGGCACCCGCCAGGGTACCGACACCTCGATGCAGGCGGTGCTGTACGGACTCAGCGAGCGCGATCTCGCCGATCTTGCGCACTACCTCGCGACGGTGCCGCCGACGCGGTGATCGCCAGGCGCTCGAACTCCGCGACGCTCAGCGTCTCGGCGCGGCGCGCGGGATCGATCCCGGCCGCCGCCAGCAGCGCCTCCGCCTCGCCGAGCGGCTTCAGCGCGCTCCGGAGCATCTTGCGCCGCTGGCCGAACGCGGCGGCGGTGACACGCTCCATCGCCGCGAACAGATCCTGCGCCGGCTGATCTGGATACGGAACGAGGTGCACCACCGCCGAGGCCACCTTGGGCGGCGGCGTGAACGCGGCCGCGGGCAGGCGCAGCACGATGCGCGCCTCCGCGAGCCACTGCGTCAGCACCGAGAGCCGCCCATACGCCGCGCTGCCAGGCGCGGCGACGATCCGCTCGGCGACCTCCTGCTGGAACATCAAGGTGAGGCTCTCGAACGCCGCCGCCTGGGCGAGCCAGCCCACCAGCAGCTTCGTGCCGACGTTGTAGGGCAGGTTCGCCACCAGCTTGCGCGGCGGCGGCACCAGCGCCGCGGGATCGACCGCGAGCGCATCGGCCTCGATGATGTGCAGCCGGTCCGGATGGGCCGCGACCAGATCGGCGAGTGCGGCGACACAGCGCGGGTCGCGCTCGATCGCGGTCACCGTCGCGGCCTCGGAGGCCAGCAGCGCGCGCGTGAGCCCGCCCGGGCCGGGACCGATCTCGACCGCATGCCGCCCCGCCATCGCGCCGGCGGCCCGCACGATCCGCGCGGTCAGGTTCAGATCGAGCAGGAAATGCTGGCCGAGCGACTTGCGCGCATCGAGGCCGAAACGCGCGATCACCTCGCGCAGCGGCGGCAGACCGGTCACGCCGCCCGCGCGCGCTCCCGCCGCGCCGCCATCGCGGCCGCAAGCTCGATCGCGGCGATCAGCGACGAGGGATCGGCAATCCCCTGGCCGGCGATGTCGCAGGCGGTGCCGTGATCGGGGCTCGTGCGCACGATCGGGAGGCCGAGCGTGACGTTCGCGCCGCCGGCGAAATCCAGCGTCTTGATCGGGATCAGCGCCTGGTCGTGGTACATGCAGAGGGCTGCGTCATAACCCGCGCGCGCGCGCTCATGGAACAGGCTGTCGGCCGGATGCGGCCCGCTGACCGCGAGCCCCTCGGCCCGCAGCATCTCGATCGCCGGGCGGATCACGTCGATCTCCTCGCGGCCGATCGTCCCATCCTCGCCGGCATGCGGGTTGAGCCCAGTCACCGCGAGCCGCGGCCGGGCAATGCCGAAATCCGCCCGCAGCGCGGCGGCGACGATGCGCGCGGCGGCGACGATGCGCTCGCGCGTCAGCACCGCCGGCACCGCGGCGAGCGGGATGTGCACCGTCACCGGCACCACCCGGAGCATCGGCGAGGCGAGCATCATCACCGGCACCCCACCGCCGGCAAGCTCGGCGAGCCAGGTGGTGTGGCCGGCATGGCCGATCCCGCCCGCCAGCAGCGTGGTCTTGGCAAGCGGGTTGGTGACCACGCCGCCGGCCTCGCCCGCGCGCGCGAGTGCGACCGCCCGCTCGACCGAGCGGATCACGGCCCGACCATGCGCGCGGTCGGGCCGTCCCGGCTCGACCGGGGCGGCGAGCGGCTCGGGCAGCACCGGCAGGGCACGGGAGAACAGCGCCGCCCCTTCGGCGAGCGAGGCGACCGCACGCACGGGAACGTCGCGGCCGAGCAGGCGGGCGAGGGCGGCGAGCCGCTGGGGGTCGTCGATCGCGACGAAGGCGGGGCCGCCGGCCCGCAGGCTCGACCATGCCGCGAGCGTGATCTCGCCGCCGATTCCGGCCGGCTCGCCCATGGTCAGCGCGAGCGGCGCGGCGCTCACGCGCGGAAGTCGATGTCGGCGCGGCGGCGCAGGTCGCGCATCATCTGGCGCGAGAGCAGATCGACACGCTCGCGCAGGATCGTTTCGATGATCGCCTCGGGGTTGGGGGCGGCGAGGTTCTCGGTCCGCCGGGCACAGACCATCATCAGCGCCACGCCTTCCGGCGCGATCAGCGGCTGCGTCGCACGGCCCGCGCCGAGTTCGCCGAGGATCTGGCGCAGCTGCGGCGTCTGCGTCTCAAGCCGGATCTCGACCGGCTCGCCGACCTGCGCACCACCGGCCGCACGGGCCGCCTGGGCCAGCGCATCGCAGCCGCGGGCGCCTGCGGAGACGCGCTCGGCCGCCTCGACCTGGCGGATCTGCTGTTGGGTCGGCCGCTGCGGGTCGAGCGGGGCGTCGAACGGGAACACCACCTGGCGCAGGGTCAGCAGGGTCGCCATGTCGCGGCCGACCTCGCGGCGGGCGCGGAGCGTGACGATCGAGAAGCCGCCGGCGGTGCGGATCGGCGTCGAGACCGCGCCGGGCGGCATCTGCGTGATCACCGCCTCGACCTCGGGCTCGAGCTGGCCGAGCCGGATCCAACCGAGATCGCCGCCCTGCTCGGCCGACTGCGCCTGGCTGAACTGCGCGGCGACGGCGGCGAAGGGCGCGCCGCGGCGGAGCTGGTCGATCAGGTCGGCCGCCGTGCGCTCGGCCTCCTGCTCCTGGCGCGGGTCGTCGACGGCGATGAACACCTCGGCGACCAGGAACTCCGGCTGGCCGGTCGCGGCCTCCAGCGCGCGCATGCGTTCACGCACCAGCTCCTCGTCCACCTGCGCCTGCGCGCCGAGCTCGGCGCGCACCAGCTTGCTCCAGCCGATGGTCGCGCGCAGCTGGCCGTAGAGCGCACGGATGTCGATCCCCTGGCGCGCGAGATTGGCGCGCAGCCCGCCGGGGCTCATGTTGTTCTGCTGCTCGATCCGCCCGACCGCCGCGGCGATCTCGCCATCGGTCACCAGGATGCGCCGGCGCTGCACCTCCTGCAGCCTGAGCCGCTCGTCCACCAGCAGCCGGCGCACCTGCGGCGTGATGCGGTCGAGCACCTCGGCCGTCATCGGCAGGCCGGCGGTGGCGGCGAACAGCCGGCGGCGCGCCTCGACGTCGAAGGTGGTGATCACGTCGCCGTTGACGACCGCGACGATGCCGGCGGACTGCGCGCGTGCCCCCGGCGCGGCGGGCACGGCCGCGAGGACCGCCAGCAGGACCAGGGCGAGGAGGCGCTGCATCGGCCCCTGCATAGGCCCGAAGCGGGGTTGCCGCAACGCCCGCGCCGGCGCGCTCAGACCAGCCCGCCGAAGGATTGATCTTCGCCAGGCTGGGCGTGGCCTGGCTTCGCGCGCGGCCGCCCCACCAGCGCCGCGCGCGATACCCTCCGCACAAAGGCCCAGCCTTCGTGCTGCGGGTATCAGAGGGCCGAGACCCCGAACTCGCCGACGGTCTTGAACACCAGGGTGAAGATCAGATCCGTGCCGGCGCCGTCGGTGCCAGTGGTGGTGAAGCGGCGCAGATAGGTGGCGACGAAGGCGAAGCACTCGTCCTCGTAGCGCAGCCCGGCATAGGACTGGACCATGGCCTGGCGGGCGACGTCGCGGCGCGCGCCGACCCAGCCGCTCCAGTTGCCCCAGATCCGCCCGCCGAGAGTGGCGCCGAGCTCGCGCCGCGCGGTCGGCTGGAGGGTCTCGGGCTGCGCCGGCGCGGTCAGGTACGAGACGGTGAGGTAGCGGCCGAAGCCGTTGAGCGTGGCGGAGACGTCGGCCAGCCGGGTCGAGAAATCCTCGCGATCGAGCCGCGTGCGGTAGGAAAGCGCGAGGTGCTCGGAGGGGATCACGGTGAGCCGGCCGACATAGTCCGACCGGCGGCCCTCCAGGCCCGAACCGGCCGGGTAGAGCGTGTCGGTCGCCGCCCGCCAGGCCTGGCCGAACATGCCCTCGATCGTCACGCCGGGCAGGTACCAGGCGCCGCGCAACGCCGCGTTCACGCGCACGCCGCCGTCCAGCCGGTCGCGGCCGGGAAAGCGGTTGAAGCCGAACAGGGTGGCGTCGGAGAACTCCAGATCGATGCTGTCCTCGTTCGGGATGCGCCGGTCCACCCCGACGATCGGCCCGGCCACCGCCTGCACGATCGGCTCGATCAGCTGGCTGCCCCACGACCCGCCGGGGCGCAGCAGTGGCCAGCGCCAGGTGAGCGCCACCTGCGGATGCGCCCGGCCGATCGCGCCGGACTCGCCGCCCGGCAGCGGCGTCGCCCGGGTGTCGCCGCCGACCTGGTAGCCGAGCAGGTCGAGATTCGCCTCCACCGTCCAGAGATCGCCGAATCCGCCGCGCAACGGCAGCATCCAGTTGATGCGCGAGGCGAGGCGGCGGGTGTCGGTGCCGGTCTGGCGGCTGGTCGCGAACAGGCCGACATCGCCCCGCCAGAGGCCGCCGAGCCGGTCCTGGATGCCGGTGATTTCGCCATAGACGCGCGGCAGCACGAGGGGAATGCGGCGCGAGATGTCGAGCGAGCCGAGCCCCTGATAGACATTCGCATCCGCCCGCGCATAGAAGTTCGCGCCGAACCCCTCGATGAACGGCGTGCTGACCAGCACGCTCGAATTGTTGAAGGCGCCGACGCGATAGCGGCGCAGGTAGTTGCGGTCCGACGAGCGGCTCAGGTCCCAGCCCGCGCGCCAGGTGTCGTCGAGGCTGAACCGGCCGGTCGAGACGATGTTGCCGCGCCAGCGCGTCTCGTCGGGATCGTAGGTGAAGCTGCCCGAGGCGACCGCGAAGCCGGAGTTGAAGCGCCGGCGCCACTCGCCGAACAGCACGCCGCCCTTGCGCGTGGTCACCATCGGCGAGAGCGTCAGATCCTCGGAGGGCGAGATCACCCAGTAATAGGGCTGGCGGTAGAATGCGCCGAGGAAGGTGCTGGAGCCGAAGTCGGGAAACAGCAATCCCGACTTGCGCTTCACCGAGGGATCGGCGTGCCAGAAATACGGCGCGTAGAACACCGGGATGCCGGCGATCTGCAACGTCGCGTCGAAGTACTCGACGGTCTTCTCCTGCTCGTCATGCACGACGCGATCGGCGCGGATCTGCCAGAGCGGCGCGCGCTCGGGGTTCTCGCGGCAGGCCTCGCAGGTCGTGTAGACGGCGCGCGCCATCTCGGTGACGCGCCCGCCCGAGCGCACCGCCCCCGCCGCGGCGAGCCGGCCGCCCTCGGCAAGCAGCGCGCGCAGGTCGCGGATCACGCCGTCGCGCAGATCCTCGGTGAGCTCCGCCTCGTCGGCGAAGAACACCTGGCCGTCGGGCTCCATCAGGACGACGTCGCCGCGCGCGGTGGCGCGCCCCGACGGGCGGTGGAAGGTGATCTCCTTCGCGCGCAGGATGCGGTCGCCCTGCCAGGCCTCGACCCCGCCGCGCGCGATCACCAGATCGCGGTTCTCGTCGTACTCGACCTCGCCGGCGGTGAAGGTGACCGGCTGGCGCTCGGCCTCGGTCAGGGGGCGGCGCGTCTGCGCGCCGGCGGCGGCGGCGAGCAGCAGCGCGAGCGCCGCCGCGCCCGCGGCCTTGCGGCGGGCCCGCATCTCAGCCGTCCTCGAGGTGGAGCAGCATCGCCACCGCGAGCATCAGCCCGACCCCGGTCGGGGTCCAGGCGGCGAGCGTCACCGGCAGCGCGCCGCTGACGCCGAATTCGCCCACCACCTTGGTCAGCACGAACAGCGTGAAGCCCGCCGCCACGCCGGCACCGATCATCACGCCGACGCCGCCGCGCCGCGACGGCCGCATCGAGAAGCCGGCCGCCACCAGCACCATCGTGCCGCCGAGCAGCGGCAGGGCGAGCAGCGCGTTGAAGCGCAGCCGGTGGCGCTGGGCCGAGAACCCGGCCTCCTCCAGCACGGACACGAATCCGGGCAGCGCCCAGAACGACAGCGTATCGGGCGGCGCGAGCCCGTCCTGCAGCCGTTCCACGGTGAGATCGGTGGCGAGCGTGATCGTCGCCTCGCGCGGGCCCATGCGCTCGGCGCCGACCGTGGCGGCGCGTTCGAGCCGCCAGCGCTGCGCCTCCAGCACCGCGCGCTCGGCCTCGATGCGGGCCAGGAAGCGGTCATCGGGACCGAGCCGGAACACCGAGACGCGCTCCAGCGTGAGCTGGTCCGGCCCGACCGCGGCGATGCGCTCGCCGTGCAGGATCGCGGCACCGCCGCGCGCCAGCGCATCGTCGCGCTGCTTCACCCAGAGCCCGCCGCCGGTGAGCCCGAGCGTGCCCGCCCCGCCGCGCAGCAGCACCGAATCGAGCCGTTCCGCACGCGCATAGAGCATCGCCGAGACCGGGCTGACCGCCGTGATCGCCACCAGCCCGAGCAGCGCGCCGGCGGCCACGGGCGCGGCGAGGAACTGCCAGGCCGAGACGCCGGCGGCGCGCGCGACGATCAGCTCGGAGGAGCGCGTCAGCCGCCAGAACGCGACGAGCCCGCCGATCAGCACGGCGAAGGGCAGGATCTCGATCGCCATGAACGGCAGCTTCAGCGCGGTGATCTCGACCAGCCGGCCGAACGGCACATCCGGCCTCCCGGCCGCGCGCCGGGTCAGCTCGATCACGTCGAACAGCGCGACGATCGCGATCAGCCCGGCCAGCACCGACAGCGTCGAGACGACGAACACCCGCCCGACATAGACCGCGAGGACACGCGGCACCCGCACCCTGCGCCCCTCAGCCCGGCATCGGTTCGGCGGCCGGCACGCGCGCGCGCGACGGGCTCAGCAGCCAGGCGAGCGCGATCAGCCCGGGCAGCACCGCATGCGCCCAGATCAGCGGCACCAGCGCCAGCTCGCGCGTCGCCAGGTTGCCGATGCCGACGCCGAGTGCCACCAGCCCGCCGCCGATCGCCACCGCAACCAGGACGCGGCCTGCCTTGCCGTGCCGGCTGAACTCGCCGGTCAGCAGGCAGGCGAGTGCCGCGAGCGCGAGCGACAGCGTCCCGAGCGGGCCGGCCAGCCGCTGATGCGCCTCGACGACGAAGCGCGCCCGGTCGCGCGCGCTCACCTGCTCGGCCGGATCGGGGCTCAGCAGTTCGCGCACGCCGCGCTCGCGCGCATCGCGATAGCGCACCTCCTCGCGCGCCGCCTCGGTGGCGAGGCTCATGGTGTTCTCGGCGAAGGAGAGCATGCGCAGCGTGCCGGTGCGCCGGTCGAGCTCCTGGCGCGTGCCGTGCTGCAGCGTCACGCGCGGCGTGTCGCCGTCGAGCGTGAGCCAGCCACGCTCGGCGAGGATGGTCGCCGGGGCACCGGCCTCGCGCGTGTCGTGCACCATGATGCCGCGGAAGGTGCCGTCGCGGTCGCGCTCGCGGATATAGACCGTGAGGCCCTCGCCGAGCGTGTTGAACACGCCCTCCTGCAACAGCACCGCGGCCATGCGGTTGCGGATCTCGAACTGGTATTCGCGGAACGCGCGATAGCTCTCCGGCACCACCCAGAGATTCATCGTCCAGCCGAGCAGCGCCGCCGCGCCGGCCAGCACGAGCGCCGGCCGCGCGAGCGCCATCGGCCCCATGCCGGCGGCGCGCATCACCACCAGCTCGCGGTCGTCCTCCATGCGGTTGTAGACCGCCAGGATCACGATGAAGGTCGTCACCGGCAGGATCACCGCAATGAAGTTGGGCAGCATGAAGACGGTGAGCTCGAAGAACACCGCGATCGACAGGCCGCGATTGAGCACCAGTTCGACGAAGCGGAGCGACTGGGTGAGCCAGATCAGCACCGCGAGCCCGCCCGTCACCGCGACCAGCCCGATGGCGAGCTGGCGCAGCATGTAGGTCGAGAGCCGGCTCATCGCGGCCGCGTCCGCGTCATCGGAGCTCGACCACCTTGCCGGGGTTCATCAGCCCGCGCGGATCGAGTGCTGCCTTGATGCGGCGCATGGTCTCGATCTCGGCGCCGCTGCGCCACGCCGCGAGCGTGGCGGTCTTCAGCCGGCCGATGCCGTGCTCGGCCGAGAAGCTGCCGCCCAGGCGCCGTACCTCCGCCGCCACCGCGTCGGCGATCGCGTCCCAGCGGTCGAGGAACGCCCCGTCCGGCATCCCTTCGGGACGCGAGAAATTGAAATGGATGTTGCCGTCGCCGACATGGCCGAACGGACAGGGCCGCACCTCCGGCACGATCCGCCGCACCGCCTCGATGCCGCGCGCGATCAGCTCGGGCACCTTCGAGACCGGTACGGAGACGTCGTTCTTCACCGACGCGCCTTCGCGCTTCTGCGCCTCGGCGTGCTCCTCGCGGATGCGCCACATCGCCTGGCGCTGCGAGCCGCTCTCGGCGAGCGCGGCGTCGAGCACGAGCCCGTCCTCCATCGCCCTGCCGAGCACCGCCTCCAGCACGCCGCGCAGAGCGGCGTCCGGCCGCGGCGCGGCGAGCTCGACCAGGGCATAGTGATCGTAACGGTCCGCAATCGGGTCCTTCACGTCAGGGATGTGGCGCAGGACGAGATCGATGCCGAAGCGGGCCATGTACTCGAAGGCGGCGAGCGAATCGCCGTCATGGCGCTGGAACCGGTTCAGCAGCTGCACCGCGGCCTCGACCGAGGCGAGGGCGACCAAGGCCACCTGCACGTCGCGCGGCCGCGGCGCGAGCTTCAGCACCGCGCGCGTGACGATGCCGAGCGTGCCCTCGGCGCCGATGAAGAGCTGGCGCAGCGCGTAGCCGGTGTTGTCCTTGCGCAGCCGGCGCATCAGGTCGAGCACCGAACCATCCGCCAGCACCACTTCGAGCCCGAGCACCTGCTCGCGCATGTTGCCGTAGCGCACCGTCGTGTTGCCGCCGGCATTGGTGGAGATCAGCCCGCCGATCTGGGCGGTGCCCTCGGAGGAGAGCGAGAGCGGAAAGAGACAGCCGGCCTGCTCGGCCGCCTGCTGCACCTGGGCGAGCACCGCGCCGGCCTCGACCGCCATGGTCATGTCGGACGGATCGAGGTCGAGGATGCGGTTCATGCGCGCGACCGACAGCACCACCTCGTCGCCGCGCCCGAGCGGGGTCGAACCGCCGCACAGCGAGGTGTTGCCGGCCTGCGGCACGATCGCGAGGCCGGCTTCGGCGCAGAGCCGGACGGCCTCGGCGCATTCGGCCGTGCTGGCCGGCCGCAGCACGGCCAGCGCCGAGCCGGGGAACAGGTTGCGCCAGTCGGCGCTGTGCGCCGCGATCGCCTCCGGGTCGGTCAGCAGGCCCCGTTCGCCGAGCAGGGCGAGGAGCCGGGCGGCGAGCGCGTCCGGCAGGCCGGCGCGGGGGACGGTGTCGGGCATGGCGGAGGCTTGCGCCGGCTCGCGCATCGGGTCAACCGGCAGACGGCGGGACGTGATCGCGCGGCGCGGCGGCGCGGGCGAGCCGGTCATTGATCGCGAGCCCGAGGCCCTCGCTCGGCACGGGCATCGCCGCGATCCGCGCGAGCCCGCGCCGCCGTCCCTCGGCGTCGAGCGCGCGCAGCCCCGTGAACAGCCGCGCGGCCGCCTCGGCGAGATCGCCGGAGCCGGAAAGGTTGAAGGTCAGCCCGGCGCCGGCGGGCGCGGGGCCGAAGGCGAGCAGCGCCTCGTCGGGGCGAGGGTCGGTGGCGTCGAGCCGCAGCGGCAGCACCGGGGCATAGTGGCTCGCCAGCATCCCCGGGCCGCGCGGCGCCTCGTCCGTGCCCTCGGCGAGCACGACCGGACCGATCACCGCCTCGATCGCCTCGCGCGTCGCCCCGCCCGGCCGCAGCAGCACCGCCGCGCGCCCCGACAGGTCGAGCACGCTGCTCTCCAGCCCGATCGCGCAGGGACCGCCGTCCAGCACCGCGTCGATCACCCCGCCGAGCTCCTCCAGCACGTGCGCGGCCGTGGTGGGGCTGACCCGGCCGGACACATTGGCCGACGGGCCGGCCACCGGCCGTCCGACCGCCGCGAGCAGGGCGCGGGCGAGCGGATGCGCCGGCACGCGCAGCGCCACCGTGTCGAGGCCCGCGCGCGCCAGCAGCGCGACCGGACAGTCGGGCGCGGCCGGCAGCACGAGGGTCAGCGGCCCCGGCCAGAGCGCCGCGGCCAGCGCACGGGCGCGCGCATCGGCGATGCCGAGCGCGAACGCCGCCTCGGCCTCCGGCACATGCGCGATGAGCGGGTTGAAGCGCGGCCGGCGCTTGGCGGCGAAGATCGCCGCGACCGCCCGCTCGTCGGTCGCGTCGCCGCCGAGGCCATAGACCGTCTCGGTCGGGAAGGCGACCAGCCTGCCCGCGCGCAACAGCTGCGCGGCCTCGGCGATGCCCGCCGCATCCGCCGGCAGGCGCGCGGTCACGGCAGACCCCGGCAGATGAAGTCGGGGTTGGCGAGGCCCGGCTTGGCGTAGCCGAGCGGCGCGCCATCGGCGGTGCGCACCGAGCCGCCCGCGGCCTCCACCACCGCCTGCGGCGCCGCCGTGTCCCACTCCATCGTCCGGCCGAAGCGCGGGTAGAGGTCGGCCGCGCCCTCGGCGACGCGACAGAACTTCAGCGCCGAGCCGGCGTTCAGCACGCGGGCGACCGGCAGCCCGGCGAGGTAGCCGGCAAGGCGCGGATCGTCGGCGTAGTGGCGCGAGGCGAACACGGTCAGCCCCTCGGGCGGCGGGCGGCGGGCGGCGATCGGGCGGCGGCCGGCCGCATCCTGCTTCCACGCCCCTTCCCCCGGCAGGCCGAGGAAGAGCTCGCCGGTGGCCGGCAGCGCGACCGCGCCGAGCACCGGGCGGCCGGCGGCAATCAGGCCGATGCAGACCGCGAACTCGTCGCGGCCGGCGGCGAACTCGCGCGTGCCGTCGAGCGGATCGACCAGCCAGAACCGCGCGCCTGGCCGCGCCGCCCGGCCGGCGGCGATCTCCTCCTCGGCGATCACCGGGATCTCCGGCGTCGCCTCGCGCAGCCCGGCGACGATCAGCGCCTCGGCCGCGTGGTCGGCCTCGGTCACCGGCGTGCGGTCATGCTTGCGCGTCACCGTCACGCCCGATGCGCGCACGGCCATGATGGCGGCGGCCGCGTCGAGGGCGAGACGCGCGGCAAGCTCCAGGCATTCCCGATCCGTCATGGTCCCGTGTTAGCCGCGACCTCCGGGCATGGCAAAGCATGGCACGCTTGCTACAGTCCGCCGCCACGCAGGAAACCCCGGGGATCGCCGCATGCTCGACATCACCTTCGCCAAGCCCGCGCTGCCGGAGAAGGGCGCGCTCGCGCTGCTGCTCGGCGAGGGCGAGAGCCTCGGCGGCCTCGGCGCCGCGGCCGACACGGCGACCGCGGGCGCGCTCAGCCGCGCCCTCACCGCCGCCGCGTTCAAGGGCAAGAAGAACGAGACGGTGACGATTCTCGCCCCCGGTGCCGGACTCTCGCGCGTCGTCGTCGTCGGGCTCGGCAAACGCGAGGAGGCGGAGGGTCGGGCCACCGAGGAGGCGGGCGGCACGGCGGCCGCAGCACTCGCCGGCGAGGCCGCCGTTGTGCTGGATGTCGGGCCAGCCGCCCCCGCGCGTGCCGCGGAGGCCGCGCTCGGCGCGGCGCTGCGGGCCTGGCGCTTCGACAAGTACCGCACCACCGAGAAGGCCGAGGACAAGCCGAAGCTCGCCCGCCTGACCGTCGCGCATGCCGACCCGGCGAAGGCGCGCGCGGCCTGGGGGCCGCTGAAGGGCGTCGCGGAGGGCGTGTTCCTCGCCCGCGAGCTGGTCGCCGAGCCGCCGAATGTGCTGAACCCCGCCGAGATGGCCGAGCGCTGCCGCGCGCTCACCAAGCTCGGTCTTGAGGTCGAGGTGCTCGGGCCCAAGGAGATGAGGAAGCTCGGCTTCGGCGCGCTGCTCGGCGTCGCCCAGGGCTCGGCCAACGAGCCGCGCATGGTGGTGATGCAGTGGCACGGCGCCTCCGGGGCGGCGGCGAAGGGCAAGCGCGCCGCCAAGGCCGCCAAGCCGGTCGCCTTCATCGGCAAGGGCGTCACCTTCGACACCGGCGGCATCTCGCTCAAGCCCGCCGCCGGCATGGAGGACATGAAGTGGGACATGGCCGGTGCCGGCACCGTGGTCGGGCTGATGGCGGCGCTCGCCGGGCGCAAGGCCAAGGTCGATGCGGTCGGGATCGTCGGTCTGGTCGAGAACATGCCGTCGGGCACGGCCCAGCGTCCGGGCGACGTGGTGAAGAGCTATTCGGGCCAGACCGTCGAGGTGCTGAACACCGACGCGGAGGGGCGGCTCGTGCTGGCCGACGTGCTCTGGTACTGCCAGGAGCGGTTCGATCCGGCCTTCATGGTCGATCTCGCCACGCTGACCGGCGCGATCGTGATCAGCCTCGGCCACGAGAACGCCGGCCTCTTCGCGAACGATGACGACCTCGCACAGAAGCTGATCGCCGCCGGGCAGGCGACCGGCGAGGGCGTATGGCGCATGCCGCTCGGCGAGGCCTACGACAAGATGCTGAAATCCGACATCGCCGACATGAAGAACATCGGCGGCCGGCCCGGCGGGGCGGTGACGGCGGCGCAGTTCCTGCAGCGCTTCGTCAACGGCAAGCCGTGGGCGCATCTCGACATCGCCGGCACGGCCTGGAGCAGCAAGGACAAGCCCTGCGTGCCGAAGGGGGCGACCGCGTTCGGCGTGCGGCTGCTCGACCGGCTGGTCGCCGAGCACCACGAGAAGGGCTGAGGCAAGCGGCGCGGCGGCGGCGATGCTGACGGTCCGCTTCCGCCACCGGCTGCGCCATGAGACGGCGGCGCGCGCGCGCCTGCTGACCGAAGCGGGCGCGCATGCCGACATCCTCGCCCCGGCGATCGGCTTCGCGGGTGGGGCGGACGAGGTCGCGTCGGGGCGCGATGCCGACGGGCGGCTGACCGTGCTCGCCGGCATGGGCGCGTCGGCGACGCCAGGTTCAGCGCGTCGTGCCGGCGGCCGGGCCGCGGCGGCGGCGATCGCGTCGAAGCGCCTCGTGCTCGATGCGCGCGAGCTCACCCCCGACCTCGCCGCCGAGGCTGCGGTCGGTGCCTGCCTGCGCGGCTGGCGGTTCGAGGCGCTGAAGACGCGGCCCGATCCGGACGAGCCGAAGCGCCTCGCCCATCTCGACGTGATCGTGCACGACAAGCGCGCCGCGGGCGCGATCTGGGAAACGCTCGCCCCCGGTGTCGCCGGCGCGCTGTTCGCGCGCGACCTCGTCGCCGAGCCCTCGAACCGGCTGACGCCGACGATGTTCGCCGCGCGGCTGCGCGCGCTCGACGCGGACGGGCTGAAGGTCGAGATCCACGACGCGGCCTGGCTGAAGCGCGAAGGCTTCGGCGCCATGCTCGGCGTGGCGCGCGGCAGCGCCAACCCGCCCTGCCTCGCGGTGCTGCGCTGGAAGGGCACGATCGACGCGCCGCCGGTGGCGTTCGTCGGCAAGGGCGTCGCCTTCGACACCGGGGGCGTGGACATCAAGCCGGCCGACCGGATGTGGGAGATGCGCGCGGACATGGCGGGTGCCGCCGCCGCGGCCGGGGCGATGCTCGCACTCGCGCGGCGCCGCTCGCCCGCGCCCGCCGTCGCCGTGCTGGGACTGGTCGAGAACATGATCGGCGCGGAGGCGCAGCGCCCGTCCGACGTGGTGCGCGCGGTGGACGGCACGACGATCGAGGTGATCGACACGGATGCGGAAGGACGGCTGGTGCTCGCCGACTGCCTCGCCTGGACGCGGCGCGCGCTCCGGCCCGCGGCGATGATCGACCTCGCCACGCTGACCGGCTCGATCGTGGTGGCACTCGGCAACCATCGCGCCGGGCTGTTCGCCTCGGACGGTGCGCTCGCCGCGCAGCTCGCCGCCGCCGGCGAGGCGGTGGACGAGCCGCTCTGGCCGATGCCGCTCGCGGAGCCCTATGGCGAGGCGCTGCGGAGCGACATCGCCGATGTGAAGAACTGCGTCGCCGAGCGGTTCCAGCCCGATGCCTGCCACGCGGCGGCGTTCCTGCACCGTTTCGCCGTCGGCACGCCCTGGGCGCATCTCGACATCGCTGGCGTCGAACTCCGCCACGAGGCCGACGCGCTCGGGCCCGAGGGCGCGTCGGGCTTCGGCGTGCGGCTGCTCGACCGGCTCGTGGCGCTCCGCTTCGAGGCGGAGGATGGCTGAGATCGGCTTCTACCACCTGACGCGCACGAGCCTCGATGTCGCGCTGCCGAAGCTGCTCGGCCGCGTGCTCGCGACTGGCGGGCGTGCGGTGGTGAAGGCGGGATCCGACGAGCGCGTCGCCGCGCTCGACACCGCGCTCTGGCTCTGCCCGGACCCGGACTGGCTGCCGCACGGGACGCGCATGACCGGCGAGGCCGACCTTCAGCCGATCTGGCTCACCACCGAGGACGAGGCGCCGAACGGGGCGCGGCATCTGTTCCTGGTGGAAGGCGCCGAGAGTGCGCGGCTCGAGGCGTTCGAGCGCGTGTTCGACCTGTTCGACGGGCGCGACGAGACGGCGGTCGCGGCGGCGCGGCAGCGTTGGGCCGCGGCCAAGGCCGCGGGCCACGCGCTCACCTACTGGCGCCAGACCGAGCGCGGCTGGGAGAAGGGGTAGCGGGCTACGGCGGCGTGAGCGTCGCCGTGAGAGTCTCCACAGGCGCTGACGCCACGGCCGCGCGCATCGATGTCTCGTCAGGGAAACGGCCCGGCGGCAGGCGGCGCGCGAGGCACCCGACCGTCACGCGCGCGTCCCGGAACGGCCACGGATCGATCGTGAGGTGATCCCAACCCTCGGCGGGAAACGCAAGCGCGAGCCGGGCCGTGCCGTCGGCGAGCGGAACGGGCGGCGTGCGCCGCGTCTCGCGGCCCATCGCGCCGCAGATCACCAGCGACATCAGGTCGAGCGCCAGCAGGATCGCGCGCTGATCGGCGATCTCGGCCTCGCTCGCGGCGGTCTGCGGCCGCAGCCGCGCCTGCACCATCTCCTGCTCGGCGCGAAACCGCTGCACCGCGGCGAGATCGTCCGGCGCGCGCTTCTCGTCCGGCGTCAGGGCGTAGATCGCGAGCCCGTGCAGCGACACGAGCAGCGCGACCTCCGGCCCGTAGGAGGCGGCGGCCGCCTCCACCCCGGCCGACCACAGCGCGGTGTGCGTCTCGCGCGGCAGGGCGACAAAGTCGTAGGGACGTCCCGTCGCCGGATCGCGCGTCGGCGCCGCCTCCCACCTCAGCCAGCCGATGTCGTGCTGTTCAGCGGCCAGGATGAACAGCTCCGGCAGGCGCTCGACCCCGGCCGCCGTCCCGCCCCAGGCGCGCGCGAGCTGGCCCGAGATCCAGGCATGCGCGGGCTGGCTGATCGCGAGCGCCGATCCGTCCGGCAGGGGCCGGAACAGCACGCGCTCACTCCATGCGGATGCCGGTGAGCTCGACCAGCGCCTGCCAGCGCGCGACCTCCGCGCGCTGGAACGCCGCGAACTCGGCGGGGCCAAGCGGGGCGGCGTTGAACCCCATGCCGCGCAGCCGCTCCTGCATCGGCGCCTCGTTGACGATCGCCACGAACGCCTCGGCGAGCTTGGTCACGATCGGCGCCGGCGTGCCGGCCGGGGCCCAGAAGCCGAACCAGGCATCGACCGAGACGCCCGGTGCGCCCGCTTCATCGAAGGTCGGCACATCCGGCGCGTCGGTGATGCGCGCGGGCGCGCCGATCGCGAGGGCCCGCAGCCGGCCGTCGCGCACCAGCGAGACCACCTGCGGCCAGGTCGAGATGAAGTAGTCCACCACGCCCGCGACCGTATCGGTCACCGCTGGCGCACCGCCGCGATACGGCACATGCGTCGCGTCCATGCCGAAGCGGCGCGCGAGGCTCTCGCCGATCACGTGGCTCGCGCTGCCGACCGACGTCGATGCATAGGTGACGCGGCCGCCGCCCGTGCCCTTCGCCACCAGCTCCTGCAACGTCTTGGCGCCGTTCGCCGGCACGATCAGCGCGTGATGCACCGAGGCCAGCCGCGCGATCGGCGTGAAGCTGTCCACCGCGTGATACGGCAGGTTGCGCGCCATCGCCTGGTTCGAGGCATGGGTCTGGTTGTTGCCGAGCGCGAGCGTGTAGCCGTCGGGCGCGGCCTGGGCGACCGCCTGGGTGCCGATGATCGCGGCCCCGCCGGCGCGGTTCTCCACCACCACGGGCGCGCCGTTCCACATCTCGGAGAGGCGTTGGGCGATCGCGCGGCCGAGCACATCGGTCGAGCCGCCGGGCGGATAGGCGATGACGATGCGGATCGGCCGCGACGGGTAGCTGTCCTGGGCATGCGCGGCGAGGGGCGCGAGCGCGGCGGCGGCGAGCAGCGAGCGGCGAGCGAGCATTTGGGTCCTCCCTGTGCCCGCTCTTGTCGGAGAGGCGCCGGGGCCGGTCAATAGCCCCTCACCGCCCGTCGCGCGCGAGCACCTGGCGCGGCGGGGTGCGCGGGGCCTCGACGAACACGTCGAGCATCTGGCCGACCTGGACCGGCAGCGCCTCGGGCTCGAGCCGGTAGATCGCCTCGACCACGCGGGTATCGACGCGTTCGCCCGGCGCGTTGGAGAGGAACCGTTTCGGCCGCGCGAGCGGCTCGATCCGCACGAAGGCGAGCTCGGCCGAGCGTGTCCCGTCGCCGCGCAGGAACGCGGCCGCGCTGCCCGAGCCGCTGAGGCGCGGCGCGTCGGTCTCGTCCACCTGCACGCGCACATGCAGCACCGAAAGGTCGCCGAACACGATCAGCGGTTCGGCCGCGCCGGGCTGGGCGTACTCGCCCGGTCGCGCATTGACGCGCAGTACCGTGCCGGCGATCGGCGCGCGCAGCACGGTCTTGTCGAGATCGACGCGGGCGCGCGCGAGCGCGGCCTCGGCCTGCTCGGCGGCGGCCTCGGCGGCGGCGATGCGCGCGCGCGCCAGCGCGACGGTCGCCTCGGCCTTGCGCGCATCCGCCTCGGCGGACTCGAGCCGCTGGCGGCTGGCCGCGACCTCGCCGCGCACGAGCGCGCGGTAGCGTTCGGCGTCGAGCGCGGCGCGCCTTCGCTCCGCCTCGGCGCTGACCAGGCTCGCCTCGGCCTCGGCGCGGTTGGCTCGGGCCGCAGTCAACGCCGCCGCGGCCTCGGCCACAGCCGCCCGGTAGCGACGATCGTCGAGCGAGAGGAGCGCGGCGCGCTCCGGGACGTGATCGCCCGGGCGCACATGCACCGCGGCGATCAGGCCGGCGAGATCGGTGCCGATCGCGATCGTTTCCGAGGCGGGCTCGACCTCGCCGAGACCCGCCACGGCGGCGGGGAAGGGATTGCGCGGCGGCGCCGAGGGCGGCTCGGCGCGCGGCGGCGTGCCGGGCTGCGAGGCGATCGACCAGGCGGCGAACACGCCGCCGGC
>CAZHMM010000073.1:0-18654 GCA_964533585.1 uncultured Elioraea sp.
TGAGCGATGACGGCGACGACCGTGAAGATGACAAAGCTCGAGACGAAGACGCCGTGGAACTCCTTCGCCTCGTGTTCTGTCAGCCCCGACAGCGAGCCGTCGGTTCGATCAGCCATTTCGGTACCTCTTGGCTGATGGCCTTGCGGCCGTTACCGCGCTAGTCCCGCGCGGCGGGGATCGGAACGGTGGGTCGCACCGTCGCCGATCTGTGCCCCGATGTGCCGCGCGATCCTTCGTGCGCAGCATCGGGAAGGGAATGGGATGGCCGGTCATGCCGGCACCCCCTGAAGCTGTTCGGCCAGCACCCGCGCCGCCCGCTCGACCGTGACGCGCGCCTCGCCCGCCTCGCGTGCGGCGCGCTCGATCCGTTCGCGCAGGCGCTTCGCGGCCGAGATCCGCACCAGGAACGGCTCGCTCTCGAGATGGACGTCGAGCAGGTCGCGCGCGTCGTCGTCCCAGGGCTGGCTCGCGCGCGCCGGCGTGGCCTCGATCCGGTCGAGATCGGTCCCCAGCGGCAGGATGTGGAACAGCGCGTCGAACAGCGCGTTGCAGTATTCCTGGATGATGTACGTGGCGCCGGCGTAGCCCATGAACGGCGTGCCCGTCGCCCGGCGGATGATCGCGCCGGGAAACGAGGCCGGGATGTACATCGCGCGCGACTTCAGCTCGGCCGCGTACATGCGCTCGTTGTAGGAGCCGAACAGAACGAGCGGCGGTGTCTTGCGCATCGCCTCGCGCACCGCCTCGTTGTCCGGCTTCTGGCCGGGCATGCGCGCGAAGGAGAAGGCGCAGGGAACGCCCATCTCGTCCTCGAGGAACCGCTTGAGCCCGCGCGTGTAGGTCTCGGAGGCGACCACCGCGAAGGAGGCGGAGGCGAAGAAGTCCTGGGTGACGCTGCGCCAGAGATCCCAGATCGGCTTGATCGTGGTGTGCTTCTCGCGCGCGATGAAGGGCTCGGGATCGACGCCGACCAGCTCGCCCAGCGTGCGCAGGAAGTTGGTCGTCGCGAACAGGCCGATGGGAGCCTGCAGGTACGGCCGATCCAGCGCCTCGCAGAGCTTGCGGCCGAACTCGCGGTACATGCAGATGTTCACGTCGGCGTCGGCGAGGCGGGGGATCTCGTCGAGATGCGCGCCGAGCGGGAACACCAGGTTCACCTCGCAGCCGATCCCCTCGACCAGGCGGCGGATCTCGGCGAGATCGGACGGCATGTTGAAGGTGCCGTAGATCGGCCCGATGATGTTGACGCGGGGCTTCGCACCTTCCGCGCGCGCCTTGCGCACCTTCGGCTTCTTCAGCCCGAACTCGGTCCAGAGCCAGTAGATCGCCCGGTCGGCCGCCTGCCACTGGTCCTCGTCGATGGTGCGCGGAATGAACCGCTTCAGGCTCGACCCCTCGGGTGTCACGCCGCCGCCGATCATCTCGGCGATCGAGCCGGTGACGACGACCGAGGGCAGCTCGACATCGCCCGTGTCGTCGGCGCGCTTCAGCAGCTGCTCGGTGCCGTTCTGCGACAGCGCGTCCTCGTCGAGGCCAGTGACGGCAATCGGCAGCTCGTGCGGCGGCAGCGCATCGGTGTAGTGCAGCACCGCGGTGACGGGCAGGTTCTCGCAGCCGACCGGGCCGTCGATCACCACCCGCAGGCCGCGCACCGCCGTGAAGGCATAGACGCAGCCCCAGTAGCCTCCCGCGCGATCATGGTCGAGGACGAGCATGGCGTTACGTCCCCACCGCTTCTTCGGCCTTGGCGCGCGCCGCGCGCAGGCGCTTCTGCCGGTCGCGGAAGCCAGCAGGCTCGGCGGGGATGTCCTTCCAGCCATAGCCCGGTCCGGCGGGCGTGCCGACGCCGTCGAAGAACGACACCATGCGGCGGAACCGCTCCGCCCCGCGCGTCTGCGCGGCGACGATGCCGGCGATCGAGCCTGCGCCGGCCGGACCGAACAGCGGCCGCGCCGAGACCATGTTGGTGAAGTAGAGCGCGGGGATCGCCGCCTCCTTCGCCTTCTGCACCACCGGCGTGGTGCCGAGCGCGAGATCGGGCCGCACCTCGAGCATCGCGGCGATGTCCTGCTCCAGCGAGGCGCGGTACTGCACGTGCACGCCACGCGATTCCAGCCATGCGCGATCGTCCGCCGACCATTCCGTGCGCGGGCAGGCGGTGCCGACATAGGGCACGCGCGCCCCGGCCTCGACCAGCAGCCGCGCGACCAGCAGTTCCGAGCCCTCGTAGCCCGACACCGTCACGGTGGCGTCGATCGGCGCGGCCTTCAGCGCGCCGGCGATCGCGGGCAGCGCGCGCGCCTTGGCGGCGTCGATCTTCTCGGCGCCCACACCGGCCGCCGCGCCGATCCCCTCCAGCCAGGCGGAGGTGCCGTCCACGCCCACCGGGCCGGAGCCCACCAGCGGACGGCCGGCGGCGCGGAACTCGCGCACGGCGGCGACGTAGAACGGATGCACCGCCGCGGCCACCACGCAGTCGAGCGCACCGTAGAGATCGCGCCACTCGCGCGCCGGCGTGGCCGGGCCGACGGCCAGCCCCATCGGTGCCAGCAGCGCGCCGATCCCCACCGGATCGGCCGGGAACAGCTCGCCGATCAGCGACACGGTCGGCAGATCGGCCTGGTCGCGCGGCCGCGCCACGGGCCCGGCTTCCACCTCGCCGCGCGCATAACGCAGCATCGCGCCGGCGAGCACATCCTTCGCTTCCGCATGGGTCGGCACGCCGAAGCCCGGCACGTCGATGCCGACGATGCGAACGCCGTTGATCTGCTTCGGCAACAGATCGAGCGGCACGCCCGAGGCCGTCGGCACGCAGAGATTGGTGATCACCACCGCGTCCACCTGCTCGGGGTCGGCCGCCTTGTGCACGGCGTCGCGGATGTCCTCGAACAGCTTGCCGGTGACCAGCGTCTCGCTGTTGAACGGCACGTAGCCGACGGTGCGGCGCGCGCCGTAGAAGTGGCTGGTGAAGGTCAGGCCATAGACGCAGCAGGCCGAACCCGAAAGGATCGTCACCACGCGGCGCATGCGCAGGCCCACGCGCAGGGAGCCAAAGGCCGGGCACATCGATTGCGGCTGGTCGTGCGGCCCGCGCGGATAGTCGGCGGCGAGCCGGTCCATCGTTTCGCTCTTGCCGGCCTCGCGCGCGGCCGCGAGCATCGTCTCGCGGCCGCCATGGCAGCCGCCGCCTTCCGGCACGGGACGGGGCGCGCCGCCGTCCATCACACGCCCTCGTAGACGACTTCGAGCGACGGCTTCTCGACCAGGTCGGCGGCGCACATGTCCTCGATCGTCGCCGGGTCGAGCACCACGTCGCGCCCCACCGTCTCGCCGCTGAACAGGCCGAGCAGCTCCTCCTGGGTCAGCGGCTTCGGCCGCACCGGCGGTGCGACCGCCACCTGCACGCCGAGCGCCTCGAACAGCGGACCCCAGCGCCCGCCGGGCTTGCCGATGATCTCGTAGTTGGCACTCTTGCGGCGGATGTCCTCGTCGGCCGGAATCGCGGCCAGCACGGGGATGCCGGCATGCTCGGCGAAGGCCGCCGCCTCGCCGGTGCCGTCATCCTTGTTGATGACGATGCCCGCCACGCCGACATTGCCGCCGAGCTTGCGGAAATACTCGACCGCCGAGCAGACATTGTTGGCGACGTAGAGCGACTGCAGGTCGTTCGAGCCGACGATGATCACCTTCTGGCACATGTCGCGCGCGATCGGCAGGCCGAATCCGCCGCACACCACGTCGCCGAGGAAGTCGAGCAGCACGTAGTCGAAGTCCCAGCGGTGGAAGCCGAGCTTCTCGAGCAGTTCAAACCCGTGGATGATGCCGCGTCCGCCGCAGCCGCGCCCGACCTCGGGACCGCCGAGCTCCATCGCGAACACGCCGTCGCGCTTGAAGCAGACATCGCCGATCTTCACCTCCTCGCCGGCGGCCTTCTTCTTCGACGAGGTCTCGATGATGGTCGGGCAGGACTTGCCGCCGAACAGCAGGCTGGTGGTGTCGGATTTCGGATCGCAGCCGATCAGCAGCACGCGCTTGCCCTGCTGCGCCATCATGTAGCTGAGATTCGCCAGCGTGAACGACTTGCCGATGCCGCCCTTGCCGTAGATCGCGATGATCTGGGTCTGTTTCGTGGACGTGCCGGTCTCGGGCGCGGGCGGATCGATCGCGGCCTCCGCGCGCAGCGCGTCAGTCCGGCTCTGCTGCGGCGAGGGCGTGGGCTTGCCAGTGGGGATGACGGTCATTGGACCTCCCTCCAATCCAGCACCATCTTCAGACAGGCCGGGTCGGTGAATGCGGTGCGATAGGCGGCTTCGGCGTCGCGCGCGGGCGCGCGATGCGTGATCAGCCCGTCGAGCGAGAGCCGATGCGCGGCGATCAGCGCGCTGACGGCGGCGAGGTCGGCGGGCTTCCACTCCGCCGCGATGCGCAGGCGCGCCTCGCGCATGAAGGCAGGCGGGAAGGCGAAGGAGAGCCGGTCGCTGTAGAAGCCGGCGAGCACGATCTCGCCGCCGGGCGCGAGACGCGCGACCAGCGAGTCGAGGATCGCGGCGTCGCCCGAGACATCGGCGATCACCCGGTAGTCCTTGCGCGGGTCCTCGGCGGGATCGCGCACCGCGTAGCCGTCCGCCCCGCCGCGCCGCGTGGCGTTCGTCTCCCACACGACCGGCGCCGCACCGGCCGCGACCGCGATGCGCGCCATCAGCCGGCCGAGCACGCCGTGGCCGACGATCAGTTCGGGCTGCGGGCCGTCGAGCGGGAAGGCATGGTGTGCGGTGGCGGCGAGGGCGATCAGCACGCCGAGATCGCCGAGCCCGGCATCGATCGGCACGACGCGCGGCCCCGGTGCCACCAGCCGCGAGGCGGCGCCGCCGAACAGGCCGCGGGCGTTGCGGAACCCGGTCGATCCGGGCACGAAGACCGTGTCGCCGACGGATCGTCCTGACGCCGGACCGGCCGCGGCGATGCGGCCGACCGACTCGTAGCCGGGAACCAGCGGGTAGCCCATGCCGGGGAAGGGCGGCATCCGCCCCGACCAGAGCAGACGCTCGGTGCCCGTGCTGATGCCGCTCCAGGCGACGTCCACCACGACGTCGGCCTCGCCAGGCTCCGCGAGCTCAAGACGGCTCAAGGCCAACCGCTCCGGTTCCTTCATCAGCACGGCGACGGTGTCCATCAGGGACTCCACGCGTCTGCCTCCCCATGTGTCACTCTAACTTGACGGTCGTGAAGGTCAAGCATGATTGACACTCGATCGTGAATTCTCCGGCGACCGCGCGACCAGCACCCGGACGAGCAGAGGGGTCCGCGTGCGCACCAGGCGCGGTGCGACGAACCCCGCCTCGGTCAGCATCTCGCTCAGGCGCGCGGCCGTGCGTGGCCCGCCGCGGCCCATCGCCAGCAGGTAGAGGCCGAAATAGGCGTCGCCGATCGGCTCGGCCCCGGGCGTCCCGGCCATCGGCTCGGCCAGGATCAGCGTGCCGCCCGGCGCGAGCGCGCGCCGTGCCGCGCGCAACAGCGCGCGTGCGGTCGCGTCGTCATGGTCGTGCACCACGCGCACGAGCGAGATCGCGTCGGCGCCGCCGGGCAACGGATCGGCGCGGAAATCGCCGCCGGTGACCTCGACGATCAGCCCGGCCTCGGCGAATCGGGCGCGCGCGCGCTCGGCCACCGCCGGCAGGTCGAACAGCCTGAGCCGCAGCCCCGGGTGCTCCGCCGCGACCGCCTGGAGGAACGCCCCCTCGCCGCCGCCGACATCGAGCAGGCAGCGGAAGCGCTCGAAGCGCACGGCCGCCAGCACCTCGGCCGCGACCATCGGCTGCGAGGCGGCCATCAGCGCCGAATAGGGCGCGACCGACGCGGCACCGAGCGCGGCCGCATCCGCCTCGCCGGCATAGGGCCAGTAGGCGGAAAGCGCCTCGCCCCGGCCGGCACGGATCAGCGCCACCGGGTCGGCGAGGTCGCGATAGAGCGCCGCGTGGTGGCGCACCATCGCCGCGATTCCGGGCTCGCCGGCCACCACCGCGCCGAGCGGCCCAAGCCCGTAGCGCCCGCCGGCGCGGCGCGACAGCAGCCGCAGCGACACGGCCGCATCCAGCAGCCGCCCCGTCCCCTCCGCCGGCAGGTCAAGGCGGGCGGCGAGTTCGTCCGGCCTGAGCGGCCCGGAGCGCAGCAGCCCGAACAGATCGAGCCGCACGCAGGCGGCGAGCACCTGGCTGTAGACGAAGCCGGCGCAGAGATCGAACAGCGCGCGCGTCTCGCGCCGGGCGATGCCGCGCGCGACCGGCAGGCGGAGCGCAAGCCGGCGGAACCCGGCCGAGCCAAGCAGCCGATCGCGCAGATCGAGCGCGCGCTCGCGCCAGGCGGAGACGAGACCGGAGGCAGGCAGGGCGCCGGCCGTCAGGGCGGCCCCCGGACTCACGCCGCGGTCAAGGCGAGCGACTTCGGCACCAGCCGGCGTGCCTCGAACAGGATCAGCGTCTCAAGCGACTCTCGGCCCGGGCAGTGGGGGATGGCGGCCGCGGCCTCACCGACCAGATCCTCGAGGTGGCGAACCGCCGCCGGAATGCCGAGCGTGAGCGCGGCACTCGGCCGGCCGAGCACCGCGTCGCGGCCGGTGGTCTTGCCGGCCTCCGCCTCGTCGGCGGCGGCGTCGCCCAGGTCGTCGGCGACCTGATACGCCTCGCCGAGCTTCTCGCCGAGCGCGCGCCAGGGCGCCGCCGGCATGCCCGCGGCTGCCGCGCCCGCCATGCAGGCCGAGGCGAACAGCGAGCCGGTCTTGGCGCGCTGATAGGCGCCGAGATCGACGCGCGGCTCGCACTCCCAGGCCTGCCCCGCGGCGATCCCGAACGGCATGCCGACCGAGTCGCCGACGATGCCGAGCAGGCTGACGAGGCGCGCGGGCTCGGCCGCCCCGGCGCGCGCGAGCGCCTGGAACGCCAGCACGATCAGCGCATCGCCCGCCAGCACCGCGAGCGGCTCGCCGAAGGCCAGGTGCAGGGCGGGCTTGCCGCGCCGGGTCGTGGCGTCGTCGAAGCAGGGCAGGTCGTCATGCACCAGCGAGGCGCAGTGCAGCAGCTCGATCGCGGCGGCGGCGGCGTCGGTGAGTTCGGGCAGGTCCTCGCCGCAGGCCATCGCCACCGCGAGGCAGAGGCGCGGGCGGACGCGCGCGCCGCGCGGGAACACGGCGTAGGTCATCGCCTCGGCCAGCCGCGGCGGCCGGCCAGGGGCTTCGGCAATGGCGAGTGCTGCGGAGAGCGCCTTCTCGATGCGGCCGACGGCGTCCATGGTTTCGATCCTCCCGGCCCTGACACGGCGACGGCCGTGTCCGAGGCCGCGTGTGTAAGGTTTCGTTGTCGGTCACGACTGTCATTGATTGTTGACACTCATGTCAACCACAATCGGGACAGGAGGAGGCCGCGCGTGCAGGACGACCGGGTGGTGGTGATCGGCGCCGGGATCGGCGGGCTGGCGGCAGCGCTGCTGCTGGCCGCGCGCGGTCTCGCGGTCACGGTGGTCGAGCGCGCCGAGGGCCCCGGCGGCAAGATGCGCGAGGTCGCGATCGGCGGCGCGCGGATCGATGCCGGCCCGACCGTGTTCACCATGCGCTGGGTGCTCGACGAGCTCCTCGCCGAGGCCGGCGCGCGGCTGGACGAGCACCTGACGCTGCGTCCCGCCGGGCTGCTCGCCCGGCACGCCTGGGACGACGGCGCGGTGCTCGACCTGTTCGCCGACCTCGACCGCTCGGCCGAGGCGATCGGGGCGTTCGCCGGCGGGGCGGCGGCGGACGGCTACCGCGCGTTCTGCGCCCGCGCCCGGGCGGTCTATGGCGCCCTGGAGCATGCCTTCCTGCGCGGCTCCCGCCCCTCGCCGGTCTCGCTGGTGGTGCGCGCCGGCCTAGGCGGCGTGCGCGACCTGTTGAGCGCCTCACCCTTCGCGCTGCTGTGGGACGCCCTCGGCGAGCACTTCGCCGATCCGCGGCTGCGCCAGCTGTTCGGCCGCTACGCGACCTATTCCGGCTCCTCGCCGTTCGCCGCGCCGGCCACACTGATGCTGATCGCGCATGTCGAGCAGGCGGGGGTGTGGCTGGTCGAGGGCGGCATGCACCGCGTGGCGCGCGTCCTGGCGGCCCTCGCCGAGGCGCGCGGCGCGACCTTCCGCTACGGCGCGGAGGCGGTGGAGATCCTCACCGAGCGCGGCCGCGCGGCCGGCGTGCGGCTGGCGAGCGGCGAGCGCATCGGCGCGGACGCCGTGGTCTGCAATGCCGATGTCGCGGCGCTCGCCGCCGGGCTGTTCGGCCAGGCCGCCTGCCGCGCGGTGGACGGCACCAACGATGCCGTCCGTTCGCTCTCGGCCGTCACCTGGACGCTCCGCGCCCGCGCGACCGGCTTCGCGCTGCCGCGCCATGCCGTGTTCTTCGCGCCCGACTACCAAGCCGAGTTCGACGCCATCTTCACGCGCGGCCGGCTGCCGGCCGAGCCGACCGTCTATGTCTGCGCGCAGGACCGCGACGATGCCGCGGCCGCGCCGGACGGGCCGGAGCGGCTGCTCGTTCTCGTCAACGCCCCGCCCACCGGCGACCGCGCGCCGCCGTCACCGCAGGAGATCGCGTCATGCGAGCAGGCCACCTTCGCGCGGCTGGCGCGCTCGGGACTGAGGCTGGACCCGGAGGGTGCGCCGATCGTGACGACGCCGGCCGAGTTCGCGCGGATGTTCCCGGCCACCGGCGGGGCGCTGTACGGGCGGGCGGTGCATGGCTGGCGGGCGTCGTTCCGCCGGCCGGGGGGGGCGACGCGCCTGCCGGGCCTGGTGCTGGCGGGCGGCAGCGTGCATCCGGGGCCGGGCGTGCCGATGGCGGCGATGTCGGGGCGGCTGGCGGCGGCGGCGGTGCTGCGGGACCTCGCTTCGACGCGCCGGTCCCGCCCGGTGGCTATGCCTGGTGGTATGTCGATGCGCTGAGCGATGACGGGCGGCACGGGCTGACCATCATCGCCTTCGTCGGTTCGGTGTTTTCGCCCTACTACGCCTGGGCGCGCACGCGAGGCGCCGCGCGGCCCGAGAACCACATCGCCCTCAACGTCGCGCTGTATGGACCCCGCGCGCGCTGGGCGATGACCGAGCGCGGGTCCGGGGCGCTCACGCGCGCAGCGGACTCGTTCGTCGTCGGGCCGAGCAGCCTCGCCTGGGACGGCGCGGCACTGACGATCGCGATCGACGAGGTCGCCGTGCCGCTGCCGCAGCGGCTGCGCGGCACGGTGCGCGTGTTCCCCTCGGCCCTGACCGGCCACGCCGAGGTGCTGGATGCGGCCGGACGGCACCGCTGGCGGCCGATCGCGCCGGTGTCGCGGGTCGAGGTGGCGATGCAGCGCCCTGCCCTCGCCTGGGCCGGCCATGGCTACTGGGACGCCAATGCCGGCGACGAGCCGCTCGAGGACGGGTTCGCCTCCTGGACCTGGAGCCGCGCCCCGATCGGATCCGGCGCGGCGGTGCTGTACGACGCGCTGCGCCGGGACGGCACCGCGGCCTCGCTCGCGCTGCGCTTCGGCGCCGACGGGCGGGTGACGCGCGCCGAGGCACCGCCCGCGGCGAGGCTGCCGGGCACGCTCTGGCGCATCGGCCGGACCACGCGCGCGGATGCGGAGAGCGCGCCGCGGGTGCTCGCGACGCTGGAGGACGCGCCGTTCTACGCCCGCTCCACCCTGGCCACGCGGCTCTACGGCACCGACACGACGGCGGTGCACGAGAGCCTCTCGCTCGACCGCTTCCGCACGCGCTGGGTGAAGCTGCTGCTGCCGTTCAGGATGCCCCGTCGCGGCGGCTGACGTCGCGCCGCTGCCGGTCGCGGCGCAGCAGCCAGAGCTCGCGGCCGGCCCAGGCGAGGGCGAGGCCGAAGAAGATCAGGAACTCGAAGCGGATCAGCCCGGCCCAATCCATCGCTCAACGATCCCGGGCGCGGCTTCGGTCGCGGCGCAGCAGCCACAGCTCCAGCGCCGCCCAGCCAAGCACCGGGCCGAACACCAGGAACAGCTTCAGCGCGGCGAAGGCGGCTGTCTCGTCCATGCGCCAGAGCTTGGGCGGCGGCGGCGGAGGTCAAGGGAGGTGACGCGCAGCCGCGCACGACGCAGCATGGACCGATGCGCCATCTCGCCCTCCGCCGCAAAGCGATCGCCACCTGCCGGGAGATGAACCGGCTCGGCATCAACCAGGGCCGCTCCGGCAATGTCTCGGTGCGTGTGCCGGAGGGGTTGCTGATCACCGGCTCGGGCATCGCCTACGAGGCGATGGAGCCGCGCCACATCGTCGAGATGGACCTCGACGGCGGCTATCGCGGCGACGTGCTGCCCTCGTCCGAGTGGCGGATGCATCTCGACCTGATGCGCACCCGCGCAGACGCGCAGGCGGTGGTGCACACGCACTCGACCTATGCCACGGCGTTGTCGTGCCTGCGCCATGGCATCCCGGCCTTCCACTACATGGTCGCGGTCGCGGGCGGGGCCGATATCCGCTGTGCCGACTACGCGACCTTCGGCACCGCGGCGCTGTCGCGGCAGATGCTCACGGCGATGGAGGGACGCAGCGCCTGCCTGCTCGCCAATCACGGCGTGATCGTGATCGGGAAAAGCCTCGACGATGCGCTCGCGCGCGCGGTCGAGGTCGAGACGCTGGCGAAGCAGTACTGGATCGCGCGCAGCCTCGGCCAGCCGGTGGTGCTGGACGAGGCCGAAATGGCGCGCGTGCTGGCGCGGTTCCGCTCCTACGGCCAGCAGCGGCCGGAGAACGATCCGGACGCGATCGAGATGCCGGTGCGGCGCGATCAGGCCCGTCGCGCGAACAGGCGCACCACGCGCGCGAGGCCGCGGTGACCCTCGCCCTCCTCCAGAGCCACCGTGCCTGACAGCAGTTCGAGCAGTTCGAGCCCGGCGAAATCCGCGCGCAGCATCGCCTCGTCGTAGCGGCTGTCGTCGGTCCTCGGCCCGCAGCTGCCGCGCTCGCCCTTGGCGAAGGCTTCCAGCACCAGCAAGCCGCCGGGCGCGAGCGCGGCCAGCGCCGCGCGATGCGCGGGGACGCGCTCGTCGGGCGAGAGCTGGAGGAAGATCAGCGTGACGATGTCGAACCGGGCCTCGGGCGGCTGCCAGCGCGCGACATCCGCCTCGACCGTCTCGACCGCGAGCCCGCTTTCGGCCGCGAGCGCGCGCACGCGGGCGAGCGCGATCGGCGCGAAGTCGATGGCGGTCACGGAGAGCCCGCGCGCCGCCAGCCACACCGCGTTGCGCCCCTCGCCCTCGCCGAGGCAGAGCGCGCGGCCGCGCCGCGGCAGGCGGATGTCGAGCGAGCGGAGATAGGCGTTGGGCTCGCGCCCGAACAGCCAGGCGGCTTCGCCGTAGCGGCTCTGCCAGCGCTCGCGCCAGGAGGTCATCGGCCGATCCTGCCCGAGGACCGGCCCTGCTGTCAGCGTGTCAGGCGCAGCTGCGCTCGGCAGGGCGCGGGCGGCGCCGGCCGCGGCCGTCCTGCCGGGCGAGCGCGCGCAGCGCGTGGCGCATCGCCTCCAGCATGGACTCGCGCAGCTCGATCGGCAGTGGGCGCGAGGTGACCACGTCGGCGGCGCGGAGCGCGGCCTCGACCAGCCAGTCGATCCGGTCCTGCACCACGCCGGCCTCGGCGAGCGCGGCGCAGAGCTGCGCCTCCGCACGCGCCCAGCCGAGCGGATCGCGCCTCGGATCGCGTCCCGACGCGAGGTCGGCCAGGTTGGTCAGGCGTTCGAGCGTATCCGCCGCATCCGTCATGACACCGTCCCCCGGTTGCCTGGGCGCAGCCTGCGCCCGCGCGCGGGGAGCCGGGTGTGAGGCCCGTCACAGTGCGCACCCGGCGCAGCGCCCCGGCTTGCCGGCGCTCGCCGCGCACGACACGATGCCGCATGGCCACGATCGATCCCGCCCGCCTGCTCGCTGACCTGCACACGCTCCGCGGCTTCGGCCGGTTCAAATCCGGCGTGCACCGGCCGACCCTCTCGACCGAGGACATCGAGTCACGGCGCTGGCTTGTCGCGCGGATGCAGGAGGCCGGGCTGGACGCGCGGATCGACGGCATCGCCTCGGTCTATGGCGTCACGCGCAACGCCGGCAAACGGCTGCTGATCGGCAGCCATCTGGAGAGCCAGAACGAGGCCGGCTGGCTCGATGGCGCGATGGGCGTGCTGTTCGGGCTGGAGGTCGCGCGCGCGCTGCCCGACCTGCCGATCGACGTGGTCGCCTTCGTCGACGAGGAGGGGCATTTCGGCAACTTCCTCGGCAGCCGGTCCTTCATCGGCGACGTCGGCGAGGCAGAGATCGACGCCGCGCGCTGCCGCACGCGCGGCATCGCGATGCGCGACGCGCTCGCCGAGGCCGGGCTCGCCGGCGTGCCGCGCGTGACGCTCGACGATCCGGCGCGCTACCTCGGCTTCCTCGAGGCGCATATCGAGCAGGGTGACGAGCTGGAGGCGAAGGGGCTGCGCCTCGGCGTGGTGACGTCGATCGTGGCGATCTGGAACTTCCGCATCCGCTTCACGGGCGTGCAGAACCATGCCGGCACGACGCGCATGGCGATCCGCAAGGATGCCGGCGTGGCGATGGTGCGGCTGGCGGGCCGCATCCACGACACGATGCCGCAGGTGATCGCCGAGCGGTCGGTCTGGACGATCGGCAAGATGGGGCTCGATCCGAACGCGCCCTCGATCATTCCGGGCGGCGCGGAGATGAACGTGCAGGTGCGCGATGCCGAGCCTGATGTGCTCGACCGGATGGAGGCGCATCTGCGCGCGCTCGCCGCCGAGGCGGATGCGGCGGGTCCATGCCGGGTGACGATCGAGACCGCGTCGAAGACGGTGCCGAAGGTGATGCACGGCCGGTTTCAGGACGCGCTCGCCGCGGCGGCCGAGGCGCGCGCGCCGGGGGCATGGCAGCGCATGCCCTCGGGCGCGGGCCACGACGCCCAGGTGGTCGCGCTCAGGATGCCGGCCGGCATGCTGTTCGTGCCCTCCATCGGCGGCATCAGCCACCACTGGACAGAGGACACGAAGGAGGAGGACATCGCGCTGGGCTGTGCCGTGCTGGCCGACGCAGCCGAAGCCTTGTTGCGGGGATAGGGGGTGTGGGGGGAAGGGCCTGGTTGCCGTGTGCTTCGCTGACCCGAGGGTCAGCTTCGCGTGGCCCTTCCCCCCAAGAGTTACTTACCCCAGCCGCTCGCCGTGCAGCGCGGTGTCGAGGCCCTCGACCTCTTCCTCCTCGCTGACGCGCAGCCCGATCAGCAGATCCACCAGCTTCAGCAGGATGAAGCTGACGATGCCGGTGTAGACGACCGTCACGACCACACCCTGGATCTGGATGATCATCTGCCCAACGCCGCCGGCGGTCTCGCCGATCGCCTCGACCGCGAACAGGCCGGTCAGGATCGCGCCGACGATTCCAGCGACACCGTGCACGCCCCAGACATCGAGGCTGTCGTCGTACTTGAGCATCTTCTTCAGCTCGGTGGACGCCCACCAGGCGGCGATGCCCGCGGCCACGCCGATCACCAGCGCCCCTACCGGAGCGACATAGCCGGCGGCGGGCGTGATGCCGACCAGGCCGGCGACCGCACCGGAGATCACGCCGAGCACCGACGGCTTCCCCTTCACCGCCCACTCGGCGAACATCCAGGCCAGCGCCGCCGCGGCGGTGGCGATCTGCGTCACCGCGATCGCAAGCCCGGCATTGGCGTCCGACGCGGTCGCCGAGCCGCCGTTGAAGCCGAACCAGCCGACCCAGAGCAGCGAGGCGCCGATCACCGACAGCGAGAGATTGTAGGGCGCCATGTTCTCGGTGCCGTAGCCGCGGCGCTTGCCGAGCACGATCGCGCCGACGAGACCCGCCACACCCGCGTTGATGTGCACCACCGTGCCGCCGGCGAAGTCGAGCACGCCCCAGTCATCCATGAAGCCGCCGCCCCACACCCAGTGGCAGACCGGGCTGTAGACCAGCAGCGACCAGAGCGTGAGGAACAGCAGCAGGGCCGAGAACTTCATGCGATCGGCAAGCGCGCCGGTGATCAGCGCCGCGGTGATGATCGCGAAGGTCATCTGGAACGTCATGAACACCGGTTCGGTGATCTTCATCTCGTCCCAGGGCTGGTTCCAGGTCTCCATCATGCCGGAGAGGAACAGCCGGCCGAGATCGCCGACGTACTTGCCGTCGCCGGAGAAGGCGAGGCTGTAGCCGGCGACCATCCAGACGATGGTGATGAGCGCGCAGGTGGCGAAGGATTGCATCAGCGTCGCCAGCACGTTCTTCTTGCGCACCATGCCGGCGTAGAACAAAGCCACGCCAGGGATCGTCATCATCAGGACGATGACCGTGGAGGTCATCATCCAGGCCATGTCGCCGGTGTCGATCTTGGGCTCGTCGGCCGCCGCGCCGGTGGCGAACAGCAGCACGGGCGCGGCGGCGGCGATGCCCGCCAGCGCACGCTTGGTGGAACGTCTCGTCATCGGTGATGTCTTCCCCTGCTGGAGCTCAGAGCGCGGCCGCATCGGTCTCGCCGGTGCGGATGCGGATCGCGCGCTCGACGTCGAGCACGAAGATCTTTCCGTCGCCGATCTTGCCGGTATGCGCACTCTTGGTGATGGCCTCGCAGACGGCATCGACCATGCCGTCCTCGACCACGAGCTCGATCTTCACCTTGGGGAGGAAGTTCACGTGGTACTCCGCCCCGCGATAGATCTCGGTCTGGCCCTTCTGTCTGCCGAATCCCTTCACTTCCGAGACGGTGAGGCCCTGCACACCGAGCGGTGTGAGCGCCTCGCGCACGTCGTCGAGCTTGAAGGGCTTGATGATCGCCATGATCAGTTTCATGCGTGTGTGTCCCCGCCGGTTGGTCGGCGCGCGCTCCATTCCAAGCGCCGTGCCAGGAGGCAGCACTCGCGGGAATGTGCGGTTTGCCGGAGGCGCCCCCTCAGGGATGCCCAAGAATTGGGCAGAGGCTGCGCGTCCCGCTTGATTTCCCGGCTTTCGCGCCGACACTCCGGGTGATGACGGTAGAGCGCGACGCGGCAGTGACGATCCTGGGGGCGGGGCCGGTGGGGGCGACGCTTGCCTGCCTGCTCGCCGAGGCCGGGGTGCCGGCCGCCGTGGTCGATCGCGCCGCGCTGCCGCCGATGGAGCTGCCCGCGTTCGACGGCCGCGCCTATGCGATCGCGCACGGCAGCCGCGATGTCCTTGCCGATGCCGGGGTATGGGGGCGGCTCGGCGACCTGCCCTGCCCGATCCGGCGCATCCGCGTCTCCGACGGCAAGCTCGGCCAACCGCCAAGCCGGCTCGGTCTCACCTTCGACACGCACGACGTGGGCGAGGACGCCTTCGGCTGGATGGTGGAAGCGCGCCACCTGCGGATCGCGCTCAACGCGCAGTTGCCGACCCTGCCCGGGCTGTGGGTGGCCGCGCCGGCTACCGTCGCGGCCGTCGAGCGCGACGCCGAGCGCGCGGTCGTGCGGCTGGCCGATGGCAGCGTAATCCGCTCGCGCCTGGTGGTCGCGGCCGAGGGGCGCGAGAGCGCGACCCGCGAGGCGGCGGGCATCGCGGTGACGCGGTGGGACTACCGCCAGGACGCGATCGTCGCCGCGGTGCGCCACGAGCATCCGCACGGGCACGTCGCGGTCGAACACTTCCTGCCGGCCGGACCATTCGCGATCCTGCCGCTGCCGGGCGAGGACGGCGACGGGCGCACGAGCGCGGTGGTCTGGACGGAAGGGCGGGCGGAGGCGGCGCGCATCTGGTCGCTCGAGCCGGCGGGCTTCGCGCGCGAGCTCGCGCGGCGCTTCGGCGACCGGTTCGGCGCGGTGACACCGGTCGGCATGCGCTGGCGCTACCCGCTCGGCGCGCTGCTCGCGCATCGCTACACCGACACACGGCTCGCGCTGGTCGGCGATGCGGCGCACGGCATCCACCCGATCGCCGGCCAGGGGCTCAATCTCGGGTTCCGCGATGTGGGCGAGCTCGGCGCGCGCATCGTCGCGGCGTTCCATGCCGGGCGCGATGTCGGCGGCGCGGAGGTGTTGGCCGGCTACCAGCGCGCGCGCCGGCCGGCCAACCTGATGATGCTGGCGGCGACGGACGTCCTCGACCGTCTGTTCTCGACCGATCTCGCCCCGGTGCGGCTCGCGCGCGATCTCGGGATCGCGGCGGTTGATCGTCTCCCACCCCTTAAGCGCGTGTTCATGCGCACGGCAATGGGGCTGAGCCCGCTCGGCGCTCTCAAGGTGGCGTGAGGCGCATTCCCGCCGCGAATCTGCCCTACCATCGTCGGATAGAATTCGTTGGATGAGCGTGGGATGAACCGGGAGGACAGACCGATGCGATTCGGAGTGCTGCTTGGACTGGGCCTGGCCGCGGTGGCCATGTCCGCCAGCCCGGCCCTGGCCGACCGGGATCGCGGCCGCGGCTGGCACGGCGCGAGCCATTACCACACGCACCACCATCACTATCATCGTGGTCCCGGCTGGCAGCGCGGCCGCGGCCATCATCGCGGCCCACCGGTCGTCTATGCCCCGCCGCCGCGGGTGATCTACGCGCCGCCGCCGGTCATCTACGCGCCGCCGCCTGCGGTCGTGTACGGCTACCCGCCGCCCTACCGCTACCGCGCCCCCTATGGCGAGTTGTCGATCGGGCTGAACATCCCGTTCGGCCGGTAGTGCGGGGGTTCGGGGGCGAGCGTCGCCCCCGGTTCCCCTGCTTGCGGGCCATAGCCCAGGCCGCGCGCTCTCGCGTATCGTCTCCTGACGAAGGAGACGTCCATGAACCTCTACCGCATGCTGCGTGCCCGCGCGGCCGAGAACCGACCCGTCACGGTCGGGCTGATCGGCTGCGGCAAATTCGCCTCGATGTTCCTCGCCCAGGTGCCGCGCACGCCGGGTCTGCACATCCGCGCCATCGCCGACGTGAATGTCGAGCGGGCGCGTGCGACGCTCGCGCGCATCGGCTGGGCGGCCGAGCGCGTCGTCGCCCGCGCCGAGGCGGTGCGCCACCGCGAAACGTTCCTCACCGACAACGCCGCCGCGGTGATCGCCGACCCGAAGATCGAGGTGATCGTCGAGGCGACGGGCCATCCCGCCGCCGGCATCCGTCATGCGCTCCTGTCGATCGACGCCGGCAAGCACCTGGTGATGGTGAATGTCGAGGCGGACGTGCTCGCCGGTCCGGTGCTGGCGGCGCGCGCGCGCCAGGCGGGCCTCGTCTACTCGCTCGCCTATGGCGATCAGCCGGCACTGGTGTGCGAACTGGTCGACACGATCCGCGCGTCCGGCTTCACGGTGGTGGCGGCCGGCAAGGGCACGAAGTACCTGCCGTCCTATCACGCCTCCACGCCGGCGACGGTCTGGCGCCACTACGGCCTGTCGGACGAGGACGCCAAGGCTGGCGGGATGAACCCGCAGATGTTCAACTCCTTCCTCGACGGGACCAAGAGCGGCATCGAGATGGCGGCGATCGCCAATGCCTGCGACCTCGCGCCGCCCGAGGACGGGCTCGCCTTCCCGCCCTGCGGCGCGGACGACCTGCCGCTGATCCTGCGCCCGGCGTCCGAGGGCGGGGTGCTGGCGGCCAAGGGCACGGTCGAGGTCGTCTCGTCACTGGAACGGGATGGCCGGCCGGTGCACCGCGACCTGCGCTGGGGCGTCTATGCCGTGTTCGAGGGCGAAACGGACTATGTGCGCCGCTGCTTCGCCGAATACGGCGTCGCCACCGATCCGTCCGGCCGCTACGCCGCGCTCTACCGCCCGTATCACCTGATCGGGCTGGAGCTCGGCGTCTCGATCGCCTCGGTGGCGCTGCGCGGCGAGCCGACCGGCACGCCCGAGACCTGGCGCGGCGACGTCGCCGCGACCGCCAAGCGTCCGCTCGCCGCCGGCGAGGTGCTCGACGGCGAGGGGGGGGCCACCGTGTGGGGCAAGTGCATTCCCGCCGCGCGCGCGGCTGCGCAAGGCACGCTGCCGATCGGCCTCGCGCATGGCGTCCGGCTCAAGCGCGCGGTCGGCACCGACGAGGTGCTGCGCTGGTCGGATGTCGAGTTCGATGCGACCGACGAGGCAGTGCAGTTGCGCCGCGCGATGGAGGAGAGCCACCGGCCGGCGCAGGCGGCGGCCTGATCGTTCCGCCCACCCCTTGCGCTCGATCAAGGCGGGCGCCCTGTCGCGCATGCTCGCCTGCCGGCCTACGGACCGGGAGGACAGGATGACCGAAGCGCTCGTGCTCGACCTCGCCGAGGTCGGCCAGACCGATGTCGGCCGCGTCGGCGGCAAGAACGCCTCGCTTGGCGAGATGATCCGGGCGCTGTCGGCGGCGGGCGTGCGCGTGCCGCCTGGCTTCGCCACGACCGCCGCCGCCTATCGCGCGCATCTCGACGCGCACGGGCTCCGCGCGCGCATCGCGGCGGCGCTGGCGCGCTACCACGAGGGCGCGGCGAGCCTGCAGGACACCGGGGCAGCGATCCGACGGATGCTGCTCGACACCGACTTCGCGCCCGACCTCGCGGACGCGATCCGCGCTGGCTATCGCCGGCTCGGCGAGAGCCTCGGCACGGCCGACCCCGCGGTGGCGGTGCGCTCCTCCGCCACCGCCGAGGACCTGCCGACCGCCTCCTTCGCCGGCC
>CAZHMM010000074.1:0-18574 GCA_964533585.1 uncultured Elioraea sp.
GATGCGCCATCTGATCCGCCAGAACCGCGACATCCGCGTCGACTTCTTCCGCGGCTTCGCGCTGTACTGCATCTTCATCGGCCACATCGCCGATCACGTGCTCTGGGTCGCCACGATCCAGGTGCTCGGGCCGTCGGATGCGACCGAGACCTTCATCTTCCTCGCCGGCTACTCGGCCGCCTTCGCCTATGGCCGCGCGCTCGACCGGCACGGCCTCGCCTATGCCGCGGTGGCGGTCGGCCTGCGCATCTGGCAGCTCTACATCGTCCACCTGTTCATGTTCCTCGCCTTCGTGGCGCAGGTGTCATGGAGCGCCAACCGCTTCGCCAATCCGGCCTATGTCGACGAGCAGAACGTCGGCGCGTTTCTCGAAACACCCTACGAGGCGGTGCTCGACGCGCTCACCCTGCGCTTCCAGCCCGCCTTCATGGACATCCTGCCGCTCTACATCGTCATCCTGCTGCTGCTGATCCTGTTCCTGCCGCTGGTGCGCCGGCCGCTCGCGCTGATCGGTGTCTCGGGCGCGCTCTATGTCGCGGTGCGGCTCACCGGCACGACACTGAAGACCGCCACCGGCGACTGGTTCTTCAACCCGCTCGCCTGGCAGTTCCTGTTCATGATCGGCGTCGCCATGGGGCGGCTGCCGGACGAGGAGCGGGCCCGGCTGCTCCGCCATCGCCGCACCCTGCTTGCGCTCTCGGTCGCGGGCGTGCTCGCCGGCGGGGTGATCAGCGCGGTCTGGCGCATCCCGGCGGCCTATGCCCTGCTGCCCGAGCCGCTCGCCTTGGCGATCTACACGCGGATCGACAAATCCTCGCTGCACCCCGCGCGCCTGCTGCATTTCCTTTCGATGGCGTACCTCGCCACGCGCATCGTCCGGCCGGGCGCGGCCTGGCTGACCTCGCCGCCCGCCCAGCCCTTCACGCTGACCGGCCAGCACGGGCTCGCGGTATTCTCGCTCGGCGTGTTCCTATCCTTCCTCGGACGGCTGATCATGCAGGAGTTCGACGCCTCGCTGCCCACCCAGCTCGGGATCGCCGCCGGCGGGCTCGCGCTGATGGTGGCACTCGCCGCCACCCAGGCCTGGTATGACGGCAAGGGCGCGGCGAAACGTCCGGCCTTGGCGACCGCGTCGCCGCCTGATAACCGAGCGGCGTCATGAGGATGGCCGCGATCCTCGCCCTGCTGCTCGCCGTCGCGCTGCCCGCCCCGGCGGCGGAGCGCTGCACAGCGCCGCGCGAGCTGACCGCTGCCACCGACAGCTTCCCGCACACGGCACGTGCCGCGACCGAGCGGCGGCGGCTTGCGGTGCTCGTCATCGGATCGGCCTCGACCACCGGCAGCGGCACCTCGACGCCGGACAATGTCTATCCCGCCCGCGTCGAAGAGGCGCTGCGCACGCTGCTGCCAGGGGTCGCGGTCGAGGTCACGGCCCGCGGCGGGCGGGGCCTGACAGCCCCAGACCTCCTGAAGATACTCAACCATGAGTTGCAGGCGGTGAAGCCCGATCTCGTGATCTGGCAGACCGGCACCGTGGACGCGGTGCGCGGCCTCGACCCCGACCTGTTCGCCGCCACCCTGGTCGCGGGCTTCGTCAAGGTGAGCGAGGCCAAGGCCGATCTGGTGCTGATGGACATGCAGTTCAGCCGCTTCGGCCGTGCCGCCATGAACTACGGCGCCTACCGCGAGGCCATGCAGGCGGTGGCGGCGGCGGCGCCGAACGGCATGCTGTTCCGCCGCTACGACCTGATGCGCCACTGGGCCGAGACCGGGCAGGTGGACGTGGAACGCGCCCCACGCGCCGCCTGGCCCCGCGAGACCGATCGGCTGCACGCCTGCCTGGGTCGCGCCCTGGCGGAAACGATCGCCGAGGGCATGCGGCTGTCGCGATAGCTGCCTCGCCTGGGGCGGGGTGGCGCTGTGCGCCGCCGCGATGCTACCACCCCTGGCGTGACCGTCCTGCTCCCCGCCACCGCGACGCACCGCCTGCGCGATCCCGATGCCCCGCTGATCCTGGCCCTGCCGAAGGGCCGGATTCTCAAGGAGCTCGCCCCGTTGCTCGAGCGCGCCGGCATCGAGCCCGCGCCCGACTACCTCGACGAGGACAGCCGGCGGCTGCGCTTCCCCACCAACGAGCGCGGGCTCGACGTGGTGCGCGTCCGGCCGTTCGATGTCGCCACCTTCGTCGCCTTCGGCGCGGCCGCGATCGGCGTGGTCGGCTCGGACGTGCTGATGGAGTTCGACTATCCCGAGCTCTACGCTCCGCTCGACCTCCGGCTGGGGCGCTGCCGCCTCTCCATCGCCGCGCCACGCGAGAACGGCGTCAACGAGGACCCGAGCCGCTGGAGCCAGGTGCGGGTGGCGAGCAAGTACCCCAACATCGCGCGCCGCCATTTCGCCGCGCGCGGCGTGCAGGCCGACGTGATCGAGCTCTCCGGCGCGATGGAGCTCGCCCCCTCGCTCGGGCTGTCGCGGCTGATCCTCGATCTGGTGCAGACCGGCTCGACGCTGCGCGCCAACGGCCTCGTCGAGATCGAGCACGTGGCGGACGTCTCGTCGCGGCTGATCGTCAACCGCACGGCGCTGAAGACGCGGCCCGAGCAGATCGGTTCCTGGATCGCAAGGTTCCGCGCGGCGGTGGCGGCCGGATGAACGGTCCGCGCCGTCTCTCGACGGCAGATCCCGGATTCGAGCCAGCGTTCGCGGCACTGCTCACCGACCGCGAACAGGCCGTGCCCGGCGTGGCCGAGGCGGTGGCGGCGATCCTCGCCGCGGTGCGGGCGGAGGGCGATGCGGCGGTCGCGCGCTACACGGCGCGGTTCGACCGGCTGGAGCTGACGTCAGGGCAGGTCGCGATCGGCGCCGAGGAGATCGAAGCGGCGGTCGCTGCGGTGCCCGACGAGCTGCGCGCGGCGATCGATCTCGCCGCGCGGCGGATCGAGGCGTTCCATCGCGCGCAGATGCCGGCCGATCTCGCCACGCGCGACGGCGCCGGGGTGCATCTCGGCATGCGGTGGGGGCCGCTCGATGCGGTCGGCATCTACGTGCCCGGCGGCAAGGCCGCCTATCCGTCCTCGGTGCTGATGAACGCGATCCCGGCGCGCGTCGCCGGCGTGGCGCGCATCGCGATGTGCGTGCCCGCACCGCAGGGCGTCCTGAACCCGGCGGTGCTGGCGGCGGCGCGACGCGCAGGGATCACGGAGATCTATCGCATCGGCGGGGCGCAGGCGGTGGCCGCGCTCGCCTATGGCACCGCGACGATCGCCCCGGTGGATCGCATCGTCGGCCCGGGCAACGCCTATGTGGCGGAGGCGAAGCGGCAGGTGTTCGGCCATGTCGGCATCGATTCGATCGCCGGCCCCTCCGAGGTGCTGGTGATCGCGGATGCGACGGCGCGGCCGGAGTGGGTCGCGGTCGATCTGCTGGCGCAGGCCGAACACGACGAGGCGGCACAGGCGGTGCTGGTCACGCCCGATCCGGCACTGGCCGATGCGGTGGCCGCGGCGGTCGAGCGGGCGCTCGCGACGCTGCCGCGCGCGGCGGTGGCGGGCGCGTCGTGGCGCGCGCATGGGGCGGTGATCGTGGTGCGCGACCTCGCCGAGGCGGCCGAGCTCGCGAACCGGCTCGCGCCCGAGCACCTGGAACTCGCGGTCGCCGACCCCGCGCCGCTGTTCGCGCGCATCCGCCACGCGGGCGCGGTGTTCCTCGGCCACCACGCGCCCGAGGCGATCGGCGACTATGTCGCCGGCCCCAACCACGTGCTGCCGACCAGCCGCACGGCGCGGTTCGCTTCGGGTCTGTCGGTGTTCGACTTCCTCAAGCGCACCACCTGGGTCGCCGCCGATGCGTCCGCGCTCGCCGCGATCGGCCCCGCTGCGGTGCGTCTCGCCGAGGCGGAGGGGCTCGGCGCCCACGCCCGGTCGGTGTCGATACGCCTGTAGCGGGGAGAGGGGGTGCGGGGGGCGAGGGCGGCTTCACGGTGCTTCGCTGGCCCGAGGGCCGGCCTCGCCAGCCCTTCCCCATCCTTGACCCGTGTTTTGCCGGGGATCATGTTCCCGGCCAACCCGGATGCCACCTGAACAGAGGTCTGATGCCGAAAGAGGACATGATCGAGTTCGACGGCATGGTGACGGAGCTGCTGCCCAACGCCATGTTCCGCGTGAAGCTCGACAACGACCACGTCATCCTTGCCCACACCTCGGGCAAGATGCGCAAGAACCGGATCCGCGTGCTGGCCGGCGACCGGGTGAAGGTGGAGATGACGCCCTACGACCTGACCAAGGGCAGGATCACCTTCCGCTTCAAGTGACGGCCGCTCCGGCCACCGCCGCGCCTCGGCGTGGCCTGTTCGTGCTCGCTTCGTCCTCGCCGCGTCGGCGAGACCTGCTTGCCCAGATCGGCCTGGTGCCGGACGTGATCGTGCCGGCCGCGATCGACGAGACCCCGCTTCCCCGCGAGCTGCCCGTGCCGATGGCGCGGCGGCTGGCGCGCGCCAAGGCCGACGTGGTCGCCGCCCTCCATCCTGGCGCACTCGTGCTCGCTGCCGACTCGGTGGTCGCCGCCGGCCGGCGAGCGCTGCCGAAGGCCGAGACGGAGGACCAGGCCCGGGCATGTCTCGCCCTGCTCTCCGGCCGGCGGCATCGCGTGCATGCGGGCGTCTGCGCGATCGCACCGGATGGGCGGCGTGCCGAGCGCCTGGTCACCACCACCGTCACCTTCAAGCGCCTGACCGCGGCGGAGATCGACCTGTACCTCGCCACCGGCGAGTGGCACGGCAAGGCCGGCGGCTACGCCATCCAGGGCAAGGCGGGCGCGTTCGTGCGCTTCATCTCCGGCTCATACAGTGCCGTGGTCGGGCTGCCGCTGATGGAGACCGCCGCGCTGCTGAGCGGGCTCGGCTGTGCCCCGCCATGGCTCGCCTCGATCGGCTGCTGATCGCCTGCGGCCCAGGTGAGCGCCGGCTCGTCGGGCTGGCCGGCGAGCGCGTGGTCGCGTTCGCGATCGAGCGACTCGACCATCCCGATCGCGTCGGCGAGGTGCATCTCGCGCGCGTGGCCTCGGTGGTGCCCGGGCTCGCCGGCGGCTTCGTCGTCCTGGCCGATGGGGTACAGGCATTCCTGCCCGCCGAGGAGGCCGATGCGGCGCGCGAAGATGGTGCTGCGGTGCGACCGATCGGCACGCTGCTGCGCGAGGGCGAGGCGATCGTGGTGCGTGTCGTGCGCGCTGCCATCGGCGGCAAGGGACCGCGCGTGACGGCACGGGTCGAGCCGAGCCTGCGTGAGGCTGCGGCGTCGCGGACGGCACCGGCGCTGCTGCGCGCCGCACCACCGCTGGCAGCGCAATGGCTGGCCGAGGGCACAACACCGGCGCGGATCGAGGTCGACGAGGTGGACCATGCGCTGGCGCTGCGCACGGCCGCCCCCGCGCTCGCCGAGCGGATCGCGCTCCATCGCGGACCGGCACCGCTGCTCGACGAGACGGTGGAGGCGGAGCTCGCCGCGCTCACCGAGCCGGTGGTCGAGGTCGCGCCAGGGCTGAGGCTGCGCATCGCGATCACGCCGGCGCTGACGGCGATCGATGTCGATGTCTCGGGCGGCACCGGGCGCGAGGCGGCGCGGCGACGGCGCGAGACGGCGAACCGCACCGCGCTGGTCGGGATCGCGCGGCAGGTGGTGCTGCGCAATCTGGCAGGCGTGATCGCGATCGACCTCGCCGGACTGCCGGGCGGTCGCGGTGCGCGCGAGGCGCTGCGCGCGGCCGCGGTGGAGGCGTTCGCGGACGATCCGCTGAAGCCGCGCGTGCTCGGGTTCTCCCGTGCCGGATTGCTGGAGGTGGTGCGGCCGCGCCTCCGCCCACCGCTCGCGGAGGTGCTGGGCTCGCCGGTCTGCATCGTGGCGCCCTCGGCGGTGACGGTGGCGCTGACGGCGCTCCGCACGCTCTGGCGTGAGGCGGAAGCACGGCCAGGCAGGCCGCCGCGCCTGCGCGCCGCACCCGCCGTCGTTGACGCGGCGCGGCGCGAGGCCGAGGCGCTGGCGTTCCTTGCCGCACGCCTCGGTCAGGCGCCGGACCTGATCGCCGAGCCCGCTCTGGCGCCGCTCGGCTGGACCGTGGAGGATGCCCGGCATGGCTGAGGCCCGCACCCCGCGCTGCCCGATCTGCGGCAAGCCGACCGCGCGGCCGTTCCGCCCGTTCTGCTCGCGCCGCTGCGCCGATGTCGATCTGCATCGCTGGTTCAGCGGCGCCTACCGCGTCGAGACCGAGGAGGCCCCCGACCCCGGCGGGGCGGAGTGGACAGGCCCGACCGATCCGGCTATGACCCCGCCCTCGCGCCGTGGGCCCAGGTAGCTCAGTTGGTAGAGCACGTGACTGAAAATCACGGTGTCGCTGGTTCGATTCCGGCCCTGGGCACCATGCGCGATCAACGGTCCACCGCGCGATCCACTGTTGGCGAGCGCTCTCCCCGTCCAGGGCGGGGCCACCTGCGCACGTATCGCCGGCTTCGGCAGCGTCACGGGCCCGCCCAGGTTCGGCTCGGACCACTGAACCGCCCGCGCGTCCATTCGTTGCGATAATGAGACGTGTGCGCGGGAGTGCTTGCGTCGACGCGGTGGGGTTTGATTCGATGCCGTCCTCGGATGACGGAGGCGTGGATGGCACGGCGTCGGATCGGTCAGGAGGATTTGGTTGCGCGGTTGGAGCCGCGGGCGGCGACGTCTCTGGCGCAGCTTGCCGGGCTGATCGACTGGGCGGCGATCGACCGGCATCTGGTCGGCATCTCGGGTTCGCCGAAGGGCGAGCCTGGCTGGTCGAGACCGCATCTCTGTCCGTGAGGGGGACGCCCGCGCGACCGACATCGAGCACCCTGTCTTGACGGCGCGCCGCTGGACGGGCTCCCGGTGCGTGACCCTGCTGGCAGCGGGTTGACGGTGGCCGCCGCAGTGGAGCGGCGAACAAAAGGCGCCATCACGGAACCATGCGGAGGTGCCCGGTCGGCGATCGGTTTGCTGGTCCGCGCCAAATCCAGGATCGATCGCGCTACGTCAGCCTCGCCACGCGCCAGATGCCGCCAAGCCACCGGCCCCAGGGGCACCCTGCGCGATCGCCCTCATCCGACAGCCCAAGCCGACGCGCGCCGGCGCATCGATTGCTGCGCCGCATCGTCACACGCCCTTCACCCAAGCGTGAGCGACCTATGCTAGGGTCCACGCCATGGTTTCGGGGGCAACGTCGAGGGGGGCGCTCCGCCTCGAGGATGTCACGCGGCGGTTCGGCGCCACCGCGGCGCTGTCCGGCGTGTCGCTGGCCACCGCGGGCGGGCGCTTCGTCGTGCTGCTCGGCCCTTCGGGCTGCGGCAAATCGACCCTGCTGCGGATCGTTGCCGGTCTCGACACACAGCATTCCGGCCGCGTCTTCCTGAACGGACGCGACGTCACGGGCCTGCCGCCGAAGGAACGCGGCGTGGCGATGGTGTTCCAGAACTACGCGCTGTTCCCGCATCTCTCGGTCGCTGAGAACATCGTCTTCGGGCTGCGCGCACGCGCCGCGCCGCGGGCCGAACGCGAAGCCCGGCTGGCGCGTGCGGCCGGCATGCTCGGCCTGACGCAGCTGCTGCACCGCCGGCCCAACCAGCTCTCGGGCGGGCAGCAGCAGCGCGTCGCACTGGCCCGCGCCGTCGTCGCCGAGGCGCCGATCTGCCTGATGGACGAGCCGCTCTCCAACCTCGATGCCAAGCTGCGCGCCGAGATGCGCCGCGAGATCAGGGCGCTCCAGCAGCGGCTCGGACTCACCATGGTCTATGTCACGCACGACCAGGCCGAGGCGATGAGCATGGCCGATCAGGTCGTGCTGATGCACGACGGACGCATCGAACAGGATGCAACGCCGGCCGAGCTCTATGCCCGCCCGGCCTCGCTGTTCGCCGCCGCCTTCATCGGCACGCCGCCAATGTCGCTGCTGCGGCTCGATCCCGGCGAGGGCGGCGCGGTCGTGGCCGGCACCACAGGCCCCGCGGTTGCGCCGGCCGAAGCCGCCGGGGCGATCCTCGGCGTGCGGCCGGAGGAGATCGCGCTGACCGACGGCCCCGGCCTCGCCGCGACCGTGATCTCGGCCGAGTTCCTGGGCGCGGAGACCGTGCTGTCGTGCAGCGTCGGCGGGGCGGGCGAAACGATCCAGGCGCGCGTCCATGGCAATCACGCGATGGCGGCGGGCACCGCGCTCCGGCTGCGTCTGCCGCCCGCGCTGCACCTGTTCGATCCGACCACCGGACATCGCCTGCCCGAACCGATCCACCGGCGCATCCCGGTGGAGGCCTGACCACCCTCCCCCCGTAACGGAGACCGCGCATGACCCTGACCCGACGCCGGGCGCTGCAAAGCCTCGCCGCCGCCCCCGCCCTCGCCGCGCCCGCCGTGCTGGCGCAGGCGCCCGTCGAGATCGTGTTCAACTACCCGATCGCGGTGGGCGGGCCGATCACCCGCCTCATCGACGGCTACTGCGCCGATTTCGAGCGCGCGAACCCCGGCTTCCGCGTCCGCCCGATCTATGCCGGCACCTACCAGGACACGCTGACCAAGACGCTGACGGCCGCACGCGGCGGCGACGCCCCCGAAACCGCCTGCCTGCTGTCGGTCGACATCTTCACGCTGATCGACGAGGACGCGATCCTGCCGTGGGACGAGCTGCCCGGCGTCGATCGCGCCTGGCTCGACAGCTTCTACCCGGCCTTCCTTGAGAACAGCCGCACCGGCGGCAAGACCTGGGGCATCCCGTTCCAGCGCTCGACCAAGGTGCTCTACTGGAACAAGGAGATGTTCCGCGATGCCGGGCTCGACCCCGATGTCGCGCCGGCGACCTGGGCCGAGCAGCTGGAGTTCGCGCGCCGCCTGACCCGGCGCGAGGGCGACCAGGTGGCGCAGTGGGGCATCCAGATCCCCTCCTCCGGCTTCCCCTACTGGCTGTTCCAGGGGCTGACCACGCAGAACGACGTGCGGCTGATGAACGCGGAGGGCAACCGCACCTTCTACGACGATCCGAAGGTGGTCGAAGCGTTGCAGTACTGGATGGACCTCTCGATGACGCATCGGGTGCATCCGCCCGGCATCGTCGAGTGGGGCACCACGCCGCGCGACTTCTTCGAGCGCAAGGTGGCGATGATGTGGACCACCACCGGCAACCTGACGAATGTGCGCCGCAACGCGCCCTTCCCGTTCGGCGTGGCGATGCTGCCGGCCGGGCGGCGGCGCGGCAGCGCGACCGGCGGCGGCAACATCTACGTCTTCAAGAAGGCCAACGCCGCGCAGCGCGAGGCCGCCGTGCGCTTCGCCAAGTTCCTCACCGCACCCGAACTCGCCGCGCAATGGGGCATCGACACCGGCTATGTCGCGGTCACGCCGGCCGCGTGGGAGACCCAGGCGATGAAGACCTATGTCGCCGACTTCCCCGCCGCCGCGGTCGCGCGCGATCAGTTGCCGCACGCGGTCGCCGAGCTCTCGACGCACGAGAACCAGCGCGTCACCAAGGCGCTGAACGACAACCTCCAGGCGGCGCTGACGGGCCGTAAGCAGGCCGGCCCCGCCATGGCGGATGCACAGGCCGAGGCGGAGCGGATTCTCCGCCGTTATCGCTGAGTCTGGACGGAGCCTCCCGATGACTCTCACCCGACGCACGGCGCTTGCCGCCGCTGCCGCGACCCTCGCCGCCCCCGCAGTGCTGCGCGCGCAGCAGGTGCGCGAGCTCACCTTCTATTACCCGATCGCGATCGGCGGCCCGGTGCCGCGGATCATCGACGGCTACTGCGAGGCATTCCAGCGCCAGAGCGGCATCACTGTGAAGCCGGTCTATTCCGGCTTCTACGGCGAGACGCTGACCAAGGCCGTCACCGCGATCCGCGGCGGTTCGGGGCCGCATTTCTCGGTGCTGCTCGCCGCCGAGCTTCATTCGCTCCGCGACATGGACATCCTCGCCTCGATCGAGGACATCGACAACTCGGCCGAGACGAAGACCTGGCTCTCCGGCTTCTTCCCCGCCTTCATGGCGAACAGCCTGGCGGAGGGGAAGACTTGGTCGGTGCCGTTCCAGCGCTCGACCTCGATCTACTTCTACAACAAGGCGATGTTCCGCGAGGCCGGGCTGAACCCGGATGCGCCGCCGCGCAGCTGGGCTGAACTCGTCGATGCCGGCAAGAAGCTCACCCGCCGCGAGGGCGCGGGCGGACGCTGGGGCGTGCAGCTCGCCACCAATCACGGCACCGCGCAGTGGACCTTCGGCGCGCTCTGCAACCAGGTGAACCACAAGCTGATGAACGAGGCCGGCACGGAGGTGTACTTCAGCCATCCGCGGGCGATCGAGGCCGCCTCGTTCTGGCGTGACATGGCGTTCACGCATCAGATCACGCCGCAGGGTGTGACCGAATGGGCCGTGCTCGCGCCGAACTTCCTGCAGGGCACGGCGGCGATGATCTGGTCCACCACCGGCAACCTGACCAATGTGCGCACGAACGCGAGTTTCGAGTTCGGCGTCGCCGGTCTGCCGGGCAAGGAGGCGCCGCGCACCGTCGTCGGCGGCGGCAACCTCTACATCTTCAAGAACGCCAACCCGGCCGAGCGCGAGGCGGTGCTGCGCTTCGCCCGCTTCCTCACCTCGCCCGAGCTTGCCGCCGACTGGTGCATCAAGACCGGCTATCTCGCGGTGCGCCCGGATGCCTGGGAGACCGAGGCGCTGAAGCGCTACACGGCGGAGTTCCCGCCTGCGCTCGTGGCGAAGGAGCAGCTTCCGGTGGCGACCGGCGAGCTCTCCACCTACGAAAACCAGCGCGTCTACAAGGCGCTGAACGACAACCTCCAGGCGCTGCTGACGGGATCGAAGTCGGCGCAGCAGGCGATGGCGGACGCGCAGGCGGAAGCCGATCGCGTGCTGCGACCGTTCCGCCGCGGCTGAGCAACGGGGGCGCGGCGCCAGCCGCGCCCCGCTTCCACGCACGAGACGATGCCGCGACGCACGACCATCCATGCCTGGCTGATGCTGACGCCGGCGCTGGTGCTGCTGTTCGGCTTCACGCACTACCCGGCCGTCGCCACGTTCTGGCACTCGCTGTTCTCGACCCCGCGCGGCAGCCGCCCGTCACGCTGGGTCGGGTTCGAGAACTACAGCTACCTGTTCGAGGATCCGGTGTTCCTCCAGGCGCTCTGGAACAACGCGATCTACGCGCTCGCGACCATTCCGCTCTCGATCGCGATCGCGCTCGCCATGGCGCTCTGGGTGAACAGCCGGATCGCCGGGCGCACCGCGCTGCGCATGGCCTATTTCACGCCCACCGTGCTGCCCATGATCGCGGTCGCGAATCTCTGGCTGTTCTTCTACACGCCCGATTACGGCCTGCTCGACCGCATCACCGCCGCCCTGTTCGGCTGGGGCCCGACCAACTGGATCGGCTCGCGCGAGACCGCGCTCGGCGCGATGATCGCGGTCGCGGTGTGGAAGGAGGCCGGGTTCTTCATGATCTTCTACCTCGCCGCACTCCAGGCGATCCCGCCCTCGCTGTACGAGGCCGCGGCGATCGAGGGTGCGTCGCGCGCGCGGGTGTTCTGGCGCGTCACCGTGCCGCTGCTGGGCCCGACCACGCTGTTCATCCTGGTCAACGCCGTCATCAACGCGTTCCGCCTCGTCGACCACATCATCGTCATGACGCGTGGCGGGCCGGACAACGCCACCGCCCTGCTGCTGACCTACATCTACGAGCTCGGCTTCCGGTTCTGGGACACCGCCTCCGCCTCGGCGCTGACCATGATCCTGCTGGCGATCCTCGCCGCGACGGCGGCGTTCCAGTTCCTCGTGCTCGAGCGCCGGGTCCATTACCGATGAGCGCCACCGCGAGTGCCGCCGCAAGCACCGAGGCCCCTGCCCTGCCACGGTTCGACCTCTGGGTCTGGATCGAGACCGCGGCCGCCTGGCTGTTCGGCCTCGTCTGGATCGCGCCGCTGCTCTACGCCATCTGGGCCGCGATCCACCCGACCGGCTACGCCACCACCTTCGATCTGTTCGCGCCGCTGACGCTGGAGAACTTCGCGACCGCCTGGATCTCGGCGCCGTTCGCGCGCTACTTCCTCAACACCTTCATCCTCGTGACCATGATCCTCGCCGCGCAGTTCGTGCTGTGCACGCTCGCGGCCTTCGTGTTCGCGCGTGCCGATTTTCCCGGCTCGGGCATCCTGTTCGCGCTGGTTCTCATTCAGCTGATGATCACGCCCGACGTGCTGCTGGTCGAGAACTACCGGACCATGAGCACGCTCGGCCTCGTCGATACCATCCTGGCGATCGGCCTGCCCTACATGGCCTCGGCCTTCGGCATCTTCCTGCTGCGCCAGACCTTCAAGCAGGTGCCGCTCGAACTGGAGGAGGCGGCGCGGGTCGAGGGCTGCGGCACGATGGCGATCCTGCTGCGCGTCTATGTGCCGCTCGCCAAGCCGACCTACCTCGCCTACGGCCTCGTCTCGGTCTCGTTCCACTGGAATAACTTCCTCTGGCCGCTGGTGATCACCAACTCGGTCGAGACCCGGCCGCTGACCGTCGGCCTCGCGGTGTTCGCGACCCTCGATCAGGGGATCGACTGGGCGATCATCAGTGCCGCGACGCTGATGACCTCCGCCCCGCTGCTGCTGGGCTTCCTGCTGTTCCAGCGCCAGTTCGTGCAGTCCTTCATGCGCGCCGGCATCAAGTAGCCGCCTGGGCTTCCCCGTCCTGGCCGCGGGCTCTACAACCCGAGGGCGAGACACGAACACGGAGGAACGCGCGGATGAGTCTGGCGGGCAAGGTCGCGATCGTCACCGGCGCAGGGCGCGGCATCGGCCGCGCGGTCGCGCTCGCGATGGCCAAGGCAGGGGCCGCGGTGGTGGTGAACGACGTCGGCGCCTCGGTCGCCGGCACCGGCAACGACGAGGGCCCGGGCGCCGAGACCGTCAAGGCCATCACCGACGAGGGCGGCCGCGCCGTGCTGAACACCGACAGTGTCGCGGAGTGGGAGAGCGCCCAGCGCATCGTCGTGCGCGCGACCGAGGCGTTCGGCCGGCTCGACATCGTCGTCAACAACGCAGGCATCCTGCGCGATGCCATCTTCCACAAGATGTCGGCCGAGGACTGGCTCGCGGTGATCGGCGTGCACCTGAACGGCAGCTTCTTCGTCTCCCGCGCCGCGGCACCGCTGTTCCGCGAGCAGGGCGCGGGCGCGTTCGTGCACATGACGTCCACCTCCGGGCTGGTCGGCAATGTCGGCCAGGCGAACTACGCGGCCGCCAAGCTTGGGATTGCCGCGCTGTCGAAGTCGATTGCGCTCGACATGGAACGGTTCGGCGTGCGCTCGAACTGCATCTCGCCCTTCGCGTGGAGCCGCATGATCGGCTCGATCCCGACCGACACGCCCGAGCAGCAGGCGCGGGTGGCGAAGTTGCAGAGGATGACGCCCGACACGATCGCCCCGCTCGCGGTCTATCTCGCCTCCGATGCGGCCAAGGGGGTGACGGGCCAGATCTTCGGCATGCGCCAGAACGAGCTGATCCTGTTCAGCCAGAACCGTCCGCTGCGCACCGTGCACCGCGACGGCGGCTGGACCGCGGAGGCGATCGCCGAGCACGGGATGCCGGCGCTGCGCGCGCAGTTCTATCCGCTCGAGCGCAGCGGCGACGTGTTCTCCTGGGACCCTGTGTGAGGGGGCTGCCCGCTATACCCGCACCAGCGGCTTGTACTTGATGCGGTGCGGGTCGGTGGCGTGCTCGCCGAGCCGGCGCCGCTTGTCCTCCTCGTAGGCCTCGAAGTTCCCTTCGAACCACTCGACGTGGCTGTCGCCCTCGAAGGCGAGGATGTGGGTGCAGAGCCGGTCGAGGAACCAGCGGTCGTGGCTGATCACCACGGCACAACCGGCGAAGTCCATCAGCGCCTCCTCCAGCGCGCGCAGCGTGTCGACGTCGAGGTCGTTGGTCGGCTCGTCGAGCAGCAGCACGTTCGACTCGGATTTCAGCATCTTCGCCAGATGCACCCGGTTGCGCTCGCCGCCCGAGAGGATGCCGACCTTCTTCTGCTGGTCCGCGCCCTTGAAGTTGAACGCGCCGACATAGGCGCGCGACTGCACCGCCCGCTTGCCGAGATAGATCACGTCGGTGCCGCCGGAGATCTCCTCCCACACCGTCTTGTTCGGATCGAGCGCGTCGCGCGACTGGTCGACATAGCCGAGCTTCACGGTCTCGCCGATCCTGAGCACGCCGGAATCAGGCTGCTCCTGGCCGATGATCATGCGGAACAGCGTGGTCTTGCCCGCGCCGTTCGGGCCGATCACGCCGACGATGCCGCCCGGCGGCAGCTTGAAGGAGAGATCGTCGATCAGCAGCTGGTCGCCGAAGCCCTTCGAGAGATGCTCGGCCTCGATCACCGTGCCGCCGAGGCGCGGTCCCGGCGGGATGACGATCTCGGCCACCCCGGCCACTTTCTCGTTCGAGGCCGCCAGCATCTCCTCGTAGCGCTGGATGCGCGCCTTGTTCTTCGCCTGGCGCGCGCGGGCGGACTGGCCGATCCACTCCTTCTCGGCCGCCAGCGCCCGCATCCGCGCGGTCTCCTCCTTCTCCTCCTGCTCGAGCCGCTTGCGCTTCTGATCCAGCCACGAGGAGTAGTTGCCCTCATACGGATAGCCGCGGCCGCGCTCGATCTCGAGGATCCAGCCGGTGACGTTGTCGAGGAAGTAGCGGTCGTGGGTGACGATCATCACCGTGCCGGGATAGGTGCGCAGCGTCGTCTCCAGCCAGGCCACGCTCTCGGCGTCGAGGTGGTTGGTCGGCTCGTCGAGCAGCAGCAGGTCCGGCTTCTCCAGCAGCAGCTTGCAGAGGGCCACGCGCCGCTTCTCGCCGCCCGAGAGGTGTGTCACCGGGCTGTCGGCCGGCGGGCAGCGCAGCGCGTCGAGCGCGATCTCGATCTGCCGGTCGATCTCCCAGCCATTCGCGGCGTCGATCGTCTCCTGGAGCGTGGCCTGCTCGGCGAGCAGGGCGTTCATCTGCTCGTCGTCCATCGGCTCGGCGAAGGCATTGGAGATCTCGTTGAACCGGTCGAGTGCCGCGACGACCGCGCCCAGCGCGTCGCGCACGTTCTCGCCGACCGTCTTGGTCGGGTCGAGCTGCGGCTCCTGCGGCAGGTAGCCGACGCGCACGCCCTCGGCCGCCCAGGCCTCGCCGCCGAAATCCTTCTCCAGCCCGGCCATGATCTTGAGCAGGGTCGACTTGCCGGCGCCGTTGACGCCGAGCACGCCGATCTTCACGCCGGGCAGGAAGGACAGGGTGATGCCTTTGAACACCTCGCGGCCGCCCGGATAGGCCTTGGTGAGGTTCTTCATCACATAGACGTACTGATAGGCGGGCATGGGCTCGGCCTTCGGAACTGGGGTGTCGGGGGTTGGCGGGGTTCTAGCGCGGGGGCGAACGGAAGGGCAACCGCATCGGCCGGGACGGTCCTATGCCGTCTCGTAGAGATGCCGCGACTCGGTCGGCGTCCAGTCGGGGTTCTCCCAGGCCAGCATCTTGCCGGGGTTGAGCAGCCCCAGCGGGTCGGCCTCGCGCTTGAACGCCAATTGCTCGTGATCGACCTTCTTCATGCCCCCCTCCTCCAGCGTGAAGGCGTGGGGGTTGAAGATCGGGCAGCCGGCAGCCTCGTGCGCGGCGATGATCTCCGCCAGCCGCGCCTCGGTGGTGAAGCGCACGAGCTGCAACCCGAAGCACGCCACCTCGCCACCGAACTTCACGAACTCCAGATGCATCGGCACCTCGTCGCCGAACGCCGCCTCCAGCTCCGCCACCTTGGCGAGATGCCAGGGCGGCGGAAACAGCGTCTGCAGATACGTCACCGACTTGTCGGTCTTCAGCACCTGCAGCGTGGTGTGGTTCCAGGAGTACTCGTAGAGCGGCACCTCGGCCGCCTCGCTCGGCTGGCGGTGCACCTCCGCGCCGCCATGCGGCGCGAGCAGCCCCGGCAGGAAGTCGAGGAACGGCGCGGCGACCATCAGCAGTGCGATCGCCCGGCCGTCCGGCAGCACGCCGGCAAGCCCGCGGAAATGCGTCTGCGCGATCCCGGCGGCGAGCACGCACACCAGCTTCTTGGCGATCCCGTCCTGGCGGGTGAAGCCGTCAGCAAAGCGCGCCGCGTCCATCAGCGTCGGGAAGGCCGCCACGACGTCCACCCAATCCCAGGCCGGGGCGAGCGGCATCTCCACCTCGGTGATCACGCCGTTCGTGCCATAGGCGTGGTTCGCCTTCTGGATGTCTGCGCCGCGCAGCTCGATCACGCGCGGGCGCTCCTCCATCGTCAGCAGGCGCAGGCCGAGGATGTTGCCCGGCTCGCGCAGGATGCCCCAGGTGCAGGAGCCGATGCCGGATGAGCCACCGGCGATGAATCCGCCGATCGTCGCGGTGCGTTTCGTCGAGGGATGGAAGCGAAGCTCGCCGCCGACCGAGGCGCGCGTCTCGGCGTCGATGTCGATCAGCTTCGCCCCGCACTGCGCGCGCACCGCACCGGCGCGCGTCCACAGCACCCGGTCGAGCGCCGAGAGGTCGAGCACGACGCCGCCGCGGATCGGCATGGCCTGGCCGTAATTGCCGGTGCCCGCGCCGCGCGGCGTGACCGGCACGCGGTGCCGAACCGCGGCGGAGAGCACGCGCGCGACCTCATCCTCGTCGCGCGGTGTCACCACGGCCTCCGCCGTCACCCTGTTCAACTGCCGCTTCAGCACGGGCGAGTACCAGAAGAAGTCGCGGCTCTTCTGCCGCACCAGTGCGCGGTCGGTCTCCACTGCGATGCCGTCGAGCGCGGCGAGGAACCCTGTGGTGTCACTCACGCGCGCTCTCCTTCAGCCAGGCCACGACGTCGATGGCGGCGATCTCGGTGACCAGCCGCGCGAGCGCCGCGGCCGCGCGCGCCAGCACCGCCGCGCCGAGTTCGGCCGTGGCGGCCGCGGCATTGCCGACCGCGCCGGTCGCGTTCAGATCCTGCGCCTGCCAGCCGAACGCGACCGCGCCACCCGCGCGCAGCACGGCGTTGTCGTCCCAGGTGACGGTCGCGTTGGGGAAGTCACGCACCCGATCTGCGCGCACGTGCTCTGGCGCCAGCGCCAGCATCGCGGCCGTCTCCATCTGCCCGGCATGGATGCCGAAGCGCCGCTCGTCCGCGGCGATCAGATCGCCGAGCGCGGTGATGCGGTCCCACATCGCGGTGGCGGCAAACACCCTATGTGCGATGCGCAGCCGCCGGCAGACGATCTCGGCGGCCTGCGGCTGGCCGCCATGGCTGTTCAGCAGCACGAGGCGGCGGATGCCGGCGCGCGCGACCGAGGTGCCGATCTCGCTCCAGGCGGCGATCGCCGTTTCGGGCGAGATCGTCAGGCTGCCGGGGAAGCGTCCGTGCTCGACCGAGACGCCGATCGCCTGGGTCGGCAGCACCAGCAGCGTCACGCCGTCCGGGATCAGCGCCATCGCCGCGCGCACGACGCCCTCGTTGATCGTCGTGTCCACCGAGACGGTCAGGTGCGGCCCGTGCTGCTCGGTCGCGGCGATCGGCAGCAGCGCCACCGCGCGCGACGCATCGAGGGACGCGAACTCGGGCCAGGTCAGGTCGTGCCAGAACCGCGCGGGCATTCACGCCTCCGCCCGCGCCGCGGCGATGCGGTCGCGCAAGCCATGCACCAGATCGACGAAATGCGGCTCGAAACTGCCCTCGAGCGTGCGCGGGCGCGGTAGGTCGATCGCGCGCGTGGCGATGATCCGCCCGGGCCGCGCGCTCATCACATGCACCGTGTCGGCGAGATACACCGCCTCGCGCAGATCATGCGTCACCAGCACGCAGGTGAAGCGCCGCGCGAGCCACAAATCCTGCAACACGCCCCACAGCTCCTCGCGCGTGAAGGCATCGAGCGCGGCGAAGGGTTCGTCCAGCATCAGCAGGTCCGGCTCGTGGATCAGCGCGCGGCACAGGCTCGCGCGCTGCTGCATCCCGCCGGAGAGTTGCCAGGGATACTTCTGCTCGAACCCGGCCAGCCCGACGGTCGCCAGCAACGCGCGCGCCCGCTCGACATGGCGCGCGCGCTCGCGGCGGAAGGTCGCCCGGTGCGGCTCGACGATCTCAAGCGGCAGCAGCACGTTGTCGAGCGTGGTGCGCCAGGGCAGCAAGGTCGGGTTCTGGAATGCCATGCCGACGATCTTCAGCGGTCCCGCCACTCGCTGCCCGCCGACCGCGACGCTGCCCGCGCTCGCCGGCGCAAGGCCGGTGACCAGCTTCATCAGCGTCGACTTGCCGCAGCCCGAGGGGCCCACCACCGCCGCGAATTCCCCCCGCGCGATCGCGAGATCCAGCCCCGCGACCGCGAGCGTGCCCTCGCCCTCGCCGCGATAGGTCAGGCTGACGCGATCGAGCGCGACGAACGGCGCCTCCGCTCTCACTGGCCGTCCTCGCGCCGCGTGCATCCGTCCATGCCGCGCAGATGCCGGCACAGCCGCGTTTGCGCAAGGGGCCGCTCAGTCGCGCGCGCTGTCATGCACGATCCGCCCGTCCACCA